>JBJEAW010000085.1:0-15821 GCA_051869435.1 Prevotella sp. | reverse complement strand
TGCGCTGTTGGGCTTTCAGCCCGTGCTTGTTAAGGCTTTCAACCGTACAGGTCGGATATTTTTCAATAAAATGAGAGTTCCGGATAATATATTGAGAAAAACAAAACGGATTACAGATTTTCCCCGATTGGTCTGATGTCAGAAAAAGAAACAAACAATATGCAAACCGTAAGCAGTGTTTTTTGGCCTGCAAGAAGTGCTGAATGGGGCTTCCATTCAGCACTTCTTACATTGTAATCCAGTACCTTTTATAATATTGAGGAACCAGCAAGAAAACCGTAAGCAAAAGCCCACGCCGAGCTTTCATATTGTAAGCAAATACCCACGAAATACACTTAGCCACATCAAATTGCCCTAAACACAGCATATTCCGTCTGAACCACTACGGCGACACACGCCAGCATATCAGACACAGACATCTTCACTCCACCACGCCGTGAGCCGCGCCGCAACATGAAAGATTTCCTAAAGGTAGGTTCTATTAATTATTCAAGATTCGCAAGTTAACGATATATAACGTAATCTCCTAAAACAAAAAGGGTATAGAAGCTTGCCTATGTGACAAAAATTTTGTAAATTTGTAGTGAACAAAATACGAATTACAAAAACTTCCATACCCATGTACAAAGGTACGAAAGCGAGAGCAGAGCTAAGCTTGCTTAGGCTATGCCGAGCGCAGCCGATATTCAACGAAGTTAAATGCAGCCATTGATGTTTATCGCCTTGAAGAGGATGGTAGCCTTCTGAAAGAAGGTGGTGTAGGGCTTCCGTTAGGGGCGTTAAGAGCTCGCTCTTATAAGACCCTAACGGAAGACTGACACCAGGGGCTCGGCCCCCACATACTCTTCAAGGGGTTTATAATGGTTTTTGTGACTCGCAACTGACACATGGCTTTACTGGTAACCCCATTACTTAGCAAGAAACCGCACCATGAAACTGAAAGATTTTGCAGCCATAGACTTCGAGACAGCCAACCAATGCCGCTCAAGCGTATGCAGCGTTGGCGTCGTAATAGTCAGGGACGGCGAGATAGCCGACTCCCTCTACAGCCTCATCTATCCCCGCCCTGACTTCTTCACATACTGGACAACACGTGTCCACGGCCTCACGATGCTTGACGTTGAGGATGCGCCGCCATTCCCCGACGTGTGGCGTGAGATAGCCCCACGCATAGAGGGCCTGCCCCTCGTGGCTCATAACGCGCCGTTCGACGAGGGCTGCCTCAAGGCTGTCTTCGAGGCGTACAAGATGGACTATCCCGGATATACATTCTATTGCACGTGCCGCACGGCGCGGACACGCCTGAGGGGCCTGCTGCCCGATTATCAGCTGCAGACAGTGGCCGAATATTGCGGATTTGACCTCAGCCGCCACCACCATGCCCTCGCCGACGCCGAGGCATGTGCCGCCATAGCCATGAGACTGTTGTGAGACAGAGGGCACAGTGGTCAGCAGGCGATGCCGCCAACGCCCCAGAGATCACATTTTCGACTGAAAACGAGGGCGCCTTCTAAAGCATAATTGCTAGTGCATTGGACGGGAGACAAGGGAATAATCAGACTCCAGCCACTCTGTCCTATCTGCCAGAGATATCTCTTCCAGGACACGTAACCTATGGAGGAACATGGCACGAGAGTTATAGCGCCATGACAAACCGGAGGCACAAGAAGCGTCGGGAGGAGTCTCCCAAAGGGAGAAATAACAGCCGTAGCGACATAAATTATGATTAACAGACCTTAGTACAAATCAAAAAGGTTGTGAATAACTTGGTCATTCCGATGAAAATGAGTAACTTTGCCGTGATTTTAAGATTATAACACTCATGACAGCCAAAGACCCACAGAAGACAGAGAGGCAATTCGGCGAGGCCATGTCCCAATGCCGTGACATATTCCACAAGAAGCTCTACGACTACAAGCCGTCGTGGCGTATGCTGCGCCCGTCGTCGCTTACCGACCAGCTCTTTATCAAGGCGAAGCGCATACGCTCGCTTGAGGTGAAGGGCAAGACGCTTGTCGGCGAGGGAATACTGCCCGAGTTCATGGCTATCATAAACTATGGCATAGTGGGGCTGATACAGCTCGAGCGCGGCTATGTCGACGAGATAGACATGACGAACGATGAGGCCATGGCACTGTATGACAGCTATGCCAATGAATGTCTAAAGCTCATGCTGAAGAAAAACCATGACTATGACGAGGCATGGCGGGGCATGAGGACAAGCAGCTATACCGACTTCATCCTCACGAAGATAGAGCGCATAAAGGAGATAGAGAACCACGGCGGCCGCACGACAGTCTCTGAGGGCATCGGCTCTAACTATATGGACATCATAAACTACGCCACATTCGGCGTGATAAAGCTGACAGAGCATGGAGAGAGCTAAGACGATAGCCCTATACACAGCACGCATAATCCTCGGCCTGACATTCCTTGTGTCCGGATTCGTGAAGGCCATAGACCCTCTCGGGACACAATACAAGATACAGGACTATCTCGCCGCCATCTCGCCGTCGCTGTCTGTACCCGATGTCGTGCCCATGACGGCATCCGTCGCGCTCAGCTGTCTGGAGCTAACGTTAGGAGCTTTCATGCTGACAGCTATCATGCGGAGGGTGACATCAAGGCTGACGCTGCTCTTCATGACCGTCATGACGGCGGTGACGGTATGGATATACATAGCCGACCCTGTCAAGGACTGTGGCTGCTTCGGCGACGCGCTGAAGCTAACAAACCTCGAGACGCTGCTGAAGAACATCGTCCTGCTGGCCATGGCGGCACTTGTGGCGTGGCGGCCGACACATATCGGGAGACTCATGTCACGCTCCAACCAGATGCTTGTGGGGCAGGTGCTGACGCTGACCCCCGTGGCCCTCAGCTTCTGGTGTCTCTATGACCTCCCCCTCATAGACTTCCGCCCGTACCATGTCGGGGCAGACATAAAGGCGGGGATGGAGATACCGGAGGGTGCCGAGCAGCCTGTCTTCGACACAACATTCATCATGGAGAAGAATGGAGAGCGCCGTGAGTTCACCCTCGACGACTATCCCGACTCGACATGGACATTCATCGACTCGAAGACTGTGACCGTCAAGGAGGGCTATGTGCCGCCGATACATGACTTCTCGATAACGACAGCCGGCGGCGAGGATATCACAGACATGGTGCTCGGGAGAGAGGGCTACACCTTCCTCCTCATATCCCCCGACCTCGACAATGCCGACGACCAGAACTTCGGCGACATAGACCAGATATACGAGTTCTGCCAGGACAACGGCCTGCCGTTCTACTGTCTGACAGCAAGCACAGAGAAGTCGCAGCGGCACTGGCAGAATATCACTGGCGCGGAATACCCCTTCTGCATGACCGACGCCACCACGCTGAAGACCATGATACGCAGCAACCCCGGCCTCATGCTGATAGAGAGAGGCGTCGTGAGGGGCAAATGGAGTCACAACCGCCTGCCGGATGTCACACGTCTCGAGACCATGATAAAGAAGAGACAGGCCACAGCACAGCGGCATACATAAGACATCAACCCAAACAAACATAAAATTATTTATTACAAAGATTATGGCAAAAAAAATTGTTGCAGGTAACTGGAAAATGAACAAGAACCTGCAGGAGGGCATAGCCCTCGCCAAAGAACTGACAGAAGTAGTAAAGAACCCTAACTGCGAGGTTATCATAGGCACACCATTCATCCACCTCGCAAGCGTGGCTGACGTTATAAAGGGCAGCTGCATAAAGCTTAGTGCAGAGAACTGCGCAAACAAGGAGAAAGGCGCATACACTGGTGAGGTGTCTGCCGAAATGGTCAAGTCAACAGGTGCAGAGTATGTCATCCTCGGCCACTCTGAGCGCCGTGAGTACTACAACGAGACTCCGGAGATACTGAAGGAGAAGGTTGACCTCGCCCTCGCCAACGGTCTCAAAGTGATATTCTGCTGCGGCGAGAGCCTCGACGAGCGTGAGGCAAACAAGCAGGAGGAGGTTGTGAAGGCTGAGCTCCAGGGCTCTGTATTCCACCTCACAGCAGAGGAGTGGAAGAACATCGTCATCGCCTACGAGCCAATCTGGGCCATCGGAACAGGCAAGACAGCCACAGCCGAGCAGGCAGAGGAGATACACGCCTTCATACGCAAGTGTGTCGCTGACGTTTACGGCGAGGAGGCAGCTGCCGAGACATCTATCCTCTACGGCGGCTCATGCAAGGCAAGCAATGCCCCAGAGCTCTTCGCAAAGCCTGACATTGACGGCGGACTCATCGGCGGAGCATCGCTCAAGGCTGCTGACTTCAAGGGCATCATCGACGCCTGGAACTAATACCAAGCACATCATATCCGGACATCTGACACCTGAGGAGACACATCCTGACACTGTGTCAGATGTCTGGAATTATTGATATCACATAATCCAAGAAACCTTACGAAAACACGTGCCATAACCCACAACAGGGAAGGCAGGAAGCCTGGAATAATGCCCTGGGCATCACCAAAGGCCGGAAAAGACGCCTGATTGCAGACAAAAGGCCATGACACCAACTGCACGCAACACGTAAATCCCATCGTATGAAACTTTACCTATCAATAATCATAGCCCTCACTCTCGGCTCGACAACAGCTCACGGACAGAGCTTCATGGACAATCTGCGCAGCGACCAGAACGGCCAGGGCAAGATAACCGTAAACCAAAGCGCTGAGATTGACCGGCTCGTGAACTCTGTCGCGAAACCTGTGACAGAGAAAACCACAGCGGCAGGAAACAAGCAGGCGACAGCGACAACAACACATACTGAGGGCAACACAAAGCCGGCAACAAGACACGAGACACGCACAGAGAGAAACGGACGCGAGGAAAGCAAAAACCTGACGGCCGGAAACGCGACACGCACAACACCAGAAAACACAACAGAGCACACAACAGAGCATAGCACGACGGCAACACCACCACTCCCGGCAACACCAAACGAGAGCGAGACAGCCACCGTCAACACCAACAAGAAGATAATGCGCCATAGCTATAAGGCTAACGGCTACCGCATACAGGTATATTCTGGAGGCAACAAACGCACAGACAGAGAGAAGTGTGAGCAGATAGCCGCACGGCTGAAGTCACGCTTCCCCGACCTCCCCATATACGTCCACTTCTATTCTCCAAGCTGGAAATGCCGTGCAGGAAACTACACCAGCCTGGAGGAGGCACAGAACATGCTGAGGCAGATAAAGGCCCTCGGGTATAACCAGGCATGTCTTGTGAAAGGAAAAATTAACGTTCAATACTGACCGAAAAGACGGGAGCCGCGGACAGACTCCCCCCGACCTGTCGGGACATAAACACAGGAGAGCGACACGCAGAGCCTGCCGCACAAGGCCATGGCAACAGCCGGCAGCGTCTCTCCTCCTCCCCCCGGCTCTACAAACAAGGACAACCCTATGATTGACGAAGAGACATACCTAAGGCCAGGACTTGACGAGCTGGCCTCTCACTATAAGGAAATACTCCGGCTCCTCGGCGAGGACAACACGCGTGAGGGACTCCTGAAGACCCCTGAGCGTGTGGCAAAGGCGATGCAGTTCCTGACAAAGGGATACACACAGAACCCCAGAGAGATACTCGAGCAGGCTCTCTTCCACGAGGACTATAACGACACGGTCATAGTCAAGGACATCTGCTTCCACTCCCTCTGTGAGCACCACATACTGCCGTTCTACGGGAAAGTGCACGTGGCGTACATCCCCGACGGCGTCATAACCGGACTGTCGAAGATACCCCGCGTGGTGGAGGTCTTCGCACGACGGCTGCAGGTGCAGGAGAGAATGACACGGCAGATAATGGAATGCATCGACGAGACACTCCATCCGAAAGGTGTCATGGTCATCGTCGAGGCGGCACACATGTGCATGCAGATGCGCGGAGTGGAGAAGCCGGGCTCTACAACAACGACAACAGCATACACCGGAGTGTTTGAGGAGGCGGACAGGAGACAGGAGTTCATGGGGATGGTAAGATAAGCCTCATGAAGTTCCGTTTTATGTCAGAATGAGGCGGAAGGAAAGAAAATCCACTCTTTTCTTGATATTTTCTTGCCCTACAATGACAAAAAATCATTATCTTTGCAGCAGAATCATTCATTCTGCAACATGTCTGCCACGCCTTATGGATGGCGTAAGGAAAGACATAGTCTGATACCATCACCCGAACAAGCAACATAAATATAACCTTAAATATAATAGAGACAATGAATGAAAAAGAACTGACACTACAGGCCGAGCTTAACCGCAAGCGCCTTGTCGAAATCGTTTACAACGGAGGTGCCGGACATATCGGCGGCGACCTCTCATGTCTCAACGTCATGACAGCTCTGTATTTTGATGTAATGAAGACAGACCCCCAGAACCCCAAGATGGCTGAGCGCGACCGCTTCGTGCTCTCCAAAGGCCACTGTGTGGAGGCTCTCTACGCTGTGCTGGAGGCGAAGGGATTCATAAAGCCAGAAATTGTTAACACATTAGGACAGTTTGGGTCAGTGCTCTCAGGCCACCCGACGATAGAGGTCCCGGGCATAGAGGTCAACTCTGGCGCTCTCGGCCACGGACTCCCGATAGGTGTCGGCATGGCCATCGCGGCGAAGATGGACAAGGCTCCATGGCGCACATTCGTCCTCATGGGCGACGGCGAGCAGGGCGAGGGCTCTATATACGAGGCCGCCATGGCAGGCTCTAACTACCGTCTTGACAACCTCGTCGCCATCATCGACCGTAACCACCTGCAGATATCAGGCGACACGGAGGACGTGATGAAGATAGAATCGATAAATGAACGCTGGACAGCTTTCGGATGGGACGTGAAGGAGATCAACGGTGACAACATGGGAGACATACTCAACGCCTTCCATAGCATAGACTACACCAACGGCAAGCCTCACCTCATCGTCTCACACACAACAAAGGGATACGGCATATCTTACATGGAGAACATAGCCAAATGGCATCACGGAATGCCTGACGCCGAACAGTACAAGCAGGCTATGGAAGAGATATCGGCACGCATAGAGAACCTCAGGAAATAACAGCCGGCAGAGGGGTGACGGAGACACAGCACAGGCTCTCAACATCCAACGCCAACAATGGGAGGCACCTCACACAAGAGGGAATGGCAGGAGCCATGAGTGAGAAGACGGCCGTATGGAACACCCCATCCATCCCCCCCCTACTGACGACAGGAAAAGAAACGTAACCAGCAGAATATTATGAAAGCATGTAGAAAGAGCTTCACAGAGGAGCTGCTCGCCCTCGCGAAGCAAGACAAGGATATCATAGCCGTGACAAGCGACGCACGCGGCTCAGTGACATTAGGCGACTTTGCCAAAGAGCTCCCGGAACAGTTCGTGGAGTGTGGCATAGCCGAGCAGGACGCTGTCGGCATATCTGCCGGACTGGCCCATTCAGGCAAGAAGGTCTTCGCCTGCGGACCAGCCTGCTTCTATGTAGCACGTTCTCTCGAACAGGTAAAGGTTGACCTGGCATACTCAGAGAACCCTGTCACTATACTCGGAGTAAGCGGTGGAATAGCTTATGGCGCATTAGGAGCCACCCACCACTCTCTCCATGACATCGCCGTGTTGAGGACATTCCCTGGCATGACAGTATTCATTCCTGCCGACGCACAGCAGACAAAGGTACTTGTCGGGAAACTCGTTGATTATGACAAGGCAGCTTATGTACGCGTGGGACGTGCCGCTGTGCCAGACGTTTATCCTGAGACGAAGACAGACTTCGAGATTGGCAAGGCGACACAGATACATGACGGCGACGACATCGCCATCATAGCATGCGGCGAACCGGTATATCATGCGCTCGAGGCTGCCAAGAGACTCGAGGCAGAAGGCATACACGCACGTGTCTTAGACATGTCGCTCGCCATAAAGCCATGCGACCGTGAGGCTGTCATAAAGGCGGCAAAAGAGACAGGACGCATCATAACCGTCGAGGAACACTCAAGATATGGCGGACTGGGAGGCATGGTGGCAGAGATTGTCGTGGAAGAAGCGCCAGGGACAAAGGTGACAATACTTGGCATTCCTGACGAGAACGCTATCCACGGAACAGACAAGGAGATACGCCACCACTACGGCCTCGATGCCGACGGCATATACAAGGCCGTGAAGGGATAATGACATCCACGCCGGACGCAACAGTGCGGAAGGCGGGAGAAAAGCATCACGCATTAACACCAACACCCTACTGACTGACTCATGATAATAGCAATAGACCAAAGCACATCGGCAACGAAGGCACTGCTGTTCGACAACAGCTGCCGCCTCATAAAACAGGTGGGCATACCCCACCAGCAATACTACCCAAGACCAGGATGGGTAGAGCACGATGCCGAGGAGATATACCAGAACACACTCGAGGCCATAAGACAGCTTCCATTAGACAATGACACCGACAACGTATCGATAGCCATAACAAACCAACGCGAGACAGTGGTCATCTGGGACCGCCATACCTCACGCCCGATATACCACGCTGTGGTATGGCAGTGTATGCGCGGACAGGAGATATGCGACAAGCTGAGGGCTGACGGATATGCCGATATGGTGAAGGAAAAGTCGGGACTTCTCATCGACCCTTACTTTGCCGGCTCAGGCGCGAGATGGCTCCTTGACAATGTCGAGGGTGCACGCGAGGCAGCAGAACGCGGAGACTTGTGTTTCGGAACGATAGAGACATGGCTTATATACCGCCTCACAGGAGGACGTGTACATGCCACCGACTATACCAACGCATCGCGTACAATGCTCTTCAACATACACACCCTCGACTGGGATGACGACCTGCTGGAGATGCTACGTGTGCCACGTTGCATCATGCCTGAGTGTAAGCCATGTGATGCCATATACGGCGAACTGGACGAAGAGGTCAAGACTGCCACCGGACTGACTGGCAAGGTGACTATTGCCGGCGTACTCGGCGACAGCCACGGTGCCCTGACAGGACAGATGTGCTTCACCGAGGGATATGGCAAAGCGACATACGGCACAGGCTCAAGCGTCATGGTGAACATCGGCGAGAACTGTGTGCAGGCTCCTGAGGGTCTGGTGACAAGCGTTGGCTTCTCTGCCCTGGGCAAGACATTCTACGCCTTCGAGGGCAATATCCACTGTACAGGAGCGACACTCAACTGGCTCCGCGACCAGATGCAGCTCATCAGCGGCCCACAGGAGGTGGAGGCCATAGCGACATCCATACCAGACAACGGCGGTGTCTATTTCGTGCCGGCATTCTCCGGCTTGGGCGCCCCATGGTGGAATGCCGACGCCAAGGCCGCCATAAGCGGCATGACTCTCGCCACGACAAAGGCACACATAGTGAGGGCCGCGCTTGAGAGCATAGCCTACCAAGTGACCGACCTCGTCGATACCATGACCGGGAAGGCTGGCATCAGGCTGAGGGAGCTGCGCGTGGACGGCGGCCCGACGAAGAACAGCTTCCTCATGCAGATGCAGAGTGACCTCCTGCAGGTGCCTGTCGTGCGCTCAGGAGTGGAGGACGCGTCAGCGTTCGGCGCGCTCGTCATGAACCGTTTCGCCTTGGGCGAGTGGTCGTCGTTTGAGGAGGCGGCGAGGGCATGGCAGAGCAACGGAACGACAACGCCAGCCCATGGTGCAGACGAGATGAGACCGCCATACGAGGGATGGAAGGATGCCGTCAGACATGTCATGAGCTGAGAAGATGGAGGCGCATGGGCTATGGTGACAGATTCGTGACCACCCATGCCCCCCCTCCAAAGGATATGGCAGGGAAGAGCCGCAGCCTTTTGGAGTATAGATACAATAACGAAACCCTAAACACCAACTAAATACTATGAACAGAACTGCAAATGCGGGAAAGGAGACTTTCGGTCTTATCATAGGCACCCGCGCCTACTTCAACGCTGACCTCGCTATTGATGTCCGCAAGACTATAATCGACGACCTCACAGAGGCTGGCTACGGATATGTCATCCTCGACGAGGAGGACACACCGACAGGCGGCTCAATGGAGACTATCACAGACGGAAAGAAATGTGCGGAGCTATTCCGCAAGCACCGTGAAGAGATTGACGGCATCATCGTCTCCCTGCCTAACTTCGGCTTTGAGATAGGCATCATCAACGCCATCTCGCGTGCCGAGCTGAATGTACCTGTCCTCGTCCAGGCATGTGACGACGAGAACGACAAGGTAGATCTCGACGCACGCCGTGACGCCTTCTGCGGAAAAATCTCCGTATGCAACAACCTCTACCAGTATGGCATCCCGTTCACAGACACCACACTCCATACATACAGCATCCACTCTCCGCTCTTCATGCAGGATGTCAACCGCTTCGCCGCCATTTGCCGCCTCGTGAAGAAACTGACCCACTGCCGTGTGGGACAGATAGGCACACGTCCTCTCGGCTTCAACACATGCCGCGCGTCAGAGAAGCTGCTCCAGGCATCAGGCATCACTGTCGTCCCTGTCGATCTCTCTGAGATACTTTACAACGCCGAGCGCGTCGCTGACGATGACCCACGCCTCTTGCAGAAGATGAACGACATACGCGGCTATGCCATCGTGCCAGAGGCATACGACGACAAGGTGAGAATACAGGCCAAGTTCGGTGTCGCCGTAGAGGCTTGGATAGAGGAGAACGAGGTTGACTGCTGCGCGCTGCAGTGCTGGGACTCTCTTGAGCAGAACTATGGCTGTGCCGCCTGCGTCACCATGTCCATGCTCGGAGAGAAGGGCATTCCATGCGCCTGTGAGGCAGACATCGCCGGAGCTGTCTCCATGTACGCCCTCCGCCTCGCGTCAGAGCTTGCTCCTGCCCTCGCCGACTGGAACAACAACTTCGCCGAGGACCGCAACAAGTGTGTCGTGACACACTGTGGCAACTTCCCCAAATCGTTCGTGAGAAATGAGTTGAAGCTTGGGCCTCTTGGAGTGCTCGGACGCACACTCGGAAAGGTGCGCACCTTCGGTGCCGTATATGGAAAATGTACAGAGGGAGAGTTCACATACTTCCGCATATCCACTGATGACACTCTCGGAAGCATAAAGGCTTATCTCGGCAAGGGAGACATGACCAACGACCCCTACGGCATGGACGGATGTATCGCTGTGACACGTGTGCCAAACCTGCAGACCCTCATGAAGTTCATCTGCAAGAATGGATTCGAGCACCATGTCGCCATGGTACGTACTGATGTCGTAGATATTCTCGCTGAGGCAATAGAGACATACCTCGGATGGGATCTCTATGTGCATGAGTAAAGTGGCAGACACGACGTTCACTGAGTCACATAGCAAACGGCACTATGCGGGAGAGACGACATGTAATTCTTGTTGCCTCTCCCGCACATGTCCCTTATAGACACCCCGTAGCAGAAAGCTCGCACCCATGCCGGAGCACAGCTGATGCTGCCCAAAGCAAATCAACAGAACCCACATACGATGAAACTGATATCCTGGAATGTAAACGGCCTGAGGGCCTGTGTCGGCAAAGGTTTCAAGGAGACATTCGCCTTTCTTGACGCTGACATCTTCTGCCTGCAAGAGACAAAGATGCAGGCCGGACAGCTTGACCTTGAGTTTGAGGGCTACCGCTCTTACTGGAACTATGCCGAGAAGAAAGGCTATTCGGGCACAGCGATATTCACACGCCACGAGCCTCTCGCCGTCTATTACGGCTTAGGGACGGCCGATGGTGACAGTATTGTTTACGACAACAATTCTGAGCACAACCACGAGGGGCGTGTCATAACACTCGAGTATGAGACGTTCTATCTCTTGACCGTCTATACTCCCAACTCACAGGACGGGCTGCGCCGCCTCGGCTACCGCATGGAATGGGAGAAGGCTTTCCTCAGCTACATCAAGGCTCTCGACAGGCGCAAGGCTGTCATCTTCTGCGGCGACCTCAATGTGGCCCACAACGAGATAGACCTGAAGAACCCCAAGACCAACCGCATGAATGCCGGCTTCACCGACGAGGAGCGTGAGCGGTTCTCCATCCTCCTCTCAGAGGGTTTCGCCGACACATTCCGCACGCTGCATCCCGAGGATATCCTCTACTCATGGTGGTCATACCGCTTCAAGGCAAGAGAGAAGAACACGGGGTGGCGTATCGACTATTTCGTATGCTCTGAGCGCATCATGCCACAGGTGGAAAGCGCGTCAATACACACAGAGATATACGGCTCAGACCATTGCCCGGTAGAGCTCGTCATAAACATCTGACAATGCCGAAGGAAGAAACCCAGACAATCGTGCCACCCCACGCTACCCACAACAATGAACAACAGCCAGCACACACCGTCCTCCGCCCCCACCATAAGAGCCCGTGCCATGTGGGGCGTCATGCCCGTCAGGGCCTGCGACACAGTTATGCCGGGAGCCCTCGCCCTGATCGCGCTCCTCATGTCATTCGTCTGCCCCACGCCCGTCTCCGCCCAGCGTTATGAGGTGAAGAGAGTGACAGGCGAGCGCATCCTTATAGACAGCCGTTATGCCCCCGATCCGTCCGCTGAGGCATACCTCTCACCATTCACGCACCAGGTTGACTCTGTCATGTCGCCCGTAGTGGGACGCTCGGCACGCTTCATGAAGCCGCGGTTCCCCGAGAGCGAGCTCTCAAACCTCCTGGCAGACATCCTCGTATGGAGCGGCAAGAGATACGGCGAGGAGCCCGTCATAGGCCTCTACAATCTCGGCGGCATACGCGCCTCCCTGCCCGAGGGCGTCGTGACATTCGGAGACATAAACGATATAGCGCCGTTCGAGAACAAGATATGCTTCCTCACACTGACAGGCAGACAGCTGAAAGCGCTCTTCTCACAGATAGGCCACAAATACGGCTCGGGCGTGTCACACAGCATAAGGGCGACATACAGCCGGGGCGACCTCCTGTCGCTCCTTGTCGATGGAGAGGAAGTCAGCGACGCGAAGACATACCGCATCGCCACAATAGACTATCTCATCCAGGGCAATGACGGATTCCGCGAGCTGCGCAATGGCACCGACCTCATCTCGCCACAAGACAAAGAGTCGAACACAAGATACCTCATAGCCGAATATTTCAGATACAAGGCGTCGCTCGGCGAGGCCGTTGACGCTGTCGTGGAGGGCAGGATAAACATCGTGCGATAGCCCCCCCCTCTCCACATACACACACTCTACCCACGGAATGAGACACATGACAGACCATACAATGAGACACATCACGCTTCTCCTCCTCATAGCCATCATGGCCATCCCCGCCATTGGCCGACGCCCCAAGCGGCTCACCATACTGCATACGAACGACACCCACTCGTGTGTGCTGCCCATGAACCCCAACCTCGCCGACACCCTTGTGGCCGGCCGCGGGGGATTCCTCCGCCGCATAACGATGCTTAAAGCCGAGCGCGCCGCCGACCCCGACCTGCTTTATTTTGACTCTGGCGACTTCTGTCAGGGCTCAGCCTATTTCTCACTCTTCAAGGGCGAGGTGGAGGTGGAACTGATGAACAGGATGGGCGTCACCGCCGCCACCATAGGCAACCACGAATGGGACAACGGCATGGAGCGCCTCGTGGACATGATACGCCAGGCACGCTTCCCCTTCGTCTGCGCCAACTATGACTTCAGCGACACCCCGCTCATGGGCCTTGTCAAGCCATACACCATCATCAGGCGCAAGGGCGTGAAGATAGGGGTCTTCGGCCTGGGGCCAAAGCTTGAGGGGCTTGTTGACAAGAAGAACTACTGTGAGACACGCTATCTCGACCCTGTATCGACGGCCAGGGAGACAGCGAGAGTGTTGAAAGAGGAGTATCGCTGTGATGTCATCATCTGCATCTCACATCTCGGATGGGGCGAGGAGGGCGACATGGCCATGATACGCGGCACGAGATACATAGACCTTGTCCTCGGCGGACACTCCCACTCACGCTTCACAGAGCTGCAACATGTCCGCGACCTCGACATGCGGGATGTCCCTGTTGACCAGAACGGCAAATCCGCCATATACGTCGGAAAGATTGTGCTCGAGCTGGAGAAGAAGAAGGGGGCATCGTCATTCTGACACCGCACAAGCCGCTGTATGGCACATTGGTGGCGGAGACGCCAATGTGCCCGATTGTCGCGGGGAGGGACAATCGGGAAGAGAGAGAGCACGCCCCCGGGGCGAAGAAGAAGATGATGATATTCTCTCAGTCACCTGTATTTTATCCTGTCTATATACTCGGAGGGCGATATGCCCTCCTTTTTTTTGAACAGGCGGCTGAGATGCTGGGGATAATCAAAGCCCAGACTGTAGGCGGCGGCAGAGATTGCCTGTCCCGAAGAGAGAAGGCTTTTCGCTCTCCGGATGATGAAATGATGTATATAGTCCCTGGCAGAATCGCCTGTATGCCTCTTTACCATGTCACCGAGATATCCGGCTGACATGCATAGGCGGCCGGCACAGTAAGCCACCGTGGGCAGACCCTGTGTGTATTGTCTCTCTTGGGCGTAATAGTCGTCAAGGACGGCACGGAACCTCTGCAGCACATCCGCGTTCTCCACTTTCCGTGTCATGAACTGCCTGTCGTAGAATCGCTTGCAGTGGTTCAGCAGCAGGCTGATATAATCCAGCAGTATGTTGTCATGCCTGTCGTCATGCCCTGCCTCCAGCTCTGTCCTTATCGCTCTCATGATGCCGGCGAGCAGCGCATATTCCTCTTCGGTGGTATGCAGGGCCTCATTGGCGTTGTAATCGAAGAATGTGTAATCGCGGATTTCCTTCTCCAGGCGGGTGCCATGCAGCATGTCGGGATGGAACAGCAAAGCCCATCCGTCGAGTTCCATCCGCTCCCCATTGTCTTCTTTCCCGCCTATCTGCCCCGGCGCGACACAGATTACGGTGCCCCCGCTCTGATAGTCGTATCTCCCGCAGCCATACCTCAGGCTGACGGCCAGATGCTCGTGCATGAACACGCCATACACGCCATAGCTGTTCAGGCTGTGGCGTATGGGCGAGAGAGCTGCATAGTCAACGAGCGCCACCAGCGGGTGAAGCTCCTTACCGCCGAGGTATCGGACATAGTCATTCGCTGTTCTTATCTTCAGTATCTTGCTCATAATATGGAGACCGGTATGTATATCGGGGACAAAGTTAATCATTTTTTCCCCATATCACAATGCATGACGAGAGAAAACCTCAAAAATGGTTATATCTGCCTAATTATTGGTATCAAAGGATAGTCTTTTTATGCGTACCTTTGCACCGAAAATATAATGTAACGATGGAAGAAAACTCAGGCAATAAAGAAGAACTACTGGATGACGAGGTGATACAATACATAGCCCATCGTCATCATGCGACTGCCGATGATGTAGTCGATAGTTGTGTTGCGGGTGAATGTATGAAAGTCAATCTCGAAGATAACGAGAAAAACATCATCCGTGACCTGATCCGCATGTATAACGATAATGAATAATGTATATGGACAGAAGAAGTTTCTTGAAGAGGTCTGCCGCAGGAGCATCGGTGGCAGCATACCAGTGGAGCGGTGCATCACGGCTGCTGGCCAATGACAACGCTGCATCAAAAGGCGACGAGAACAACAAACCGCACACTGTGATTGACGACAAGAGCTATCGCCACCTGATGGGACTTGGCGTGTCGCCCATTGGTTTGGGCTGCCTGCCTATGGTGGGCTATTATGGCGGAAAGTATGACAAGAACGAGATGATAGCTCTCATCCGTCGGGCATACGACAAGGGAGTGACGTTCTTCGACACGGCTGAGGTGTATGGTCCTTACACCAG
>JBJEAW010000084.1:0-3591 GCA_051869435.1 Prevotella sp. | reverse complement strand
TCATCATCTTCAATCCCACATTGCTTGCCGTCATCTCCTGCACATCTTTTGCTTCAGCCTCACCAATAATCTTTCCGAAAAGCAGAAGAATCTCTGTCTGCCCGTATGTCAGCGTATTGCCCTCAATATGATTACTGTTATAGTTGAAGTCAATAGTAAAGCGGCGGCTCAGCATTTCCCTGTCTCTGTCAGCGAGGGGTTGCAGAGCTGTCCAGCGTTTCATTATGTCTTGTACCTTATTCATTCTTGTCTAATGTTTTTTGCAGGTTTTCGCTCTTAAAGGTATATATTGTCTACCTTTTGAGGCGTTATTTTGCATTATTTGAATTATGGCGGATATTGTCTGTTGTTGTCACATTCTCTTTGGGAGAAGAAATGTCAGGGAGCGTTTCAAGGCGGACAAGGTCATTCTTTTCCACACACTGAGCAGTTTGGCTGTTTGCATCATTGTCTCAAGGGTGGGGTTGGGCGGCATTCGTACATCACTTGCTGACAGTTGCGGGGGCTTTGCCTAACTGTGCTGCCGACCAACGAAAGGTCTTTCCCTTGCCCACAGGCATCATCTTTATTCTTTCTTCGCATACTGCGAGGGCGTTACGCCGCATACGTTGCGGAAGGCGCGCACGAAGCTCGTATAGTCGTTGAAGCCGCAGCGGTCTGCCACCTCACGCAGGCTCAGTTCGGGATGCCGTTCGAGCATACGCTGTGCGCGGTCCACCTTTATGCGCAGTATGTATTGTGCCGGTGTGCAGTTGGTGACGGCTGACAGTTTGCGGTAGAGCTGGCTGTAGCTCATGCACATCTTCGCCGCGACGGCGTTGACGTCAACCTGCCCGAAGCTGTTGAGCATGACATACACCGTGTCGGTGACCTTGATAAGGAACGCCTCGTCGTGTGAAGAGAGGACGGTGGGCGTTGCCTGGAGCTGTCCGTCGGCTGCTTTTTTCTTGATGGAGCCAGCTCCTCTCGCATTCTCATCTGCTGTGTCTGCTGTTGTCGTCGTGATACTGTCGGTGGCTGAGAATTTCTCTCGCAGATTCTGCCGTTGTTCGAGAAGTTTTCTTATGCGTGTCCTCAGCTCTTCTGTGCTGAAAGGTTTTGTGATGTAGGCGTCGGCTCCTGCCTCCACACCTTCTATCCTGTCCTTTTCTGTCACCTTCGCCGTGAGAATGATTACCGGTATGTGGCTTGTGAGGAAGTCCGCCCGTATGTTCCGGCACATCTCCAGTCCGCTCATGCCTGGCATCATGAGGTCAGAGACGATGAGGTCAGGGATGAGCATCTTCGCGCGCTCCTGTCCCTCCTTGCCGTTGCGTGCGTAATACACGGCATAGTCGTTTGAGAGCAGCGAGCCGATGTATTCTGCCACGTCATGGTTATCCTCGACGATGAGTATGCGTTCCTCGTCGTCATCATTCACCGTGTCATCAGGTGCGGTGTCCGTTGCGAGCAGGGCGTTAATGAGTTCTCTGACGGTTGCCGTCTCTTTCTCCGTCTTTACCGTCCTGTCCCTGAAGTCCTGTCTTACTGGCACGGAGATATGGAATGTTGTGCCCCGCCTCAGTACACTCTCGACTGTCAGCGTCCCTCCGACAGAATCGACGATCTGCTTCACGAGCGCCAGTCCGAGACCTGTACCGATGTGTTGCAATTCTGTCTCCGCCTGGTAGAAAGGCTCGAAGATGTGTGCGAGCGTCTCCTTGCTCATGCCGTCGCCTGTGTCCGCCACATCGACGTGGAGCATCCCGCCGTCCTCGCGTATCTTCACGCTGACTCTTCCGTATTCCGGAGTGAATTTCATGGCGTTCGACAAGAGGTTGCCCATCACCTTCTCCACATAGTCTGGCACGAAGTCCATCACCGTCTTCTGGTCGTTGAAACAGAGCAGCTCGATGTTCCGGCTGCGTGCGTAGTCGCGGTATGAATCGACCACCATGCCTATGAATGTCGTGATGTCTCCGCATCGCCAGTCAGCGTTCCCCACTGCTGATTTTATCTTCGCTATGTCGAGCAGCTGGTTGATGAGCGCGAGCAGGCGGTTTCCCTGGCGGTGGATGGTGTGTGCCTTCTCTGCCACATCGTTATGGTCTGTAGCAGTTCCGTTCTGCAGCTCTTCGCTGAGGCCGAGTATGACGGTGAGGGGGTGTGCGGAACTCGTGTGTTATGTTCGTGTAGAACGTCTCGCGCATGGCGCTGAGTTTCTTCAGCGCCTCGTGGCTGCGTGCCTTCACCCTTTGTGCGTATATTGTCATGGCGAGCAGTGCGAGCACGAGAAGGAGGATGATGGCGAAGACGGTGAGGCTGATGTTGCGCACCATCTTCTCCTGTGACAGCTCGTTCTTTGTTGTCTCCACTATCTGCTCCTGCCGTTGCTGCTCGATGCTGAGGCTCGTGCTCTGCATACGGTTGACATCCTCCATGTTGATGATGCCGTCCTCCAGTTCTGTCGCCTTCTCGTGGTATGCGAGTGCCTTGGCGCTGTCGCCCCTTCGTTTCGATAGCTTATAATATAGGTGGTATATCTCCGCGAGATGCTCGTTGCTCTCTATCCTGCGTGCTATGTCCTCCGCTTCGGCGAGATATCTTTACGCCATACCGTCGTCGTTTTTCTCATAGTATGCCTACGAGCGCGATGAGAACGTTCAGTGTGTGCCAGTCGTCTCTCGATGCCGACATGATAGAGTATGCCTTCTCGTATTCCGCGAGGGCTTTGTCATACACATTCTGCTTCTCGTACAGTCCTCCGAAGAAAGTGTGGCACAGTGCGATGCCGAGATGGTTTTTGGCGTTCCGATTGTGCTGCATCGAGCGTTCGTAGTATATCTTCGCGCTGTCCATGCGTCCTTTCTTCTCGAATATGGACCCGATGTTCGCGTAGTTGATTGCCTGTCCGATGTCGCTTCCGAGTGCTTTCTCCCCTTTGAGGGCGAGGCGCAGTATGCTGTCCGCGCGCTGATAGTTGCCGAGAGTGAGATAGACGTTGGCAAGCCCATTTAGTGAGACGACGATGTTCTTCCGCGCCACGTAAGCCGTGTCGGTGTTGTCCCTCGCCATGACGAGTGCTCTCTGATGATATTCATGAGCCATGGGCAGTATTCCCATTCGTCTGTAGTCTGTGCCGATGTTGTTGAGGGCCTGCACCCATTCGATGCTGTCGTTCATCGCCTGTGCCATCTTCAGTGCGGCATCGTGTTTCTTCTGTGCCTCGTCATATTGGCAGCTGTTGCGTTTGGCGTCGCCCCACAGCCTGAGTGTCATCACCTCTCCGAGCATGTTCCCCTCTCCCTTCATGCGTTTCTGCATGGCGGCGAAGGTTTTGCCGTCGGTGGCTGTGCGTACTATGCTGTCCGTCTGCCGGCGTTCGGCATGGCTTATTCCGCTGTCTCTCTTGTCGCCGCACGAGACGAGCAGTAGCAGGAGACAGCCCATGGCAGCGGGAAGCCACCACGCGCTGGTTCTCTTTCTATGAATGTGATGTCTCATCTTATTGAATATACGGTATGCCTTTTGCAAAATTACTGATTTTATTTCATATTTCACCTTAATTCCGCAGCAAAAAAACTTGCAAGAAATCCAAGTGTCTGAGAAACA
>JBJEAW010000083.1:0-3618 GCA_051869435.1 Prevotella sp. | reverse complement strand
GAGTTGAGACAGAAAGACGCGGCTATATATGCCGCTGCGCGCGCAATGAAAGAGCAGGGGATGCCAGTCTCCGCTATTTCTGCCATAACAAATCTTCCTGAGGAAAAGATTGCCAGTCTATGAGACCTTGATGACCGCCTTATGCCAAGTTCGGTTCAGTATAGCTGGAGCTGAGTCATTCCTCCTCCCGCACGTCCGCCGGTTGCAGCAGCATAGTCCGCTATGCTGCTGCAATCTTGCAAGGATTTCCGCCAAAAGACAGGACATGTTCATGTCCAATTTACGGGACAGGCATCCAGCTCGTCCTGATTTATAGAACATCCCTATAACAAGACCGTTTCCTCAAGATATTGAGTTGCTTATAACCAGCATCAACAGATAACGCTATACCATGAATGGAAAGACATTATTATTTCTCTTGATTATAGCTTCGTCAGCCACGCCGGGTGTCGCGCAGAACACAAAGCCAGGAAGGGAATACGTAGAACAGTTTGTCACAACAGACCATGCCGACCGCAGCTATCGTGTCGGAGAGCGGGCACGCCTGCTTGTCAGCGTGCTCACAGGCGGGAAACCGCCACGCGATGTAAAGGTCATCGCAGAGTATGGCGACGACATGATGGCGGCCGACGGGCGTGACACCGTGTGGGTCAGGGACGGACATGCGGATATTGACATAGGCACACGGGGCGAGCCAGGATTCCGTTTCTGTAACTATCGTTTCACTGCCAACAACCGTAACTACCGCGGCAGCCTGAAGGTGGCCTTCTCGCCTGAGGCCATCATACCTTACACTACGATGCCCAAGGACTTCCGTAAGTTCTGGAAGAAACAGCTGGACGAGGCGGCCAAGACACCGCTGAAGGCCGTGGTGACCCCTCTGCCACAATACTCTAACGACACGGTGAGGGTGTCGCTGGTATGTCTGAGTGTGGGGCCTGGGAGCCGGAATGTCTATGGGTATCTCTCAGAGCCTAACGACACGCTGCGCCATCCCGTCTTGTTCTCTCCGCCGGGGGCAGGCAACGGCAAGCGGAAGCCTGACCTTTACTATGCCGCCCAAGGCTACATCTGCATGAACATAAACATACATTACGGCCACAACTCTGAGCTGACGGACAGCGCATACAACGAGGTGAAACGCCTGACAGAGGAGTACTGGACACGGGGATGGGAAAACCGCGAGACGTGCTACTACCGCGATGTATATACGGCCTGCTCACGCTGTGTTGACTGGCTGTGCACTCTGTCCCGCTGGGATGGGGTGAATGTCGGGGTGACGGGTGGCAGCCAGGGTGGAGCGCTGGCTGTCGTCACGGCCGCGCTGAATGATAAGGTGACATTCTGCAGCGCGTTCTATCCCGCCCTGTGCGATATGACGGGGTTCCTGCATGGGCGTGCAGGCGGCTGGCCGCGCTTCTTCGACAAATACAAGCTGGCCGGCACGGAGAGGCAGAAGGCTGTCGGGACGATGCAGTATTATGATGTTGTCAACTTCGGCCGCTCGCTCCATTGTCCGCTGTTCCTCTCTTACGGCTATGCGGACAACACGTGTCCGCCAACATCTGTCGCCGCCCTTGAGAACAGCGTCACTGTACCGCTGACGGTGGAGATTACCCCCAGCAGCGCCCACTGGCGATACGACGAGAGCAACGAGAAATCCACACGATGGATGAGGGAGCAGTGGAGATAAACCGCCCTGACATTCATGTGCCATCCCCTTAAACCGTAGAGGCAGAGACATTCAGGGCGAGCCATCTGTGACACATCCTTTCTGCATAACCTTGCCAGCCAATAGACAGAATCATCATGACCATACGCCGCATAGAGTTTCTGCGTGAGTTTGAGTCTCTGTATCGGGAGAACTACTCACGCATGTATTTCTTCTCGCTGACACTTGTCGGCGAGGAGGAGTCGGCGCGTGATATTGTCAGCGATATATTCTCTAAGGTGTGGGACGATTATGACCTTCTTGACCACCGCAACATGAGGTCGTATCTCATGACAAGTGTGCGCAACAGGAGCGTTGACCATCTGCGGCGACAGCAGCGGACAGGCCGGCAGACAGACATATCCCACCTCATGGCCGAGACAGACACGCTGCAATGGGATGAGGACCGCGAGATCATGCTGCAACAGCTTGAGCGTGACCTGCTGGCACTGCCTGAGCTGACCCAAAGTGTCCTGAGGCTGTGCTATTACAAGCGCATGACATACAGCCAGACGGCCGAGACGCTGGGCATAACACCACGCATGGTGAAAAGGCATATAACCAACGCACTGACAAGATTGCGTGAGAAATATGGGGTCCATAAGAAGAGTTGAGCGTTTTTATTGTAGGTGGGGAGTATCAAGGTGGTTTCTGTTGATTACCCCCCCTCCCTACGATACAGTGGGTGTCAACCTATAAATGACAGACAGTAATATATTGCAAACTTAGAGTATGAACAACCAGAATGACAACATAGACATCAGCCCGGAAGAGGAGCTGCTGCTCCGCGAGGCCACTAACCGCGCCCTCTCTGACGGCCAGCCTGATATAGACAGGGAGTGGGACATATTCCTCAGGTCAAGACACGGCTCTGGGGCAGGAGACACTGTGCCCTCCCACCGCCGCCGCGTCCATTCCCGCCGCTGGATTTTTGTCGCCGCGGCGTGTGGCGTGCTGTTGATGGTGTTTGTGGGCGTCGCAGCGTTTATAGGGGGGCGGGCGACAGCCGACGGCACCCCGCTCCTTGCGTCAGCCTCAGCCGCAGACAGTGTCTGCATAACCGCCCCAGAGGGGCAGAAGTGTCAGCTGACTCTCCCTGACGGCACGAGGATATGGCTCAGCGGAGGCTCGACACTCAGATACCCCTCTTCGTTCACAGCGAGGCGGCGTAGTGTGAGCCTCACGGGCGAGGCGTTCTTCGATGTGACGAAGGATGCCGCCCATCCCTTTGTCGTCAACACGCCATATCTCGTGACGAGGGTGTTCGGGACACAGTTCAATATACGCTGCTACGCCATAGACGACTGTCACGTGACGCTTGTGACCGGCAGCGTCGAGGTGACACCGTTAGGGAGGAAGAGCGACGCCGTGCGTCTCGAGCCCGGCCATGACATACATGTCAAGCCTGAGGGGCCGGCCGAGGTGACTGAAGTGGCTGAGGCGGAGCATCTGTCGTGGCAGAGAGGCACATTCGAGTTTGATGATGTCGCTCTGGGCGATGTCCTCAGCGAGCTGAGCCGCTGGTATCATGTGCCTGTCATATCGCACAGCGAGGAGAGCTGTGGACAGAAGATTCACTTCTCGCTCGACCGCAACGCGCCTCTCCAGCAGGCTGTCGAGCTGCTTAACAGCCTGTGTCTCGCCGAGATAACCACAGACGGGGAGAGCATCATCGTGGGCGACTGACAGCCTCATAAAAGGCACACACAGTATAATACGGGAGGACGGGATATGCGCAAGCTGTATGTGCATATCCCGTCCTCCCCATCGTTTTTCTCTGTCATGATTCATTGTCAGCTGGCCTCGTCGCTTTTCCCCACGGTTTTACCGCATAGTGGGGGTTAGGGGAGAGCCCTGGAACGCATGGTTATTTGTACCCTTTAACCCGTACAGGTCAAAATATTTTT
>JBJEAW010000082.1:0-16200 GCA_051869435.1 Prevotella sp. | reverse complement strand
AGACAATATAAATCTATATTTTCTTGTTACAAAACGCATTCGCTGAATAGTTACAAACGGGTCTCCAAATCTTAATAAATCATAATTATTTTGCTTTTCTCGGCCCATATATTTAACTTTGTCGTTATTAAGGATAGAATACACAGACAGACAGGCCATAATAGTAGCAAAATGACAGCAGCATTAATGGGTTTGTCATGTATGATAGCCTTAACCGAAAATCAACAATTACCACTTAAAAACATAAATGAAAAAGCTATTCTTCTCACTCGTTGCGGCAGTCATCGCCACCGTCGCCAACGCACAAATCTCGTTCACACCGAGCCTGAAGCAGACCGCTCCTGACGAGATAACGATATCATTCACCGGAAAGATGGACAGCGGATGGCATGTCTATGCCCCTAACGAGAGCAACGGCCCGACACCGGCCACATTCAATGTTGACAAGATTGAGGGCGCGAAGCCTGTCGGCGGACTGAAGGCTGACAGGGCTGCCATACAGCAGTATGACGAGATGTTCGGCGCGAAAGTGAGCTATTATGAGCACGCCGTGACATTCACACAGAAACTGAAGATTACCGGCAAGACATACAAGGTGGAGGGATATCTCGAGTATGGCGCGTGCAACTCAGAGAGCTGTCTGCCACCGACAGCCGTTGACTTCAAATACTCTGGCAAAGGAATAGACGACGCGGCGGCGGCCGACGCACAGCAGGCTGAGGAGACAGCAGAGGCTGCGGCAGAGACAGCTGACACGACAGCGAAGGACAGCGTGGCGGCTGTGGCGGCCGACACGACAGCCGTGAGCGCACTATGGACACCTGTCATCGACGAGCTGAACGCATTCGACAACACCGACGACGAGGGCGAGGCATCGCTCCTGAGGATATTCATCCTCGGCCTCCTCGGCGGATTCATAGCCCTGCTGACACCTTGCGTATGGCCTATCATACCGATGACCGTGAGCTTTTTCCTCAAGCGTGCCAAGGAAGACAAGAAGAAAGGCGTGCGCGACGCCATAACATACGGCCTGTCAATCATTGTCATATACCTCGTGCTGGGACTTGCCGTGACACTTCTCTTCGGAGCGTCGGCCCTCAACGCGCTATCGACAAACGCCGTGTTCAACATATTCTTCTTCCTCCTGCTTGTTGTCTTCGGCGCGTCATTCCTCGGAGGCTTTGAGATTGTACTCCCCTCCAAGTGGACCAACGCTGTCGATAGCAAGGCATCATCGACAACAGGCCTGCTGAGCATTTTCCTCATGGCATTCACCCTTGTGCTTGTCAGCTTCTCATGCACAGGCCCTATCATCGGATTCCTCCTTGTCGAGATGGGCACATCAGGCAATATCGTAGGCCCTGCCATCGGTATGCTCGGCTTCGCCATAGCCCTCGCCCTTCCGTTCACACTCTTCGCCATCTTCCCTACATGGCTGAAGTCTGCGCCGAAGTCGGGCAACTGGATGAACAACGTGAAGGTGACACTCGGATTCGTCGAGCTGGCATTCTCGCTGAAGTTCCTCAGCGTGGCTGACCTCGCCTACGGATGGCACATCCTCGACCGTGAGACATTCCTCGCCCTCTGGATAGTGCTCTTCGCGCTGCTCGGCGCATACCTCATAGGATGGATAAGATTCCCTCACGACGAGGACGAATGGGACGAGATGGGCGAGAAGATCATCAACACACGCACGCCCGTGACACGTTTCTTCCTCGCATGGTGCTCGTTCGCCTTCGCCATATACATGGTGCCGGGACTCTGGGGCGCACCCTGCAAGGCGGTATCAGCCTTCGCTCCGCCTATGAACACACAGGACTTCAACCTCGCAAAGACAGAGGCCATAGAGCCGGAGTTCAAGGACTATGAGGCCGGCATGGCTGCCGCAAAGGCCGAGGGCAAGCCTGTCATGATCGACTTCACCGGCTTCGGATGTGTCAACTGCCGCAAGATGGAGGCCGCCGTGTGGACTGACGAGGGCGTGAAGAAGACCATAACAGAGGATTATGTCCTCATACAGCTCTTCGTTGACGACAAGACTCCGCTCCCAGAGCCTATCGAGGTGGTGGAAAACGGACAGCCACGCAAGCTGCGCACCGTGGGCGACCGCTGGAGCTATTTCCAGAGGACAAAGTTCGGAAGCAACACCCAGCCGTTCTATGTACTGCTCGACAACGAGGGACATCCGCTCAACACGTCTTACTCTTATGACGAGGACATAAAGAAATACACGGAGTTCCTGCAGAAGGGTCTGGACAACTATAAGAAGAAATAACACCCCCACCGGCCTTCATAGGCTGACGGTACGGCACGCCATGGCATACAGCCGACAGCGTGAGACACTGCCAGCAGAGCCTCAAAGGCAACTGACCGCATAACGCATGAAAGGCCGGACGAAGAGAAGACACATTGTAACAACAAGAACCGAACACCGTCTCTGCCATGCCATATCACAACGACACGTGACGGTAAGGCAGTGGGGGCGTTCGGCTTGAGATGCCCGCAACGACAGCAAATGACATAACAACAGAATACCATGATAGAGAAAACATTACGCGAGAGAATCATCAACCTCGTGAAGCGCGAGGTCGTTCCGGCCATAGGATGCACAGAGCCGATAGCCGTGGCCCTCTGCGTGGCAAAGGCGACAGAGACCCTCGGCACCATGCCAGAGAGCATCAGCGTCTCTCTGAGTGCCAATATGCTTAAGAACGCCATGGGTGTCGGCATCCCCGGGACAGGCATGGTGGGCCTCCCCATAGCCATCGCCCTCGGCGCCATAACAGGCAAGAGCGAGTATGGGCTGGAGGTGCTGCGCGACGTCGGCGACGACGCTGTGGCCAAAGGAAAGGCGTTCATCAACGAGGGACGCATAAAGGTGAGCCTCAAGGAAGGACAGTGCGACAAGCTATACATAGAGACTCTCGCCACTGCGGGAGACAACAGCGCGAGGACAGTGATAGCCGGCGGACACACCAATTTCACACTGATAGAGAAGAACGGCGAGGTAATCATGAGCGACACATGCAAGAGCGGAGGCGAGAAAGGCAGCGACGACGAGGAGCTGTGCCTGCGCACAGTGTTCGATTTCGCCACGACAGCACCTCTCTGCGAGATAGAGTTCATAAACGACGCACGCCACCTGAACGAGGAGGCTGCGGCAAAATCGCTGCTCGGCAATTACGGCCATGAGCTGGGAAAGACCCTCAGCCGCCCACTCGGACGCGGCATAATGGGCGACAGCATGTTCTCACACATCCTCTCGGCGACAAGCAGCGCCTGCGACGCACGTATGGCCGGAGCCATGATTCCCGTCATGTCTAACTCCGGCTCTGGCAACCAGGGCATCGCCGCGACACTGCCTGTCGTGGTCTTCGGAAAGGAGAACCACAACACCGAGGAGGAGATAACACGCGCCCTCATGCTGAGCCATCTCACCGCGATATATATAAAGCAGAGCCTCGGACGCCTCTCCGCGCTGTGCGGATGCGTGGTGGCATCGACCGGTTCGGCATGTGGCATAACATATCTCATGGGCGGGAAATACGACCATGTGGCATACTCTGTGAAGAACATGATAGCCAATCTCGCCGGTATGGTATGCGACGGAGCGAAGCCTTCGTGCGCGCTGAAGGTGACAAGCGGTGTCTCCACAGCGGTATTGTCGGCCATGCTGGCTATACAGAACACACATGTGACATCAGTCGAAGGCCTCATCGAGGACGACGTTGACCGCACCATACATAACATGACACGCATCGGCGCCGAGGGAATGAACGAGACTGACCGCATGGTGCTCGATATCATGACACATAAGAAATAGACTCATACACACATAAACGAATATGATGAAGAAGCTGCTATTGAAGCTGCTGAACCTCCCAGTAGCATTGCGTATAAGGCTGTACCCTATGCTCAACAGGCTGATATTCACCTGTAAGGGCATAAGGTACGGCCGTAATATGCAGATATACAGCCATTTAACAATTATTAATAGGGGGGGGGATTACCATCGGGAATAACTTCTGCTTCACCTCAGGCGATGCTATAAATCCTATATGCGCTAACTCCGAGGGAGCAATATACGCTGACAGCCCGGCCACAAGGATAACAATAGGCGACAATGTCGGCATGAGCAGCACAAGGATATGGATCCATGACAGCCTCACGATAGGCAATAATGTCAAGATAGGCGGCATGGTGCTGATAACAGACACAGACGCCCACCCTATCGACTTCATGTCACGACGCACATCGAATGTGGGGACAAAATCCGCTCCCATAACAATCGGAGACGATGCATGGATAGGGGCGCGATGCCTGATACTAAAAGGTGTGACGATAGGCGAACGCAGCATAATAGGCGCAGGAAGCGTTGTGACACATGACGTGCCGCCAGACAGTATCGCAGCTGGCAACCCCGCAAGAGTAATAAGACGGTTGGAGAGCGACAAAGACAACGGAAAAGACATGGAGAGAGCATAAATACACAACAGGAAACCGCCATCGAGATTAGAAATATTATGCTGACCTACATGCGTCAATTTCACAGACTGAGGCATAGAGAAAATCATAAAAAATCTTGCATAACCGCGAAGATATTATTAACTTTGCGCCCGAAAAGGAAATAAAATCTATAGGATATGCTCTTCGAACAAGTTTCAACAGACATCAAGGAGGCAATGAAAGCACGCGACAAAGTGCGCCTCGAAACATTACGTAACATAAAAAAAGTATTCCTCGAAGCAAAGACAGCTCCTGGAGCTGACGATAACCTCAGCGACGCTAACGCCATGAAGATTCTACAGAAGCTCGCAAAGCAAGGCAAAGAGTCGGCAGAGACATACGCCAAGCAGAACCGTCAAGACCTCGCTGACGCAGAGCTCGCCCAGGTAGCGGTAATCGAGGAGTATCTCCCAAAACCTTTCTCACCAGAAGAGGTGGAGGAAGCCGTAAAGACGATAATATCACAACTCGGCGCAACATCAATGAAGGATATGGGACGTGTCATGGGAGTGGCAACAAAACAGCTGGCCGGGAAGGCTGACGGAGGTGCCATATCACAGGCCGTGAAGAAAGCTTTGGCTTAAACTAACAGCAATATATAAACTTTACGACGAATATATCTTCTCAGACAGAGAGATGTATTCGTCGTTTTGATTTATCCACAGTGGAAAAGGGGTTATAGTTGTTACTGCCCGGTAAAACAATCATTATCGTTATTGTCTGGTGAAACTTTCAGGCCATAATCTTATAACTTAGCCGGACAGTTTTACCTGCGTGTAATACTTCATGATATCCTAATGTAGAGTTAAGACACTGGCATGGACGGACAGATATATCTTAATGTAGTGAGTGAAAGCCCGTTTATCATACCGACAGAAATCTCTAAAGGAATGACTAACCACCTTATCACACCATGTATATAAACTCTACATATAAGACAGGACAGCACCTATATAACTCTACATCATATCTGTAACTATTTGATAAATAATGTTGTGTACTTCAATACACTACTACATATAATTTAAGAGGGTGAAAATAATTTTTATAAATAATCCTTGGATTTCTTGCAGATAATTCATATTTTTGCATCACCAAATACCTTAACCACCATGTTCGGAATAAAAACACGAAAGAAAATAAACGCCACGATAAATTGTCTCGACCAGTTTCTTGACGCCCTTGATGAGTGCGTGCTCGTATTCAAGAGCGGCGTGAAGAACTACCTTGACGGCAACTCAGAGGCGTTCAACGAGAATATGAGGTCGCTGACAGACCTGCGCAACCGTACCACAGACATGAGGCGCTCTATAGAGAACGACCTTTACAGCTACACGCTCGTTGTAGATAACCGCGTCGATCTGCTTCGGCTGTTGGAATGTCTCGACAAAATCATTGACCTTCTGTATAAGAACCTCTGCCAGTACGAGATTGAAGTGCCTTTCTTTCCGGCAGAGCTGAATGTTGACTTCCTGAAGCTTGTAGAGATAGCGGCCCTCTCTATGGAGGGCGCCGTGCAGGCTTCAAAAGAATATATGCGTATGCCACGCTTCGTGACAGAGAAGATACACCGCATCTACTACTTCGAGCGTGAGGTGAACAAGCTGGCGCAAAGCATCAAGCGGCATGTCTTCCACGACATGGAGAACTTCAAGCTGAGCCAGAAAATCCATCTGAGATACTTCACGCTCCATGTCGAGGAGCTCGCTGTGGAGTCTGTGCGTGTGGCCGACCAGCTGTCGGTGATGATGATAAAGCAAAACAACATGTAGGCTTATGAAGGTCATTCTGACATTTGTCTTCGTGCTCGTGGCTGTATGGCATGTCTCACGCAAGGAGATAGGCGATGGCATCATGATGGTCCCGATAGGGTCTGTCGTGCGCCGTAAGATGCAGACACCGCTTATACTGGCATGTCTCGCCATAGCCGGGACAATAGCTGTTATGGCTGGAGAGCCATATACTCTGGGGACAGAAGGGACGGATATAGTGACGGTTACGACGGTCATTGTGGTTTTGGTATTAATGTCGTGCCTCGGGCTCCGTTCCTCTGTCATCACTGTTGCGTTAGGCGCGTGGATGGCATCGGGCATGATACATCATGATGCGTGTGTCAGGCAGATGGCCGTGGCGACAGCACTGGCGATAGCCGTCTCACCACTCCTGACAGCCATAATAGCTTTCGGCGTGGCACGCATGACACGCCGTTATCTCGACTCGGCCGGCTGTCATATTCTCATACGCAACATGAGAGTCCACCAGGCGGCAGTCATGGCGGTAATGGTCTGCGCTCCCGCTCTTGCCGTCAACTACGGTCTGGCGACAGTATTCCTCGCGCGGCCCATTCTTGCCAGCCATCCTTCTATGGCATATATCGCGGCTGTGGCAGGGATATCAGTGGCGGCTGTGGCTCTCATGAGCTCCAGACAACGGCGGACAAAGGCCGAGACACTCCCCGCGCTGCATACGTTAGTGGCTACAGGGACAGTCATGGCGGCCGTCAATGCCATCCCCGTGTTGACAGGACTGACAGCGGCTCCGGTGGTTGTGTCGTCAATACTGCTCTCAGAGGCAGGAATGCTGGCGACATCGGCCAAGGACAGCCGCAAGCACATGGCGAGTATCCTGACACTGGCGGTATTATGCCCCGGAATGGCATTCGGACTGTTCTTCCTGCTACACACTCTCAGTCAGGAGCCATTGTTAGCGGCGGTGACGGTATGTCTCGTTATCCTTGTGGGTCTGCAGACAAGGCTGCAGAGACACCACGGACAGCAACGCACAATGATGGTGAGGACTATAGACGAGGAGCGAAGGCACAAAAGCGAGATGGACCAGGAGCTGAACAGGCTCGATGTAGTGGAGGTGACATCTCAGTTCAACAACATTTCTAACGAGATAGACCTGAAACAGAAGACGCTTATCAACCTCTCTTTGTACATCAGACAGCAGCGCGAGTATATGGCAGAGATAGAGAAGGCCATCAGCGATGCCACACGATGTGAGAGCCTCGGCGAGATGAGGACACGCGTGACAGAGATATCCAAGGCATTGGCAGAGAATCTCAGACTGTCTGAACAGATGGACCAGTTCTACACCCAGGTGGAGGAGCTTCATAAAAACTTTGTCTGTCGGCTGCAGATGAGATGTCCGGGACTTACTGACAGGGAGCGCCGCCTCGCCATCCTTTTGAGGCTCGGGCTGACAAGCAAGGAGATAGCGACACTCATGAACGTGGAGACAAAGAGTGTGGAGATAAGCCGCTACCGCTTCAGGAAAAAGCTGAAGCTGGACCGTCAGGAGAACATCGTGCAGTATCTGCAGATGTTATGATGCGACACGATGACAAGAAGAGACAGATGTACGGCCTGAAGAGGCACAGAGACAATAAGGCCAAGAGGAGACAGAACATCACACAAAAAACGCCCATTCCATCGGAATAATGGCATCTTACCATATTGCATATGAGGATGTCCGGGAGCCTGCGATAAAAGCCATTTCATCGGTATGTATTTTTCATAAACATAGATGAAGGCATCAGCGTGAGGAGAGGTAATGACAAGCGGAACGACAAACTTTCAAAATTCATATTCTAACTAAAACCTACTACGACCATGAAGAGAACAATGGTTTTAACATTATGCCTTCCGATATGTCTTTGTGCGGCAGCACAGATTGAGGAAGAAGATACTGTACGCTATAACCAGTATGGCGTGGCAGTTGATAGAAAAGAGCTGCGCTCTGAGGCACGCAACAACATCCTTGTGTTCGAGTCAAAGGAGCGGGACTACAAGCTGTGGTTTGACAACCGTGTACAGATTGACGGGGCCACGTATTTCGGCAAGAACAATAGCGACTATGACCAGATTGGCAATGGCGTGTCGGTAGAGCGTTGCCGCTTTGCCATAAAGTGTCAGGTGCTGAAAGACTGGTACGGAGAGGTTGACGTGGATTTCGCCAACGGCGCTTTCGAGCTGAAGGACGCTATCATCGAGTATAGCGGCATCAAGAACATGGCATGGAAAGTGGGCAACTTCAAGGAGGACTTCTCTATGGAGACAACCACGACATCACGCTATCTGCCGTTCATAGAGCGTCCTATGGTATGCAAGGCTCTTACGCCCTCACGCCATGTCGGCATACAGGGTGAGTATCTCAGAGACCATTTCCGCGCGTCACTCGGCATGTTCTTCCAGTCTATCGGAGGCTCAGAGGAGGTGACAAACGTGCAGGACAACAACAAGGACTATGGCCGCTCACAGGGCTATTCGTTCACAGGCAAGGCCGGGTGGATGCCATACACACGTGACCGCCGTGAGGGATTCTACCTCGGTGTGAAAGGCTCTTACCGCACGCCGAAGACCGATGTCGCTCCTGGTGAGTATGGTGGTGTGCGCCTATCGACCCGCAACTCGACAACCATCAACCGCAAGAAATATCTCGACACAGATGTCATACCCGACGTTGACCATGAATGGCTGTACGGCGTTGAGTCGGCCGCTTACTATGGCCCGTTGCGTGTGCAGGGCGAGTACGTCGCCGACCATGTGACAGCAAAGGCCAACAGCTACAATTTCGGTGGCTGGTATGCCATGGCCGGATGTATGCTCTTCGGCGGGAAGCAGCGCTTCAATGTCGCCGAGGGTGAGTTCACGGCCCCACAGCGCGGACGCAAATGGGGTGACATAGAGCTGCTCGTGAGGTATGACTACCTCGACCTTAACAGCCGTGACATATACGGCGGAAGCGGCGAGAACTTCACAGCGGGCATAAACTTCTACGTCAACAACGCCGTGAAGTTTGTCCTCAACTACCAGTATTCAAACAACGACCGCTACGCCAACGGCAAAGGCAAGCTGACAATAGGCCATGACGCGGCAGGCAAACCGACCACTGACTTCAAGAAAGCCGTAGAGGCAAAGGGTGAGGGTGGCGTAAGCTACCACATGCTGGCCCTACGTTGTGAGATAGACTTCTAAAAAAACGACAACCACCATAAACAACGCACATTATGAAAACAATAAAATATCTCATCATGATGATGCTGTCATTCGGCATAGCGTCATGTGTAGAAGACAACGTATATGAGGGCCCGACAAACATTGACAACATAGCCATCAACCCCGAGGCCCCGACATCGTTCGACAATGTGAATGTCACTGTAACCACCTCCGGCCTTCAGGCTGTAACAAAAGGCACACTGCACTATACAGCAGGCTCACAGCAGGGAGACGTGACGATGACTGTGGCCGGAGCGACATTGACAGCGACAATACCGGCACAGCCTGACCAGACGAAAGTCTCTTTTACCGTGAGCGTGGAGAATGAGGCGGGATATGTGACAACAAAGGACAAGGAATATACTGTAGGCGACAAGCCTTCTGACTATAAGAAGCTTGTGCTGAACGAGCTGTATGGAGCTGCCGCGACAGACGACGCGAAGTTCATCGAGCTGTACAACAACGGCGACGACCCTATAAAGCTAAAGGGTGTCATCATAAAGAAAGATGAGGAAGAGGCATGGGTAGGCATAGAGGGTGAGATTGTCATGCCACACTCTTGCTTCGCCATCATAGGTGCCAAAGGCACTACGGAGCGTGGATTCTCAAGCGGATTCTCTAACAAGAAGAGTGTCCTTGTCGAGCTTTGCGACCCCAACGGGAATGTCATAGACAGGTTCCAGAGAGGCGAGAAGGGCGCAGAATGGGGTGCACAATCGCTGGCCAAGGTGAATGGCTCATGGAGCCGTGTGCCGGATGGCACAGGAAAATTTGTGGTAACTGACGAGGCCACACCGGGCGAGAAGAACGGACAGGCATCGTCTGAGGACGAGACGGTAGTGCAGTAAAGCTGTACAGCAAAATAAAACATGCCATGGCTCTGCTTGAGCCATGGCATATAAAAGGAAATTCATCAAACACAAATATAACAAAACAAAAACAATGGCAAAAGAAGAATTGAAAATCGGAGAGATATCAAAACCACGTTTTGAGTTCCGCAGCTTCGGCCGCTGCTTCTGTGAGGCAGCGAAACGTATGGCACGCCTCAGCGTCCCTGTCCCAGAGAAAGTATGGGAGCGCCATAGCAAAGAGACATATATTGTAAGCCGCACAAACGATGTCAACAACACGAAGATACGCAACGGCAAGATGGACATCAAGACATACGTGCAGACTGTTGACGGACTGGAGCAGTGGAATCCGCTCATGAAAGGCGAGTTCCCGATATCAAGAAAGGTATTGCAGGAGGAAGTGATTCCGGCATTCAAGGTTGACGGATGGGAGCCGATGGACAAGGATGAATATACACTTGAGGAGTTCCTCGGCATGATAGAGAGACATCCTGACCTACAGGCTGTCACTGTAGAGAAGGAGCGTTTCGGGTATATGGTGAACGATACTATATGCGAGACTGGCAATGTCTATATCAACGGCGCTTTGGTGAAGACTATCAACTCTGAATCGACAGAGATAGAGGACATCAAGAAGACCATCGCCGACTGTGGCTTGGAGGGTGTAGAGAACATCAACTATCTACAGGCCATCAAGCGCGTCATAGGCATGACAAACAAGCCTCTCGCCAACTGACAGAGCAGCGAGAGCCATCAAGCTTGCTTGGATGGCCGAGTCGCGAAGGAAGAAACCGGAGGTAACTGACGGAGCAGCGAGAGCCATCAAGCCCGCTTGGATGGCCGAGTCGCGAAGGAAGAAACCGGAGGTAACTGACGGAGCAGCAGTACCGAGAGCGCTGTCCGTGTCACGCAACAGTATCAACAGAAACCATCAAACACTTAAAGAAAACATCATGGCACAAGAAATAGAACGCAAATTCATGGTAAAGAGCGATGCCTTCAAGGCTGAGTCGTTCAAGGCTACACGTATCACACAAGGATATCTAAGCTCTGTTCCTGAACGCACAGTACGTGTGCGCGTCAAAGGCGAGAAGGGATTCATGACCGTCAAGGGTATAGGCAACGAGAGCGGAGCGAGCCGCTTCGAATGGGAGAAGGAGATTCCTGTCGAGGATGTGCAAGAGCTACTGAAGATATGCGAGCCTGGCATCATAGACAAGACACGCTATCTTGTGAAGAATGGCGACCTCTGCTTTGAGGTCGATGAGTTCTACGGCGACAACGAGGGGCTGACTATGGCGGAGATAGAGCTGCCTGACGAGAGCACGGAGTTTGAGCGTCCTGAGTGGCTCGGCGAGGAGGTTACAGGAGACAAGCGCTTCTACAATTCCATGCTGATGAAGAATCCTTACAAGAACTGGAAATAAGTGCTGAAGAGCCATAAGAGTCTCAATACCAGTCTGGGGAATCACTTCCCCAGACTGGACATTTTCACACATACTACCTTATATAAAGCGAGCTTATCTGACCTACTATATTACTATGAACGACACCACAAAACCTTTTGACCCTCTTGACATGAGCAACTACCGCATCGAGAAGTTGCCAAAGATGCAGAAATCAGGGTTTGAGCGTTTCCTCCAGCGCATAGGAGGACCGCTTGCAGCCATTGTCTTTATACTGTTCTGCTGGGTGATTGACATCCCTTTCCTCGACAACATCAGCACGCGTGAGGGCGAGACGACACTGACAGAGGCAGCCATGAAGCGCTATGCCCAGATAGAGGAGGGAGAGAAGAAACAGCTGGAAAAGGTGGCATCCGTAGCTGACGGCTCCACTGTCTCCACGAAGACAACCCATGAGGCGGGCACAGAGGTCACGCCATCTGACGGGGGGTCGCTCTCGATACAGGCGGCCGACGCCGCCCACAAGAAGTTCATAGGCATCAACTATGCCATGCTGGCCATATTCCTCGCAGCCATCATACTGTGGATAACAGAGGCACTGCCTAACTATCTAACGTCGCTGCTTGTCATTCTTGGCATTGTGCTTTGCGGCGTGACAACCGACAAGACAGCTTACGCACAGCTTGGGCATCCTGTCATGTGGCTGAATATCCTGTCCTTTGTCCTTGCGAGTATGCTTGTGAAGACACAGGCTGCAAAGCGTTTCGCCTTGTGGTTTGTGCTGCGGTTCGGCAAGAACGCCGGTGGTGTAATGATCAGCTTCATCATCATAAACCTCGTCCTCTCAGCCTTTATCTCTGCCACAACGGCCAAGGCCGCTATTCTCCTGCCTATATTCATGGTTGTGGCAGCCATATACGGCGCTACGGGTGGCGACAACCGTAACAACTTCGGGCGCAACCTCATCCTCCAGAACCTCTTCCAGATAAACCTTGGCGCCAACGCCTTCCTGACAGGCTCTGGAGCCACGCTGCTGGCTGGCTCGCTCATAGCGGGTGCGACAGGCATTGGGGCTTTCAGCTATCAGGACTGGTTCAAGGCGGCCTTCCCTATGAGCCTTGCACTGATACTCATAGCATGGTTTGTCGGGCAGAAGATATATTTTCCACTTAAGAAAGGCGAGGACAAACCCCAGATACCTGGCGGCATGGAGCGTCTGCGTGACGAGCTGAAGGCTCTCGGGCCTGTAAAGACTGAAGAATACAAAGCCATAGCCATCTTCCTCGCCGTCCTCATACTATGGGCTACAGACAAGCAGCACGGCATAAACCAGACCGCTGTCGCATTCATGGGTGCCGTCGTCGCCCTGCTGCCGAAGGTTGGCATTGTGAAATGGAACGACGTTGATATACCATGGCATCTCCTGCTCTTCTCCGCTGGTGCCTATACCCTTGGTGCCGGACTGGATGCGACAGGTCTGCCAGGCACGCTTGTCGATGCCCTTTTCGCTAACCTCGGCATCACACAGTCAACACCGTTCTATGTCCTGTACATGATATTGACGGCAAGTATGCTGTTATTCTCGCTTGTGTTCCAGTCAAAAACGATGCTGACACTCATTTTTGTCCCTATCGCTATCGGTGTGGCTCAGAAAAGCGGTTACCCCATAATGAGCCTCGCGTTCCCCGTAGCGATGCTCGTAGGCCACGTCTATGTATTGCCTTTCAACTCCAAGCCGGCAGCCCTGCTCTACACGACGAACCAGTACAGCTGGAGCGACACATTCAAGTTTGGCATCACGATGATGTTCATCAGCTGGCTGATGATACTGCTGTGGGGTGAGACAGTATTGAAATGGTACGGTTATACATCAGGAGTGTTCGGTGTTTGACACTTTGGGAAAAGGTAGGATAAAGGGAGATACTTTATACATCTTGATATTGGGAGAGGCTGCCTCTGCTCTCGCTGGCACGATATTTAATCACGTTTGAATATCGGCTGCGCTCGGCATAGCCTAAGCAAGCTTAGCCTCTGCTCTCGCTGGCACGATATTTGCAAGCTATGATACAGATGGCACGCTATGCCATGAGACATGTCATACAACCTCTGATTTGCCCATACTATGATAGAGATAAACCCGAAGATACACGACCGCTACACAGTGGAGTTCAAAGTCGGCTATATCGCCAAGAGCGGTGGCGGCCACAACGAGTTCCACATGAACACGTGGATATACATACCCGAGGTGCTTGACATCAACCGCCATACATACGAGAAGAGCGACTTCTACCGCGACACACGCTCCAATCTCCGGCTCATCACCCCCCAATACCGTCTCTCTGAGCTTGCCCTCCCCACGTGTCTCCCTTACAGCCGTCTCCACGAGGCCGTAAAGGCCATGGCCTCAACCCCCTCCCCGCAGAACATGCGGCTGCTTGAGGAGGCAATAAAGATGTTCTCGTCTATCGTGAAGAGCAGCATCCGCGATGCCATCACCATTTCTCCATCCCTCTCCACAGCGGTGTCCCTCTCCGGCAAGACTTCTCCCCATGACCAGTCACGAGAAGATGCCTTGCTCTGTGTCATTGACGATATACGGCGCATTCTCGCCCTCTACCGCGCTCTCTACACCGTAGAGGGAGTAAAAGCGACAGAGCCATGGATGGCATACATCTCTTATGGCGATGAGTTTATCTCCAATGTTGTCGAGCAGCACGTGTTCCGTCTGCTCCGCACTCTTCCCGACAGCCAGTCCCCACTGCGCGATGCCATAGGCCGCCTCCTCGACGATGAGGAGAGCTATCGCCATGAGGCAGGCTTTCTATCGGTGTCCGCCGACAGCCCGGACCATAACCGCGCTTTCGTTTACCGTGCGGGCCAGCTGAAGAAATATATGGAGAGCAACCTCTATCTCACAACCCACAAGCGCCGCAACACGGTGCTTCTCGAGCAGATACTCTTCAGTCTCGCCGCCGGTGTCAGCATGGTGTTCGCCACGATTGTCAGCTTCGCGTTCCAGCAGACATACGGCAACTTCACCCTTCCGTTCTTCATTGCGCTTGTCGTCAGCTATATGTTCAAGGACCGCATCAAGGAGCTGATACGCAGTTACTTTGCCGGACGCATAGGCTCCCGCTTCTATGACTACCTTGTCACGCTCATGGCTGGCGGTCGTAAGATAGGGGCGCTGAAGGAGGGGTTCGACTTTGTGCAGTCAGACAAGGTCTCACGACGTGTTGACGAGACACGTGCACGCCGCTCGCCCCTTGTCGTAGGGCGTGGTGTCGGCGAGCATGTCATCCTCTACCGCAAATACGTCCACCTGCGTCCGCGTGAGCTGCGGCGCCTCTCGCCTTACCCTCTCATAGGCATAAACGACATTGTACGCTACAATCTGAAGGAGTTCATGCGGAAGATGGACAACGCCCAGACGCCGGTATTCTCTCACGATGGCGCTGACCGCTTCACCCTCGTGCAGGCCGACAAGGTTTATTATCTCAACTTCGTCATACAGTGCCGCTATGACGACCAGACAGAGTACCGGCGCTACAAGATATGCCTGTCGCGTAAAGGCATAAAGGATATTATCACACTCGACAACTGACGGAGCAGCGAGAGCCATCAAGCTTGCTTGAACCGACGAACGAACGAGAGGAGAGCCTAACTTGTTCGGGCTATCCCGAGAAAGGAGGAGGAAGACCGAAGGTCAATGACCGAGGCGCGGAGGAGGAAGACAAAGTCAACCAACTTGCCCTTGGATCCACTGACCAACGGGAAGTAATGGGAAGAAACCGAAGGTAACAGATGCTCCCATCCACTCTACACCACGCAGGAGCGTCAGCAATCCACGTCATCCGCCGTCAACGTCTTTACTTCTACCATACACAGCCATATCATGCGGAATCCTCTACACATACACTCCTTACCATGTCCAGCACCCTGTATCATGATGCTCTTCGCGGCCGCACTGGCCATCACATCGTGTACAAACCACAGCACAGCAAATATCCTCATCACCAACCATACCGCCCGTGACCTCTCGAGCCACACCGTCACCGTCAGTCTCAGCACCATTCACGAACGTCTCCAGACACAGCCGTCGGACACCATCATCCTCCTTAACGAGGAGAACATCCCTGTCCAGTACACGTTCAATGCAGACAGAACGTCAATCGTCTTCCGCGTCCCGATGGTGAGGGCACGCTCACAGAAGACATACTCCATCAACCGTAAGCACTCCTCGCTCAAAGACAACATCCTCACTTTCCGCACAGAAAACATCATCATTGAAATAAAGTGAGAGGACAAAGGAGCATGACAGGAATCGGGGTGGGAGACTATCAGCATAATCTCCCACCCCGATTGTATAACTCACGCAATGTCTTTAACCCAAGTTTGATATTCTATTTGTCGTTTCTGTTGCTAATCAGTGATTTG
>JBJEAW010000081.1:0-16423 GCA_051869435.1 Prevotella sp. | reverse complement strand
CCATTCGGGATTTTTCGTTTTAAAAATGTGTACTTTTCGTTTTGGCGGTTATAGTGAGCCACGGCCACTTACGCATCATACGATAGCCTCCTCCACAGCCCGGCAGCCCTCTCTGCCGGCATCGGCCAGGAACGGCTGACGCCCCGCGCAGCCAGCCCGCGGCCCGCCTCCCTGTGGTGTCGTGGGGGGCTATACGTATGAATGCAAACCACTAAGAAGATAATTCACTCCGAAGAATGTCATAAGTATCGTGAGGAAAGACACCGCCATGAAGGCGTGGAACACCCTCGGGCGGCGCAGCCATGGCAGACACTTCCCGTGCAAGGCCGTGGCATAGACCATCATCGTTATAAGCGCCCACACCTCCTTGGGGTCCCAGCTCCAGTATGTTCCCCACGAGACATTGGCCCATATCGCACCGATGAAGATGCCTATGGCAAGGGCAGAGACAGCGGGATAGAGCAGCATGAGCGACACAAGACGCAGACTGCCGGCGTCGCGGCGGCACAGTCCAGCCACGCTGCATACGAGCGCGAGCAGGAGCAGCACGTAGGATATGGTTATTATCGAGACATGGACACTGAGCCACGGGGAGTTGAGTATGGGCTGCATGTCGGGTATCCAGGGATTCCTCCCGCACAGCTGTGTCACGAAGAAATACGCTCCCGCCACGACGACAAGTGCCGACAGCGTGATGGATGTGGCGAGAATGCCCCTCTCAAAGCCTGACAGCCGGCCCTCCTCCCTGCGTCTCTTTGCCAGGCGGCGGCAGGCGGAGACCGTCACCGCGACAGCTGACAGGAAGAGCAGCAGGTACCCCACGTAGGTTATCGCTATGCCCCACGGGTCGTGGTTGATGACCAGCGAGACCCCCATGCCGTCGTCGTCGTACGACCACTGGTAGAATCTCCAACCCTCATACCGGAGGATATTGTTCATGGAGACAGAGCCTTCTTTCAGCACATTATGGTCGGTGTCGGCGATGGTTATGTCTGATATGTAGTCGGCCACGTTGCCATTCTCACAGTACAGCTGTACAGAGAAGTCGTCGAGGCGTATGGCGAAAGGCAGGCGTCGCTCCTGTCCCTCCGCCTGGTAGAATACGGCAAAGCTGCCTTTACGCAGATGTATCGTGCCCTGTATGCCCTCCTTGTGGGTCACGAAGGCTCCGAGCAGAATCACGACGAGGGCACAGTGGAGTGCCATCACCGTCATGCTCCGCGGCCTCCTTCTCGCCATATACGCCATCCCTGCCACCACGAGCGCCGCCCATGCCGCCATGAACCACCATGAGCCATAGACCGCCTGCCGGGCATAGTCTATGCCCTCTCTCTCGCCTATGATAGTGGCCGCCGCGAGCACCGCCACTATCATCAGGTATATCACATATATTGTCTTCTTCATATCCTTCGCATTGAGATGCGCCTTTTTGGCTTAGTGATGCTCAAAAAAATGGTTTCTGGGATTTCCTGAACATCACTATATCGCCCTCAGGAATTTCACCACAGCGTCGCGGTCGGCCTTGCTGAGATGGTAGAAACGCTCTGCCGACTCATACGCGTGGCTGTCCCTGCTGTATCCATGCCACATGATAGCCTCTATCTCATTGCGTGCACGGCAGTCGTGGAGACGGTCCTCCGCGCCGGTGTTCACGAGCGACAGCCCGCGGCCCCATAGCGGTGTGGTGCGGCACCATGAGCCGTGAATGTCGTTCTTCATGGCCAGTTTGTGCTGTATCATGTCCGAGTAAGGGTATATGACCTGCTCTGGGAATCTCGGCAATGGCCTGCTGCCCACGATAGCCGGCGCCCAGTAGTTGTCCTTGCCTGTCTTCCACGACGGGCGGTGGCATGTGGCACAGCCTATCTCGTTGAACACCTTCTTGCCCTGCTGCACCTCGGGGTCGTGCAGATTGCGTGCGCGTGGGATGGCAAGTCCGCGGTGCCAGACGAGGAAGGCATAGAAGTTATAGTCGCTCATCTCTGCCTCAAACCTGTACCAGGGGTTGTCAAACTGGTTGGTGGAGGGGCTTAGCAGGTTCCTTACAGCGTCAGCTATGCCGCTCTCTGTGCCGTCGGCATGATATGGCGAGGTAGGGTCTGCCTTTATGGCCGCTATCACAGAGGGTGTCTCGGCCATAGCCTCTGCCCATGCCTTTGTGGTGTAAAGGTAGGGGCGGTCGCTGCGTGAGACGTTCGTGATGTTCCATACGGCGTTGGCTCCTGCGCCGTCCTGCAGCGACGCACGTGTCAGGGCGTATGTGAATCGCTTGACAGCCTTGGTGCCGTCGGCGAGGGTGTACCATGCCGTTGAGGCGAAGTCGTTGGCTCCGGTGTCCCACATGGCAGGGTTCAGCTCAACATATTTCGCCTCGGCACGGTATTGTTCCCTGAGGTCATCCTCTGTGATGGCGTCGAGCAGTCCGGTGCCCATGATGCCAATGGTCGATTCGAGACGTACGGCGATATTCTCCGGCTGGGGCTTTGTGTTGAACGCTGTTGTGGGTATTGTCACCTCCGGATATATCAGCGAGTACCTCTCTCCGTCCTCAAACTCCATGGGCAGTCCGCTCTCCATCGCTGTCACCTCGTGCCACGTGATGCTAATCTTCTCCTCATCGACAGGCGGCATGAAGGGGTATGCCGCCTGTGTCTGTGGCATTCCTGTCACCTCTGAGATATACGGTCCGTCGTTGCTGTTGGCGCCGTCAAGCGGATGGTATATGGCGAGGAGGTAGCCGTTGCCGAATGTCGCGCGGTAGGATGTCTGCCTCTTGCCGTGGCCATAGCCGGGGTGGCAGTCGATGCATGAGCGGCGGACAGAGGCGGGGCCGAGGCCGTTGAAGGGTGCTGTGCCGGCGTTGAAGTTGCGCTCGAAGAATGTCTCTCCGAGGTTGAACTCTGCCAGCAGTCCCTGCCGGGTGACGGCCGGAGCCTCGTCCTCATAACATCCTGCCGTGACATTCTCTGTCGTGCCAAGCTCTCCTCCGGGGTACCATTCCTCAGCGGCGAAGTTGCCGACGCCCTTGCCTATATAGTCGGCCTCCAGAGCCTTGACGTTCCCGGCGTTGTCTGCCGCCGTGTCGTCGCTGCATGATGTGACAGCCATCGCCGCCACCATGCTTAGTGATATGATCTTTACGTATGTCTTCATGTCTGTCTTCTTGTTCTTGTCCCGCAGGCGATAGCGTTGTCTGGGGGATAACGTCCTGTGTCTGTCCTGTGTCACACATCCGCTTTCACGTATGTGTTCCTTGCGAGACGGTGTTTGTTTTATCTTTGTGTTGCCATCCATGTGGCGGCCTTTGTCAGCTCGTCGTCGAGTGCCTGCACCTTCTTCTGTGCCACGCCAACTAACGGGTCGTTGACATGTCCGACGAAGCTGCCGAGCGAGTTCTGACAGTCGTCGAGGGCTGAGATGGCCTCCTTGAGGCTTGTCTCGAGGGCTGTGAGGCTCTCATATCCGTTGTCTCTCATATACTGTATGATGCTTTTCGAGGTCTCTCTCCCGTCGCCCTCGCGGCCGCCATATAGTGTGTTCTCTATGCTTATCATATTGTCGCGGAAGTCAACGAACGACATGTGGCTGTATGGCGACTCTATGTAGTTGATGTCCTCGCCAGAGTATGGGTTGCCTATCTTCGTGTTCGCCACCTCGTTGGCTATATTCTCACATCCCGCCTGGAGTATGGTGACCATCACTTCCTGCCACGATGCGTATGTGCTTCCCGCCTTTCCTGCCGCCAGCATGTTCTCTCCGTACGATTTGTTGCCTCCGTTCACGGTGTATGGCAGTCCCGCCTCCTCGACACGTGCTGTGTGGGCCGCGGTCGCTCCGGCGTTCCATGCCACCTCCATCTGGAAGCAGCGGTCGCGCAGGTCGCCGGCGACAGCGGTGGCATAGATCAGCTCCTGCACTCCGGTCACATGTGCTCCAATCTTCACGAATGCCTCGTCGCTCTCCTCTTTCCGTAGGTCGTCGATGGTACGGTTGCTGCCATTGCGGAAGAGGACGAACTCTATGCCATGGAATCCGAGCAGCTCCTGGCCCAGCTTTCCGCCGGCATAGGCTATGCCATCCTCCCCTTCGAGCTTCGCCACCTGGTCGGCATTCTTCAGCGCGGTGGCAAGTCCGTCGGCGTCGAGAGGCCATGTGTCGATATGCGGGTCGATGCCGAAGTCTGTGGCCGCACCATAGAGGAATGCCTCGCTCTTCTCCCATTCCTTGCGCGCGTCGAGGAATATGGTGCAGACATCGTCTATATCTTTCTGACTGACACTCTCAGAGTCGGCCTTGAAGCGTGTGGTGACATCGGCGAGACGGGTGTACAGCAGGTCTGTAGCATCGGCTATCGCGCCGTACGTCTTGTATATGGTATTCTCGACATACTGCTGTGCGATGGCCTGCATCTTCTGCTCGTTGATACTGAGAGCGCTGTCCGCGCCCTGGTCTGAAGTGTCGTCATCGTCGCTGCATGAGCATACGGTGAGGGGAAGGGTGATGGCGAGCAGTGCCATCATCCGTGTCTTGAAAAGTGATTTGAACATAGTGATTGATAATGTGTTGTTGCTGTTGAATTAAGGTGTATTATGTGGTTTTTCTTCTTTTGTCCTTATGATTCTGCTGTCAGGGCGGTGTCTGTAGGCTTGCTGTTCTTGTCATGTGGCTCTCCGTCCGTGGTGTCACGGTGTCCCGTGGCCATGCCTCTGCCAGCCCCACGCCATGCTACATGAAGAATCCCTGGTAGGCTATGCCGAGCGATATTGACGGCTCGTCGTTATACTGGCTCTTAAGGAAACGCCTCGACCATTCGGCCTTCACCACTATCTGCGGCACAGGCATCCAGTTTATTCCGGCCGCCACGTGTGTCTTGGCCGTATATTCATATCGCTGCTGCTCGGCCGACGGGATGTATGGGTTGTAATACTCGTATCTCCCGAAGACATACATCCGCTGGCCGTCGGCCCTCATCCGCCTGCATTGTGAGAATATGTCATATCCCGCCTCGATGCCGTAGGCCAGTGCGTTCTTCCCCACAGGTGTCTTCTCGTACGGCGCGTTGTTGGCCGTGAGGTTGCGCTTTATGCTGCTTATGGTGGCCGCGTCGCTGACATACCCGTAGTCGATATTGCCCTGGACAATCCAGTTGAACCGCTTGAAGGTGAAGTCGGCCGAGCCTACCGCCACTGTCCCCTTGATGTTGTCATACTGTTTCGGACCCTCGTTAACGCCCTCTGACGTGTATTTGTCTCCCTCCAGGTCGTGTGGGAAAGAGTTGTGCATGGCGCGGCCGTAATATCCGCTCAGCCCGATGCGCAGCCCCCGGACAGTATAGTTGTCTATGCGTGCCGCAAAGCCGTACTTGTTGGCCACCTTGAACTCAGAGGCCGAGCCGGCGCCATTCTGTATCCAGTTCTCACGGTTGAAGAGGAAAGCGTCAAGTCCGGCCACAACCATCGCCTCGTAGCGGAAGTCCCCAGCGCGTCCCCAGACGCTTATGCCTGTGTCGTGCCATGTCGATGGGAGTATGGTGGCCTCGCCCTCAGGGCGATGTACGGTGAAGAAATTGAGCGGCTCATGGTGGGCATTGAGCAGCCCGACAGGCACTATGATATGTCCGGCCCTGACGTTCAGCTCCTTGCAGAATGTCTTCTGTATCCAGAACTGCTCCAGCTCTACCTCGCCGCCCTTCTCTATCTCCTGCTCCCATTCTCCTCCCTCAGAGAACTCCTTTTCCTGAGCACACCCTGTCCCGGTATGCTCAAACTCTATCTCTGACGACATCACCCATCCCTTGCCGAAGTCATAGCCTATGTATATGACGGCGTGCGGGATGTCGAATCGTCCGTGGCTCGGGTCGTTGGCGTACTTCTTCGGGTCGCTGTAGCGATACACGTTGTCGCTGTAGAAATTACGTGTCATGGCCATTTCGCCATAACCTCCGACGCTCAGTCTGCCGCGTCCCGCGCGCCCCGCCACGCTGTCTGTGTCCGTCGTCGCCGCTCTGCCGCCCGACGATGCCAGCCACAGAGCCACCATGCTGATAATAATCTGTTTGTTCATGTCCATTGTGTGTGAGAATATGCGTTGCTTAAATGATGGTGCAATTCAGCGGATGTGCGATGTTACGAGAAAATAGATTAGTGGTTCCTCTGTTAGCACGCGCTGAAAGCGCAGAAGCCCATAGCCCAGGGCAGAATGGAGCGTAGCGAAATGACACCCTGGGGTCGTTGATGCGTAGGTAACTGTCGCCCTGTAAGGGCAAAAGCGTAGAAAAGCGATTCTGGGCATGTAACGCTTTTGCGCCTACAGCGCGCATTGTTATTATTCCATTTACACCCAGGGTGTCGCTCCGCTCTGCCCTGGGCTATGGGCTTCTGCGCTTTCAGCGCGTGCTGATCACTATATTCGCTGAATGGTTTCTAAAAGATGGTGCAAAGTTAAGGACATAAAAAAAGTTTTGCAATACTTTAAAAATGGTAAAAGCCCGACAGCCATACCTACATACAATGACGACAGATGTGGGACAGCTGGATTTCCCGTACATAAGTAGGTATCGAGAGCCTCGTGAGGGATAATCTGAAGCTGTTTTCTCGTGCCATGATGAGGGATGTTCAGTAACGTCAGGCGGCCGTGTCAGAGGATTATTTCTCCCCATAGCGTCAGCTTACGATTCGTAAGCAATATGAATGAGGCGGCAGGAGATACTGAATGGGGCGGTCATCTGCACTGTCTCAGCGGCTCATTCAGTATGTATGGGGATATTGACGGATGGGCAAGAAAACCGTAAGGATAATGGCCTCCAGAATGAGAGATTGTAAGTGTCGCCTCAGGGTCGGTTAATATGCTTGGCCACCATCTCATGACTTTCCCTGACAGCCATGGGAAAATAACTTTCATGGAAGCCCCTGAGGGGCGCGACTGTCAGACCCGACGCTAAGCCGAATACCATGAGATGCAATAAGTCCACAGCCCCGAAGGGGCGCGACTGTTAGAAACCCCACCTGGAAACGAAGCCACGAAAGTGGCTGAGTGAAAAGGTGGGGTATAATAGAACTAAAAAAGTCAAGTCTCGAAGAGACGACACACACCGACAGACTTAAGATATATGATGGATTGATATTATTAGTGGACGTGTGTCGCTTCTTCGAAGCTCTATATAGAGAGCTTGTTCACCCCACCTTACGCTCCGTCGTCGGCTTCGCCTCCTCCTGCGCTCCAGGTGGGGTTTGGCTTCGCCTTCCTCCTTCGCGCCTCAGCCAATGAGCAAGCTCATGGCATTCGGCTTGGCGTCGGTTCTAACAGTTGCGCCCCGTCGGGGCTGTGGATACGATAATTTTCCATGCTAATAGCTACTTGTTATGCTGTATAGCAAGCCTTTTATGGAGGCATTCCTATATGCCACTAAGGAGTATAGTTGTTGTTACTGCCAATTATGTCAAGGCATTCATCACTCCCACCCTACACGGCTGTTCCTCCTCCCGTGCCTTTCGCCCATGCCATTCCCCCCACCAGAAACACGAAACAACGCCAGCCGGAATGGGGCGTGTTGTCCCTTTCCGGCTGGCGTTATAGCGGGGTGGATGGCATGTCATTTCCTCTCGTCGAGAGTCGCGATGAACTCTGTCGGGGTCATCCCGAACTCCTTCTTGAATGTCTTCGTGAAGTATGCGGCAGAGTTGTAGCCCACCTTACAGTAGAGGTCGGCTATCGCTATCTGCGGGTTCTGCCTCATTATGCGGCAGGCCTCCTTCATGCGTATGCTCGTCACGAAGGCTGTGACGTTCTGTCCTGTCAGGCCGCGCAGCTTCTTGTACAGCGCGCTGCTGCTCATGCAGAGGTCCTTGGCGAAGTCGTCCCTTGTGTACGACTCGTCGTTTATGTGCTCCTTCACCACCTTCACGGCCTTCTCCATGAAGGCGGTGTCAGGGTCGCTGTAGTGTTGTGCCGACGGTGTGAACTCTGTCTGCCGCATGAATTTCTGCCTCAGCATCTCCCTTGTCCTTAGGATATTGTCTATGCGCGTCAGCAGCGACGACATGCTGAAGGGCTTGGTCAGATAGGCATCGACACCGGCCACGTAGGCCGCATTGCGGTCGGCGTCATGCCGGCGGGCTGTCAGCAGGAGTACAGGGAGCAGGGCGTAGTCCGGCTCAGACTTCAGATGGCGCACCAGTTCCATGCCGTCCATGACAGGCATCATGATGTCACTGACGACGATGTCGAGGGCATTGCGCTGTATGACGCTGAGGGCCTGCTTGCCGTTTTTCGCCGTGAGGATGTTGTAGTATGGCGTGAGGGCGTTGCACATGATGTCGAGCAGATCGACATTGTCCTCGACGAGGAGCACCGTATATTCATGCCTGCCGTCGCTGTCTGTGTCTGCCGGCCTTGCGGGCATGTCTCCGCTGCCGGCCTCCTGCTCTCTGTTGGCGGCCGGCATCTCGTCGGTGATGTTCCCGTTCGGGGCCACTCCGCGCTCCTCCTTTGTGTATGCGTCGCGTCCTGTGGGGAGGGTGACGATGAATGTCGTGCCGCGTCCCGGCGTGCTGTCACAGCGTATGTGGCCGTGGTGGAGCCTGACGAGGTCGTGGGTCAGCGACAGTCCGATGCCTGTCCCCATGGTCTTCATCTTGCGGTAGTCGCCGTCCATGAAGCGGCTGTAGAGGTTCTTCATCTGCTGGGGCATGATGCCTATGCCGTTGTCGCTGATGGATATGACGACATTTCCTGCCGGCTGGTATGACACGCCGAGCCTTACCTTGCCTCCCTCGCGGGTATATTTGATGGCGTTCGAGAGGAGGTTATAGACTATCTTGTCCATCTTGTCACAGTCATAGTATGTCTGTGAGCGTGGTGTCCCGTCCACCGTCATCTCCATGTTGATGCCTTTCTGCATGGCGAGCGGGCGCATATTGTCGAAAAGAGTGCGCAGGAACTCTGTCAGCTCGCCACGCTCCACCTCCAGCCTCAGGCGTCCCGAGTGGGCCTTCTGCACCTCCAGTATCTGTCGTATGAGGCGTGTCAGACGGTCAGTGTTGTTCTGCATGACCTTGTATTTCCGCTCAGGCAGAGTGTCGCGCATATCCTCTATCGACGCCGATATGACGGCGATAGGCGTCAGCAGCTCATGGGTGATATTCGTGAAGACACGCGCTATCTGTAGCTGGTTGCGTGTGCGCACACGCCGGCGGTACCATTGTATCGTGGCGTATATGGCGAGTGCTGTCGCGATGATGTATATCATCCACGCCCACCATGTGGCCCACCATGGCGGGAGCACCCTTATCGTGACGCTGTGGGGCATATCGACCCACTGGCCGTTGCTGTCTGTCGAGCGCACGAGGAGTGTGTATGTGCCCGACGGGAGGTTGTAGAGGCGTATGCTGTTGTCGCCATGCGTACAGTGATACCAGCGGTTGTGGAATCCTTTCAGCGTGTAGGCGTAGAGCACATGGTCCTTGCTCGTGAACGTGAGGTCAGAGACCTCGATGTCGAGACGGTGCACACTGCGCGGTATCGTGATGCGGCGTGTGTAGGCAGGCTGCTCGCGCGAGATGCGTTTCCTCATTGCGCTGTCGAGACGTGAGTATGAGATGCCGTCGGCACGTATGTCGGTTATCGACACCGATGGCATGGTGATGTCCGGCTTTGTTATGCGGTGGGTGTCTATGGAGACAATCTGGTTCAGTCCGCCGAAGAATAGGGTGTTGCCCACACGCATGGTGGCATTCTGCTGGATGAGGATGTCATCGCTCGCCCCGGGCAGGTAATAGCGCATTATGGCGGGCTTGGAGTCCTTGCCGTCGATGATGTGCATGATGTAGTTACCGGCCGCGAGCCACAGCGTGCCGTCGCTGTCGGTGTTCATGGCGTATATGCGGTTCTCGTGCATCATGGCGTTGAGGCCGTCATCGACGAAACGTCTCGCGCGGTCGTCCCATTCGAGCAGCTCGCCCTCTGTCGTCAGTATGTGCAGCTTGTGGTCGCGGCTCTCAGTCATCGCTGTGCCGCCTGTCGCTATGAAGAGCCCGTTGTCGCGGTTATAGACAGAGACACGGAGGCTCTCACACCGGCTCATGTCGCCCTCGATGCATACCACGCCATTGTCGCGCGTGCAGGCCCAGAGACGCCCGCGGCAGTCCTGGAAGAGACACTCGACACGCCCCTTGTAGAATCCCTTGATGTGTTCGGCGAGCGTGATGCGGTAAGGCCGCGACCTGGGGGGCAGCACGATGATGTCCGACCACTGCCCGAGGACTGTCGTGCCGTCGCGCATGGAGAGCATCGAGATGACACCGTTGTCGTCCATGGCAGGGCATGTGGACATGTTATATGATGTCAGACGGCCGTCGGGCGAGCATCTCACAGCGCCGTGATACCCGCTTGCCATCCATACATCGCCCGCCTTGTCCTTCATGACAGCTGTCAGCGACGATTGCAGGAAAGTCTCGGGGAACCCCGCCACGTTGTCTATCTCTGTCCATGGCTTCAGCGTCAGCGTGAAGGGTTTGTATATCCACAGTCCCGATGTCAGCGAGCCTAAGAGGATTGTCTCGTCGTCGATGCTGCACAGCGTGCGCACGATGCCGACACGCTGGCTGCTGGATGGAGACAGCAGGGGCGACAGGGTGAGGGGCGAGGGGACGGTGCAGAAGAGCTGCACGCCACGGTTGAGTGTCGTCAGGGCCACTGTGCCGCGCTGGTTGCCGGCGACATAGCTGTAGGGAGAGTCTGTCATGCCCGTGATGACATTGATGCCCTTGAGGATGTCAGCAGAGGGGACATTGCCGGCAAAGAAACGGTAGGTATGGCGTGGGGAGACAGCCCAGATGGTCTGGGTGGAGCGGTCGAAGAGTATCCTGTATATCCTCTCGGCGTCATAACCCTCAAGACGCTGCTGCCTGACGTGGCGCGGACGGGAGACATCGGTGAGGAGCGAGAGGCCCGTGTACCAGCTTCCTGCCCACAGACGGCCACAGCCGTCGAAGCAGAGCGAGAAGATATTGTCGTCGCTGATGGCATACTGCTCTATGCGTCCCGTAGAGGGTGTGAGGCGGAATAGCCCCTTGCCCCATGTGCCGAGATAGAGGTTGCCGGCCTTGTCCTCAGCGATGGCCTTTATGTTCATCTGTCCGCAACGCTGCCTGATGCCTTCCTTCGTGGTGAAGAACGAGCGTCCGCTGACAACGCAGAAGAACCTGTCCGCCACACGGTCATAGCGCAGGAGGCCGCCCTCCGTGCCGGCATAGACACTGCCACGCCGCGAGGTGAACAGCGTGTAGATGATCTTCTTGCTCTTGTCGGGCAGACGGTAGTGGCGCCGCTCGCCGCTGATGAGGCTCATGCGCGTCACGCCGTCGTATGTGCCTATCCACAGATAACCCTCATGGTCGGTGGTGAGGCTCTGTATGTTGTTATTGGCGAGACGGCCGGGTGTCTGCAGGCTGTTGCGGTAGCTGCGGTATTGATAGCCGTCATAGCTGTAAAGGCCCGAGCTTGTGCCTATCCACAGATAGCCTTTCTCGTCGAATGTGAGACACTGGACGGCATCTGGTGTGGGCATACGGAACTGTGCCGAGGGCTTCACAGCATACACGGCAAGCGAAAGTAAGGATGTTAGTACCAGTAAGAGTTTATGCATACTTCAATGTGATGGAGGGTATCTGACAGGGGGGTGGGCAGGGGGAGAGGGCGATTTCTATGAGTTTTCAGAATAGGTTTTTAGCGTTTGTTTCCTCATGTTAAGCGTCTGGAAATGCATGAAAGGTCAATAGGTGCAGCCCAGTTTACTCTCAGTCATGGATGATTCATCCGTGCAAAGATACTAAAAAAACTCTAACAACCAAATTTTTATAATAAAAATCTATATGTGACATCGAATTATCTGAAAGTTATAAGTCGCTGAATGACAGTCCCGTCGTCGGGATGCCATGTTATGTGGTGTGAGAAATCACACTTGTAAACGCCAATAGTCTGATACCCACACGGTTGCATGTGGATTATTTTGGCGTGTGATATGTCGGGAGCAGGGTCATGTCCGGCGAGGGTGGAAATACCTGCATACACGCCATAACCACGCTGATGGGCTGTCCGATAATGACGGAGAAAGGGTTATCTGGCAGTGTTGCTGACGCTTTTTGCTGTTATATTTAGTGTGGGTATCAGGCTGTTGTGCCAGTCTCTGGCTGATGACTTAATGGGCTGCGATGCCTTGTCCTTTTCCATGAGAGTTATGGTTCCGCTGTATAGCGTGGATGATTCTTATAGACGTGTATGGTTGAAGTCGGGCTGAAAGCCCAACAGCGCATAGCCCAGGGCAAGCGGAGCGTCGCCCTGGGGGTATATAATGCGGACGCTACACGCCCTACAGGGGCAGAAGCGTGAACATCAGCAGGCAAGTTTTATGCTTCTGCCTTTTCAAAGCGTATAGCCCAAACGACATAATACTCAGGGTGTCACCCTGAGCTAAGAGCTGCTGCCCTTTGCTTTTCCCCTCGGCCAGCGACCGTTGGTTCAGCCTGACTTTAACTGTGCGTGACTGAGGTTTTTTGCAAATTTAACGGACTTGTCCGAGGTGTTGTCAGTAATTATTCGTAACTTTGTACAGAATATCCATAACAATAAAACTTTGTGTGGTGATAAAAGTACTAACGTATGTTAATGCTTGTTCTTGCTTGTTTCAGCCCTGTTTAAGTGGCTAAATTAACAAATCTTTCATTCACACAACCTATTGACTTTACAAGTAGAATAGCAAACATCATATTATTTGATGAAAACAACCATTTTGCATGTCGTTTTTTTGATTTAACACCCTTTAGTACTTTTATCACCACACAAAGCAATAAAACTTATTATCACACAACAGTAAACATTTCATCATAACATAAAGCATTGACTATTATTTGCGTTCGTCTGAATAGCCTAGGAAACTTTCAGTTGGAATAAGAACTCAAATTATAGTAGTTGGCTGGTTCGCATAGGAATCATGCCCCTCTGTCCTTTTATAAGAGTCATTGCCTTGTCCCCACAGGGCATAGGTTTCTCTTATAAGGATAGAGAGGTTTCATTTCCTAGGCAGCCTCGACGAACGCATAAGAAGACCTGTGCCTTTTTATGCCGTCTAAGCGTGAGTGATAGATTGATGCGACATACCACATTAATCATGCACTCAGACGAAACCCTCTGCCCGCAACCTTCTGTTGGCGCCAAGACCACACGTGAGCGGTTATACTGGATAGACTGGATGAAAGCCATCGGCATCTCGCTGATAGTATATGGCCATTTATTCTCCATGTTTGATATTTATGTCTATGTGTTTAATGTGCCGCTGTTCTTCGTCATTTCCGGTTTTCTTTTCAAGGAAGAGGAGGACAACAGGCTCTTCGGGAAGAAGGTGTTCTTCAATCTTTTTGTTCCACTGCTCATTCTCTCATCCTTAAACTACATCATTAAGATTGCAGATTTTGTGTTTCTCCCGCAAGGGAGACACGCTCCTGATAATCCTCTTGCTTTCTGTATCAAACTCCTTTTAGGAGTGCATGGGGCGGTAGGGGCGTTATGGTTTGTATATACGCTGATGATACTAAAGGACATACATCAATACGTTAGAGGTGGCGTAGCCCGCCTTACTGTCTCTGGCTTCTGCCTGATATGCGCCTATGTCATCAACAATTATCCTGTCGAGCTGTACGGATATAAGCCTTTTGAGAAAGCCTGGGCGATACCGGACACATTCATCTGTTATCCATTCTTCATCATAGGCTATTACATGAGACGATGGAGAAAGGCTCTCGCTCAGTATAAGCCAGACAGATATACTGTCTTATGGATAGCCCTGTCTTTGCTTTGTATCTTCATCTGTGGGCATAACCACAGATACGTTTATCTGTTCATCTGCGGGTATGGAGACAGTATATGGCTATGTCTTTTTGGAGGGATTGCAGGGACGGCTTTCGTGTTTTTCCTGTCTAAATTGCTTGAGAGATGGCGTTGGAGGCTTGTTGATGATATCTCTATCGGTACAATAATCATTCTCGGACTTCATTTTCAGATTATCGGTTATATCCGTCTATTTGCCGATGAGCCTTCATTCCTCGACGTGTTGTTTGCCGTAGGGATTACTGTGGGCTTTGTTCCTGTAATACGTCTTTGTGGGAAATACTTTCCTGCTGTTATGGGATTATACCGTGTTCATAGGCGTTGAACATCTGCTGTCAAATGACTTTTCTTTCCCTCTTAGTATGGACAGGAATGTTCCAGGTGACACCACTCGCCTCACGGAAAATTATTCAACCGTACAGGTCGAAATTATTCATGCCCGTCCATGTCTGCTGAATAGTATGGCTTCTCTTGCCCTCTTACTTCATATAATGCCAACAGGGAGACAATCACCCGTATCTGGGTGGTTGTCTCCCTGCGTCTTGTTATGCCTGTATGTGTCAGGCTTTATGCGCGTCTTATGTGTTTGACGGGCTGCTGGCTGTCGTGCCGTGGAGCATTGCCGCCCACTCTCTGTTTACTTCGCCACGGCGTCTATCCACGCTGTCAGCACAGCGAGGTATGCGTTCCAGTTGATGGCTATCTCGTTAGAGGCATAGCTCTGCACGGCATCCTCATACGACTCGTCGGGGATGTTCGAGTGGTAGGTGAAGTTCTCGTTGCGGTCCTGCTGCCCGATGTTCGGTCCGCCGGCGAGCAGTCCGGGGAGAGGGGCCTTCACACCGTCGGCCGTTGAGATGCGGTGGTGTATGTTCATCACCTGCTGTGTGCCGAATCCTGTCACGTAACAGTAGCCCGTAGCGTTGCGCCCGAAGAGGTAATCGGTTGTCGCCATGGCGGCTGTGAGATACGATTTGTCGCCTGACAGGGCATACTCGTACATCAAGGCGATGCCCATTCCGGCACACCGCTCGCTGTTACTGCCCCAGCAGAAGTCCTCGGCACGGTTGCCGTTGGGCGTCCCGAAGGCCGATGTGGGTATGGCGTTGACAACAGAGTCGCAGTAAGCCTTCAGCGACTTCTTCAGCTGCTCGGTGCATGGAGCGCCGGCCGGCTTGCTGCCGTTGATGTCAAGATTGAGCCATGCCATGGCTCCTATGCCCGAGACATCGCCCCATGTCGGCACAGTGAAACGCTCTGGCATGAGTGCCGTGGCCTGGAGGAGATAGCCCTCCTCGCCTGTCGTGAGATAAAGCTCTGTGGCAGCCCAGAAGAACTCGTCAGAGAACCTACCGTCGCCGTAAGCGCCAGTGACTATCTCCGGCTTGTACTGTTTGTTTATCTTGTCCTGGTCGTATGCCACATCAGGATGTGCCACAGCCCATGCAAAAGCCCTCGCGGCAGCCTTCCTGGCATTCTTGCAGAACTCCCCACACTCGGCATAAGGGGCATAGACACGTGCGGCGAGAGCCATCGTCGCGGCGAAGTCGAGGGCGGCGGCGGTGCCTTTCTGCACTACATAGCGTGGCTGGCGACACTCGGCGGGCATGACGAAGCCCTCAAACGACGGGGTCGTCAGCTTATGATACACGCCGCCGTCGGCAGGGTCTTGCATGGTCAGCATCCAGCGGAGGTTGTACATGATCTCGTCAAGATAGTCGGGGATGCTGTTGCCTGACTCGGGGATATTCAGGCTCATACGGTCATAATAAGCCTTGTTGATGAGATAATTCTCAAGCATGAGGCCGCATGTGAAGCCTGAGTTGACGATGTATTTGTTATAGTCGCCCGCATCATACCATCCCTCTGGCGACGAGATTACTGTCCCGGCAGGACGCTGTGGGGAGGCTGCCGAGGGGTGGACGATGACCTCGCGGTCCATGTGGGCTGCCGGACGGGCGTATGCCCCGGCATACTGCTTGTCTATGGCCATGCCTGTGCGCTGGAGGTAGAATGCCTTGACCGATGCCTCTGCGACGCTCTTGTATGCGTTAGGGGCAATGATGACCTGCTGCTTCTTGCCTTTGGCGGTGAGCGTGTATGTGCCGGGACGACGTACAGAGGTGAAATCCACCACCTGGCGCTGGCGCCCGTCGAATGGCGAGACGCTCTGTCTGGCGGCCTTGCCGCTCCATACTGTCTTGCCGTGAGAGTCTTTCAGCGTGAACGACTTGGCCTTTGCCGCCGGCTCTATGACGGCTACCTTCGGGCCGTCAGGGTAGTAGCCTATCTGGTTGACCTTGACAGGCGACTGGGCTGATGCTGACAATGCTGCTGCCAGCAGGAGCATGACGATATGTTTCTTCATCATAACGGTTAGTTTACTAAAGTTTCCCACTTGTAATAATCTCTAATTTAAGGCCTTAAAAATCAGGGAAAAAGGAAGGAATGTCCAAAAGTTTTTGTATCTTTGTAGTGCAAATAAACCAATGATACACAAACAATTAAACATTCCTTATATGTTTGCAAAATTAAACAAAAT
>JBJEAW010000080.1:0-16501 GCA_051869435.1 Prevotella sp. | reverse complement strand
CTTCACCCGAAGAGACACCTGCATTGATGAGTGATTTAGTCGATTGGTACAATGATGCGGAAAGATCAGGAAAGTTTACTCCAATAGAACTTGCCGCGATATTCCATTACCGTTATATCCGCATCCACCCATTTGAGGATGGAAACGGACGTATAGCTCGCCTGATGGTCAACTACATTCTCTCACGTCACGGCTATCCGATGATAGTGGTGCGCAGCCGTAAGAAGGATGAATACTTGGAAGCTCTGCACAAAACCGACCTAACCGTTGGTTCAGAACCATCCCTTGGTGCTCATGCCTCCAAAAGGGATATACAGCAATTCCTCACCTATTTCAATAAACTTTTTGTAGAAGAGGTTACGTACAACATTCGTTTCCTTACAGAACGTGGCGACAATGTTTGGTGGTTTGACGGTGAGCGGGTGAACTTCCGTAGCGGCTCAACAAGTAAGATACTCAACCTCATGTATGCCACCCCTGATATCACCATACAGAAGTTGTCAGAGGAGGTCGGTATCAACGTGGCCGCTATAAACAAGCAACTAAAGCAATTGACCACAAAAAGCTACATACAACGAGCTGAGAAGGACGGTACATGGCGACTAATCATCACGCCATCGGTATAAGGCCTCCGCAGCACAAACACTTGGATTTCTCACAGGAGTTTGTGCTGCGGAATTAATGGGTTACACTAATTTTCTTGAACAAATATTAATTGAATTTGGATATAACTATGAATAGTAACCGTACTTGGCTTGCCTTTGCCAATAGAAAAAGGTGTCGTCATGCTGACGCTATCCTGAACCTTGGTTTCATCAGCTGGAGAATGGGAAATGCACGTTTCGTCATTGGAGATGTTGTGTACCTGTTTATGTCCGATGAACGACGTGTACGTTTCAAAATGGTGGTAACAGCAGAGAACAGCAAACGTGAAGATCAAGCATATTGGGAAGAAACGCCTCCAAATGATATTACTTACAAGCTTGAACTACTCGCAGAATATGATGGTGCTGAACTTTCAGAACAAGAGTTGTGTAAACATGGTTTCAAAGGAGGTATAGCCCTTGAGGTTCCCAATTGTAATAACACAGAACTTATTGGTTATATTAAAACTATATTCTAACACATCTCATCCACACTCATATGCCTTGTATGAAGTCTCTGTCCGTTGCGGCAGATGGTTGCCGCAGACTTCTTTCATATTCCATATCACGGCTTTTGACAACACTCAAAACGCGGATACCATTGCCTCTGGGATATATCATTCCTGCTATTATAGTGGCTCGGGTACTTGCGCTCGTCAGACAATGCTCATGCTGCGCATAGCAACCACAAAGGCGGCCGCTCAAATGAGCGGCCGCCTTTGTCTTTTTTTTGATGTGAGGAATGTATTATCCAAGGCTGATAGCCTCGTTAGGACATACATCAGCACATGTACCACACTCTGTGCAGAGATCAGGGTTGATAGAATAGATATCGCCCTCAGAGATAGCCTCAGATGGGCACTCGCTAATACATGTACCGCATGCGATACAATCCTCGCTAATTACGTAAGCCATTTTGATTAGTGTTTTTATTGTTAATAATTATTGTATAATATCATTTATAATCTTCAAGCTACTCCTTGTGATAATAGGGTAGCAAACGTGTGTTGTTTGCATTGCAAAGGTAACAAGAATTCTCGAAATACCTATAAATGGGTATGGCTTTTTTATGATTTTAACATTTATGCATAGGTTTTAACCAGGCAGGACAGCCAACAGCAACGAGAGAGAATGATGAAGACAGGAAGGAACGTAATGGAAGATTTTTCTTGCATGACAGGAAAATAACTCTGTCAGGATTTGGGTATTAGCAGAATACTTAATAATTTTGCAGCATACATGGCTCAGCCTCATGGACGACAGTGTTTGATGATGCCGGAAGATGTCTGCCAGCCATGCCATAACGACAGCCTGAGCTGCCAGCATCCAGCCCGGCATAATTTATATAGAACACCCCTCTAACGCCAATCAACAGAACCCACCTGAAGACAATATGCAGATATTACTCGCCAACGCAAAGATAATGCGTGATGGCACAGCGGCAAGCGCGGCAAGCCAGCCACTGTTCCAGCCACTCGCCAACAGCATCGCAACAGAGATGGCCACCAAGAGCACGGAGGAGATAGCCGGGCTGTACGGATGCAGTATGGGCATCGCCAAGGAGAACTGGCAGAGATTCCAGAAATTCTTCTCCGCCCCGTCCATGCCAGCCATAATGGCCTATAACGGCCAGGCGTACAAGCATCTGAAGGCGGAGAGCCTGTCTCTTGAAGACCTTGACTTCTCACAGAAGCACCTCTGGATCACGTGTTTCCTGTACGGCCTGCTCCGGCCGATGGACGCCATCGTCCCATACCGCATGGAGCATAATGTCCGGCTCAAGACGACAGGAGGCCAGCCGCTAAGCCTCTACTGGAGAGACAAGCTGACAGACACGCTCATAGAGAGCGTCCGTGAGGACGACGGCACGCTGATTCACCTCTCGACAGCAGAGTATGAGCATCTCTTCGACTGGAAGAGAGTGTGTGACGAGGTCAGAGTCATCCAGCCACTGTTCTACGTCAGGAACGAGAGGGGCATGAAAGTGCAGGCCGTATGGGCAAAGGCATGTCGCGGGGCGATGGTGAGATATATCATCACGCACAAGGTTGACACGCCGGAGGCATTACAGGCGTTCAGCTATGAGGGGTTCACCCTCGCGCCACACATCGGCGAGGAACGTTTCCCACACTATGTGCGTGACGACAGATAGCACGCTCACCCGCCACACGTCTTCGGGCCTATGGCAGCAGAAACTTGTTGCTCTATGTCTCAGAGCCAGTAACAATAGTGTGTGCTGCCAATATCTTCGTCCATCCCGAAGCAAGATTACCGCATAAACAATAACACGAGGATAGACCATGGGGGACACACTGTCCCCGCATCCATCCACCACAACAAACTTTGAAATATGAGACACATCATCCTCACCCTCGCCGCGATGGCCATAGCGACAACCATCTCAGCGCAAGACGCTGTACGCGTGACGACAGCCTACGGCATAGTAGAAGGCCTTGACATATCGGGCGTAAAGACATTCAAGGGCGTGCCATTTGCAGCCCCGCCGACAGGAGCGAACCGCTGGAGAGAGCCCCAGTCACTACAGCCATGGCAGGGTGTGAGGGAATGTCACAAGTATGCCCCCGACCCTATGCAGGAGCCTTTATTCGGAGACATGAACTTCGGAGCCGACACCATAAGCGAGGACTGCCTATATCTGAACATATGGACACCGGCCGTGACGATGTCTGAGAAGCTGCCCGTACTGATATACTTCAACGGCGGCGGACTTATGGCTGGGAGCGGAAGCGAGCCGCGTTATGCGGGCATGGCCATGGCACGACGGGGGCTGGTATGCGTGACAGCCAACTACCGCGAGGGTATCTTCGGGTTCTTCGCCCATCCTGAGCTCACGAAGGAGACAGCGTACAAGGGCTCAGGAAACTACGGATTCCTCGACCAGCAGGCAGCCGTCAGATGGGTTCACGAGAACATCCGTCTGTTCGGGGGCGACCCTGAGCGTATCACGATAGCAGGCGAGTCGGCCGGCTCCATGTCTGTCAGTGCGCTGATGGCCTCTCCCTTGTCTAAAGGCTTGTTCTCACAGGCCATCGGGTCGAGCGGTTCTGTCATAGGCGACAAGAGATTGAAAACGCTCTCCGAGGCAGAACAGGCAGGAGTGGAGGCGATGAGGCGCATGGGATATAAGAGCGTACGGGAGATGCGCGAGGTGCCGGCAGAGGTGCTTATGAAGCAGGCAAATGTCAGGAGCGTACCTATATATAATATCGACAACCATTTCCTCATAGAACAGCCTCTTGAGACATACGCCGCCGGACGTCAGATGCATATCCCTCTCCTTGTTGGCGGCAACAGCCTCGAGATGTCGCCTGCCGCATACTTCGGCCATATCACGACATCCGGACGGGACATAACGATGGACGATATCATGGAGACCGCAAGCAAGATGTTCGGCAGCCATACCGCCGAGATGCTGTCCCTTTACGGCATAAAATCGCCCGACGACATATACCGCCAGCCGGGCATAGACCTCTGTGGAGACCTTTTCCTCGCGTACAGCACATGGAGATGGGGCTATATCCATAACACGACGGGCGGGCAGCCTGTATATCGCTATGTCTATAGCCGTGAGCGTCCGCGGATGATGGTTGAGGGGAAAGTGGCGGGCCTGGCAGGTGGCATAAAGGACAAGACAGAGGATGACGCCGCAGCAGAGAAGAAGATTCCCGAGATACACGGTGCTGTCCACTCAGCCGATATAGAGTATGCCATGGGCAATCTGCCCACCAACCGCGTCTATGACTGGCAGCCGGAAGACTACATGGTGTCAGACGTCTTCATGGGATATTACGCCAACTTTGTCAAGACGGGCAATCCTAACGGCATCGGACTGCCCCTGTGGCCAGCTCTTGACAACAGCGACGCCCCGGGATTCATGGTCATCGACTCAAACACCCGCATGGAGAAGAATGCGGGAGAGGAGCGGCGCTACCGCAGGATGAACGAGATCTTCACACCATGCAGATAAGACAGACAAATGATTCTGCTACCCTTATCCTCACATAAGCCCGCGCCCCCGGGTATGACAACGGTAGAGAGAGGAAAAGACCTACGGGGTGTAAGACAGACCTTCAGCCTGTCTTACACCCCGTAGGCTATTATTATGCATGATGATGGCCTCTCACACACGGCTCTTATACTGTCTCCTCCATGCGGCCTATGCTCTTGGCCACGACATGCCCCATTGTCCATGCGGCCTGCAGGTTGAACCCTCCTGTCACGGCATCGACATCCAACACCTCGCCCGCAAAATACAGGCCGCTATGTCTGCGACACTCAAGTGTCGATGGGTTTACGTTCGTCAGGGCCACGCCTCCACATGTGACAAACTCGTCCTTGAAGCGGTTTCGTCCCGTTATCCCGAACACATGGTTTGTCATTCTTGCCGCCATGCGGTTATAGCTTTTCCGCCCTAACTCCGCCCACCGTGCCCCGTGCCTTACCCCGCACTCGTCGAGCAGATACATCCAGAGACGGTTGTTCAGGTGGGTCGGGTATATGCTGCCCACCTGTTTCTGGGGATTCTCCTCGGCAAACGCCTCAAGTACAGCGGTCACATCTCCCTCGCCCATGTCTCCGAACCAGTTTATGGCCACCTGCGCCTTGTAGTCGCGCTCGGCGAGATGTCTCGCCGCATGGGATGACAGCTTCAGCACGGCCGGCCCGCTCAGTCCCCAGTGTGTCACGAGCAGCGGTCCCTCAGCCTTTATCTTAGTCCCTGCCAGCGATGCCGTGACATGCCCGACGACAGTCCCCATGAGCTGTGTTATGGGGTGTCCCTTGTCAAGAGTGAGACTGAAAAGCGAGGGGACAGGAGCCACGATGTCGAGGCCGAGGGGCTCAAGCATACTGAGCCCTGCCATGTGCGGACTGCCTCCTGTGGCCACGACAACAACATCGGCAACGGCATGACGGCCGTTCACGAAATCCACATGATAGGCCCCGGCCTCATGTCTGACAGAGCAGACCTTGTGGGATGTCTCTATCCTCACCCCTAACCCGCGCATAAGCCTCAGCAGAGTGTTGACAATCTCCATGGCGTCCTGCGAGACGGGGAACACGCAACAGTCAGTCTGGACGGTCAGCCTGACACCAGCCTCCTCAAACCATGCCATAACATCCCTGTGGCCGAACTCTCTCAAGAGCCGCCTCATCAGCCGTGCCCCACGCGGATAGACAGCCTCTATGCTGCTGACGGTCTCGAACGTGTTGGTCAGATTGCAGCGTCCGCCTCCCGTCACAGCCACCTTTGCCAGAGGCTTCCGGCCTCCCTCATAGACACAGACCTCTGCTTCCGGCATACGGCGCTTGATGTTCACGGCCGCGAAACATCCCGCCGCGCCGGCTCCTATAATAGCTATTCTCATATACGTGAAATTATAGTCAAGTTCATATAAATGCACCTTTTCTCGCCAAAGGCTACGGGTAGGCGAGCAAAGCTCGGGAATTGGCAATGATTGAGCAAGCTCATCATCGCTCATATGGCTTATCGAAAACGTTCGGTTATAACGGGGAAAACAGGCATGGTGTGCTCTGGCATGTCCATAGTGGCATACTCCTGCCGACAGCCGGGCTGCAGCCGGAGATGTCTGCATACAGACAAAAAAAATAATCGCAAACATTTGGACTTCAAACATTTGCGATACTCTTTTGTGACCCGCAAGGGGCTCGAACCCTTGACCCCAACATTAAAAGTGTTGTGCTCTACCAGCTGAGCTAGCGGGTCTCCCTATGTGCGAAACTGTTGCTTCTTATTCAAAAGCGACTGCAAAGGTACTCATTTTTTCTTCAACATGCGCAATAACCGACATATTATTAATATATATTAACAATACATCTTTCCCTATGGAAACCACTAAGCGAGCGCATTTTGTCATAAACACTGGACAAGGCCACCATTCAGTGCTTTTGAGGCTGTCATTCAGTACATATGAGCGGCTCATTCAGTACCTTTTGCGCGACAGCCCTGTGGCACGCTTAGAAGTCTAACGCATCCATGGCACGCCGTCTTCAACTAACAGACATATATACAGGCTCTTAGAAGCCAGGCCAACCTCTGGCACATAAAACGCGACATCCGCTTTAGGGTATGCCGCGTTTCCCACTGTCAGACATCTTCATCTCATGCTTTAGTATTCTCCCTGCGATATTCTGTGGGTGTCTTCCCTGTCTGCCGCTTGAAGAATTTCGAGAGTGTCGCCTGGTCAGGAAAATGGAAGGTGTCGGCTATCTGCAAGACAGAGCGGTCGGTATTCTCCAGTTGTTCGATGATAGCTCCTGTCAGTGTGGTGCAGATATGGTCGTAAGCCGTCTTTTGGGATGTCTGCTTCACGACACGGTTGAGATACTGTGGCGTGACACACAGCTGGGAGGCATACCATCTGACGTTGTGCTCGTCGCGTATGTGTGTCAGCAGAAGCCTTATGAACTGCTTGAAGATGACCTGCTTGCGACCTGTCGTGGCGAGGTCTCCACCTGTCTCCTCCTGGCGTATATGCTCGTTGGCCATGTCCATCATGAGCATACGCAGAGCGCAGCCCAGCATGTCTGACTGGAAATGGTGGTCGCGGTCGAGGAGTATATACACCATGCTCTCTATCCGTCTTTTGAAGAGCAGCACGGTCTCTGCCGGCATGACGCTCACGGGACACTGCTTTATCTTCAGCACATACGTCGGCGGGAAAGGCGGTGTGTGCTTCAGCAGGGAGATGATGTATGGGGCGGCGAGGAGCATGACATACGCCTCGGCGTCGGCCGAGACATCACACGCCTCAAGCGACTTGATGTCGAGGAAATTGGCGAAACAGCCTTTTGTCAGCAGATAGTGTCTCCCACCACAGCCCACTCTCATCTCGCCCTCAAGCATGAGTATATGGACTATCATGTCTGTGCCGCAGCCTGTCAGGAGGATAGGCAGGGATTCGTCTCTGCCTGTTATGTGCCAGAGCACGAAGCTGTCGCTGATAGTATGGCATGACTCGCTATGTTGTCCGAAGTCTATGAAGTTGTGTGTGCGCATCATCTTTGGTTGGGTTCTGTTAATTACAATTCTTATTAATTACCTTTACGACCCTGATTCACGAAACGCGCCTTAACAGGCAGGGAGGATAAAGGTAATCGCATGAGAGCGGCAATAATAAGCATGAGAGGCCTCTGTGGCTTGTCAGGGCGGCACAGCACAGGCTGGAGGCTGAGAGAAACGCCGGCTGCTGTATGCATAAGCTCCGGGGGGCAAAGTTACAAACTTATATGTGAGACATGTCTCCGTGGCTGTGTTATTTTTGTTTTTTTAATGTGAGGCGTTTCTATATTGACCATAATAGTTTCTGATTATCCAAAAGCGGCGGCATGTCAGGTCGTTTGGCTTGGATATGACAAATTTAGGTTTACGCCGGACAAGGGATATATCACAGATTCAGATTAACTTTGCACGCACAATGCTAATGAGGAAAGGTGGGGCGATATTCTCTGAAGCCAATTTACAGGCCCCACAAGAAACAATTACCAGAGCTTTTTCTGTCAGGATATTATGGTAAGTCTCTATAAATTATTGATGATTACTCGCAAGACCGAAGCGGCTCGTCCGCTTTGGTCTTTTCAAGGAGCATTATTGACAGAAGGATTACAAACCAGAAGACCAGAGGGGAGATTGCCCTCTCATGGAATAAAAGCGCATGAACATGACCCCCACATAAAAACAACATGATATACTATATGAACAAGAATCTCATTTACAGTCTGGTGCTGTCAGGCATCATGACCTTGTGCGTCTCATGCAAGGAACGCCAGAGCGCGCCCACGGGCGGCGGTTACAAGACAATGAAGGTGGGCGTGGCCGACAGGACGCTTCACTCTGATTTCCCTGCCACCATACAGGGCCGGCAGGACGTGAAGATTTACCCACAGGTGTCGGGGCTAATCACCCGCGTATGCATCAGCGAGGGAGCGGCAGTCAGGAAGGGACAGACACTGTTCGTCATAGACCAAGTGCCTTACAAGGCTGCACTGGAGACAGCAGAGGCAAACGTCGAGAGCGCGGCGGCAAGCGTGGCCACAGCCCAGATGACAGCCGACAGCAAGGAGGAGCTGTACAAGGAGAATGTCATATCGATGTTCGACCTGCAGCAGGCCCGCAACACTCTCCGCTCTGCCAAGGCGGCGTTGTCACAGGCGCGCGCCGAACTGACGAAGGCCCGCAACAACCTCTCTTATACCGAGGTGAGAAGCCCTGTTGACGGGACAGCCGGCATGAGCCAGTACCGCATCGGGGCTCTCGTGGGCCCCACGATGGCCTCGCCGCTGGTTTCTGTCTCAGACAATGCCGAGATGCTGGTATATTTCTCCATGACAGAGAAGCAGGTGCTGGAGATGTCGCGAGAGAAAGGCTCGCTGGCTGACGCCGTGAAGGCGATGCCTGAGGTGGGGCTTATACTGAGCGACGGAGGAGAATACACAGAGCGCGGCAAAGTCGATGCTATAAGCGGAATGACAGACCCCTCGACAGGTGCTGTCACGCTGAGGGCGGTATTCCCCAACCCGGACCACATACTGCGCAGCGGCGGGACAGGCACAGTGAGGCTCCCTCACCAGAAGAAGGGATGTATTGTCATCCCCCAAAGCTCCACCTACGAGCTTCAGGACAAGGTGTTTGTATATAAGGTTGTCAACGGGAAGACAAAATCGACTCAGGTAAAGGTCTTCGGCATCAGCAACGGGAAAGAATATATTGTCGAGTCCGGACTCTCTGTCGGCGACGTGATTATCGCTGAGGGTGCCGGCCTTCTGCGCGACGGCATGGATGTCGCAGCCTCTAGCCCAAAGACCGGCAAGGGAGCACAATAACGAGGAAAGGAGAACACTCTAATGAAACCAAAGCTATTCATAGACCGCCCTATACTGGCGGCATGTATATCGGCGCTCATACTCATGCTGGGCGTCATCGGCCTCATGAATCTCCCCATGGAGCAGTATCCCGACATCGCTCCGCCTACGGTACAGGTGTCAGCGACTTACACCGGCGCCAGTGCGGCGACGGTACAGAAGGCTGTCATCGTGCCTCTTGAGGAGGAGATCAACGGTGTGGAGAACATGACATACATGACATCATCAGCCTCAAACACTGGCAGCGGAACCATCACCGTTTATTTCAAACAGGGGACAGACCCCGACATGGCTGCCATAAACGTGCAGAACCGTGTCACCAAGGCACAGGGCACCCTACCGGGAGAGGTGACGAAGATAGGTGTCACGGCCCAGAAACGACAGAACAGCCAGCTGCAGCTGATGTCGCTCTACTGTACCAATGGCGAGTACGACGAGAAGTTCCTATCCAACTACCTTAAGATAAACGTCGTGCCGCGCATACAGCGTATATCAGGTGTCGGCGAGGTGATGGTGATGGGCAACGACTATGCCATGCGCATATGGCTGCGCCCTGACGCCATGGCCCAGCACGGACTGGTGCCGTCAGACATAGTGGCGGTGCTGGGCGAGCAGAACATCGAGGCGTCAACGGGAACACTGGGCGAGGACTCAGAGAACACATTCCAATACACCCTCAAGTACCGCGGACGGTATGAGACGGGCGAGGAGTTTGAGAATCTCGTCGTGCGCACTGACGACAACGGCAATGTGCTGCGGCTCGGCGATGTGGCGGACATCGAGCTGGGGACGACATCGTACAACTTCACGGGCGGTGTGTCAGGCTATCCCGGAGCCACATTCATGGTCATGCAGACGGCAGGCTCAAACGCCAACGAGATTATCGGGAAGATCAACAGCGTGGCAGACGATATACGTGAGGAGCTGCCCGAGGGGCTGGTGCTGGAGCCTATGATGAGCGTGAAGACATTCCTCGACGCGTCCACCCACAATGTCATCAAGACTCTCGTTGAGGCTATCCTGCTTGTCATCATCGTCGTGTACATCTTCCTGCAGAGCGTACGCTCAACGGTCATCCCGCTTGTCGGCATCTTTGTCTCGCTTGTCGGCACGTTCGCATTCCTCTATGTGGCGGGCTTCTCCATAAACCTTCTGACACTCTTCGCCCTCGTGCTTGTCATAGGCACGGTTGTCGATGACTCCATTGTCGTGGTAGAGGCCGTCCAGGCGAGGTTCGACGAGGGCTACAAGTCTCCATACAAGGCCACCGTAGATGCCATGGGCGGCATCACGGCAGCCATTGTCACGACGACACTGGTGTTCATGGCGGTTTTCATCCCTGTCAGCTTCATGGGCGGCACGACCGGCACATTCTACACACAGTTTGGCCTGACAATGGCGGTAGCTGTGGGCATCTCAGCCATCAACGCCCTCACGCTGAGCCCAGCCCTGTGTGCCCTCATCATGACACCACACATCGACACCACTGACGGAAGGAAACTCAGCTTCTCCTCACGCTTCCACATAGCGTTCGGCACAGCCTTCGGCCGGCTGGTGCGCAAGTACAAGGTGGGGGTGAAATACCTCTTCAGCCGCAAGTGGATAGCAGGCATAGCCCTCGCCGCCTCATGTGTGCTGCTGCTTGTGTTGCTTAAGACAACGAAGACAGGACTTATCCCTGACGAGGACACAGGCACAGTATTCGTCTCTGTCACCACAGCTCCCGGCAGCACACTGTCAGAGACAAAGAGCATACTCAACGATGTGGAGAAAAGGCTCAAGGACATCCCCCAGATATATCTGTATGCCACTGTCGGCGGATACAACATGATGGGAGGCGGACAGAGCAGCGCCGGCGGCACATTCATAGTAAGGCTGAAGGACTGGAACGAGCGCAAGGGCGACGAGAACGGCAAGGACGCTGTCATCGGACAGATAATGGCACGCACCGCCGATATCAAGAATGCCCTGATATTCGCCTTCGCACCGCCGATGATCATGGGCTACGGCATGACCAACGGCCTCGAGCTGTACGTCCAGGACCAGAAGGGCGGAGACATAGAGACGCTTTTCTCCTACACTAAAGATTTCGTGGCAGCTCTCAACAAGCGCCCTGAGATACAAAGTGCGGTAACGACTTTCGACACCCGTTTCCCGCAATATCTCGTTGAGGTTGACGCCGCCCGCTGCAAACGCGCCGGCCTGTCCCCCTCTGAGGTCCTCGATGCGCTGTCGTGCTATGTAGGCGGCAACTATGCCTCAAACATGAACCGTTTCTCAAAGATATACCGTGTCATGCTGCAAGCACGGCCGGAATACAGGCTCGACACAGAGTCGCTCAACAAGATGTTTGTGCGCACAGCCTCCGGCAACATGGCGCCGATAGGCCAGTTTGTGACCCTCACGAAGACTTACGGCCCTGAGATACTAAGCCGCTTCAACCTCTTCAGCTGTATCTCTGTCAACGCCTCTGCGGCACAAGGCTACAGCTCTGGCGATGCCATACAGGCCGTCAGGGAGGTGGCGAAAGAGACTCTTCCCTCAGGCTACGGCTATGAGTTTGGCGGCACCTCACGCGAGGAAGCGTCGTCAGGGACATCCGTTGTCGTCATCTTTGTCATCTGCATCCTCTTCGTGTACATCATTCTCTGCTCGCTCTACGAGAGCCTCTTCATCCCTCTCGCCGTCATGCTCTCCATTCCATTCGGCCTGATGGGAAGCTTCCTGTTCGCGAGGATGTTCGGCGTGGAGAACAACATATACATGCAGACGGGACTCATCATGCTCATCGGACTGCTGTCGAAGACGGCCATCCTCCTCACGGAGTATGCCTCAGAACGCCGCAGGCATGGCATGTCCATCGCCCAGGCCGCCCTCTCGGCCGCCGCTGTCCGCCTGCGCCCAATCCTCATGACAGCCCTCACGATGATTATCGGCCTGCTGCCACTGGTGTTCGCAACGGGTGCCGGAGCTAACGGCAATGTGTCGCTCGGTGTGGGCACTGTGGGCGGTATGCTCATAGGCACCGTGGCTCTGCTCTTCATCGCTCCAGTGCTCTTCATAGTGTTCCAGACCATGGAGGAGAGGGTTATGCCGAGACGTGAGGTGACTCTCAGCCCCACAGGCAATCCGGCTGAGGACGAGCACAACAGGTAGGCATACGGAAGACGGCAGCACCACACACATGACAGCCTGCCGAGACACAGGGATGAATCCTGCTGAACACTTTCGAAGGGCAAGGTTACAGGTGTTTCTATTACCCGTAATCATGTGCCAGCTGAATCGCAACAGTTTTTGTTCGTTACATACCTAAAAAAGAAGAAGCATAGAGATGCTTCGATGATTCATTGTTTTTCGGGGAGGTGAGAGCCAACTGCTGTTCTCTATTCTCACCAAAGGCTTTTACTAACCGGCCTCTCACCTCCCCCTTTCTCAGCGGTGTGTAAGAGGGGCAAGAGAGCTGTCCCCCGTTATCGGCCGGACACTTCCGATCTCCACAACGTCCTCACTGTCATGAATGAAACATACAACAAGAAACAGACAATCAATACATCTATATGAACTTCAAGAATTCATTAATGCTGATATTGGCAGCATCGCTGCTGACCGGTTGTGGTATATATACCGACTACCATCGTCAGGATGTCCATAACACTGACAGCCTATACCGTGGCGTGACGGCTGATGTCGAAGACACGCTCATGCTGTCAGACATATCATGGAGAGAGCTTTTCGCCGATACGCTTTTAGCGAGATGGATAGAGACAGGGCTGGAGCATAACAGCGACATACAGATAGCCCGTCTGCAGACAGAGGAGGTACAGGCATCACTGCGTGCCTCACGTCTCGCCATCCTACCGTCGCTGTCACTCAACCCACAGGGGTCGCTAAGCAGTTATGGCGGGGAGAAGCCGGCAAAGACCTACTCGCTCGGCGTAGCGGCAGAGTGGGAGGTGGATGCTTTCGGCGGACTGCGCAATGCCATGAAGGGCACACAGGCGTCAGTGGAGGCAAGCCGTGCCTACGAGCAGGCCGTGCAGACACAGCTCATCGCGACCATAGCTGAGGCCTACTACTCGCTTCTGTCGCTCGACCGCAAGCTGGCCATCACCCGCGAGACAGCACAGCAGTGGGGAGAGAGCGTCAGGGTAATGAAGGCTCTAAAACGTGCCGGCGAGGCTAACGAGGCAGCCGTCGCACAGGCAGAGGCAAGCAGACTTGAGGCAGAGACAGCCGTCATCACGCTCACGAAGCAGATAAAAGAGTTAGAGAACACATTCTCGGCGCTTGTCGGCGTCGCCCCAAGCGATATTGAGCGCGGCAGCATACTGGAACTGCCATTCAAGGAGAGATGGGCAGAGGGAATCCCTGTCCGGCAGCTCAGCCGCCGCCCTGACGTGCGACAGGCAGAATGGAGGCTGGCACAGGCTTTCTATGCCACCAATGAGGCACGCTCGGCTTTCTATCCGAAGATAACACTGAGCGGCACAGCGGGATGGACGAACAACTCTGGCGCGGGTATAGTGAACCCCGGGGAGTGGCTTCTGAACGCTGTCGGCTCGCTCGTGCAACCGCTGTTCAGCCGTGGGCGCAACACCGCCAACCTCAAGATAGCGCGCGCCCAGCAGCAGGAGGCACAGATAGCATTCTCACAGAAGCTGCTCGACGCTGGCACAGAGGCCAACAACGCCCTGTCCCGATGGCAGGCGGCACGCATGACAGCAGAGCTTGACAGGAAGAAGGTGGAAGCCCTACAGACAGCCGTAAACAGCACACAGCTGATGATGAGACACGGCAGCACAAACTACTTGGAGGTGCTGACAGCCCAGCAAACCCTATTGCAAGCACAGCTCGCTGAAGTGGCGGACAAGTATGAGGAGATACAGGGAGCGATAAGCCTGTATCATGCCCTTGGAGGAGGTGTCAGGTGAGGATGCCGCTCCAGACAGCATAACACAGCAACCATGACATGCCCATCCATCTATTTTCGCCGTCCATGACAACAGGATCTCCAAAGGAAGGACATGAGGCTGACAAGGGAGGACAGACACACTATATACCGCACAGACTGTTCATTTCCAACCCTTTGGGAATATGATGTTGTCCCCAAGCTAATAAAGACAAAGCCCCACAACTATCCTCCCATCCTCGTACAAGTGTCAGACAGTATTATACATACCGTATTCGAATGTATTAGCGAAGTTATTACATGACTGATAAATTACTATTCAACATGAGCAAAAGACTGATATTACTTCTCGTACTGCTTACCAGTATTGTATCAGCAGGAGCGCAGACAGAGCGCCAGTTATATACGAAAGCCGAACAGGAAAGGGCTCTGAAACAGGAGCAGGGCAACAAAAAGCACGAGCAGGAAAAGCGTATAGAGGCGATACTCGACTCCATACGCTCGGCCGAGGCACTCTCCGCCTTAGAGCATCTGGACTTTGTTGTGGAGGCAAACAGGCTCTCATTCAAACGTGGAGAGACTGCTTTCGTGACTTCAAGCACCAATTTCATCTCTGTATCTGACGATAACGTCATCATCCAGGTGTCGCCCTTCAATTGGGGAGGACCCAACGGTATCGGCGGAATAACGCTTGAAGGAAGAGCGTCAAACATCAAGTTGAAAACAGATAAACATGGTAACGTCAACCTCACTATGAGCGTGCAAGGGGTGGGAGTGTCGGCAACAATAGATTTATACCTGCCGAAAAACAGTTATATGGGTTCCGTCACGATAAACCCTAATTTCCACTCACACCGTGTCACACTGTATGGCACCCTGCTCCCCACCAGCAAGTCTGCCGTGTTCAAGGGGCTGTCTCTGTGACGCTGCCAGCATACGGGACAGCGAACGCCAGCGGAGATAGTGATGTTCAGGGGAAGGGCTTTATGATAATCTGTTGTTATGGGTTAACCTCTGCCTTGCATTATTATGGGAATGAATTTCAACGTTTCCGTTAAACCAGGAAACCAGACGGAGCTTGCTCACTCTGGATTTGCGAGAGACTTGTCCTCTGGGCCCACCGACCAGAGGGAGGTAAAGACTACGGGTAGGCGAGCGTAGCTCGGGAACCGATGGAACAGCGAGAGCCATCAAGCTTGCTTGAACCGACGAACGAACGAGAGGAGAGCCTAACTTGTTCGGGCTATCCCGAGAAAGGAGGAGGAAGACCGAAGGTCAATGGCCGAGTCGTGACAGAGGTCGGCAAAGCCAACCAACGTTTGTTTTATTCAAACACAACATGTTCTGTAGTGTCATTAATAGACATCCTGCACCAATAAGAAGCAGTATCAATGGGCAAAAATAAGGCTGGATGTTTTTAACCACACATATCAGGATTATTTCCCCGACCTCGCCACTCCTGTATCAGTGTCCTTTAGGCTGTTGGTGTCGCGCTCTACGCCCTTGAATTGGCGTCCTTTCGACATGGTCCAAGTCAGTTTTATGCCGATGGCATTTGAGGTATCGCGGTTGCGCGCTATAAGGAGCTTGTGGGCGAGGCTGTTGTGATTTTCCACCTCTTCTATCTTGCCATTGCGCTTGAACAGGTTTTGGCAGAACAGGCTTGCTGTTAGATTCTTATATTTATAAGATACACTGATGAAGTCGGAGAAGACGTTGCGACTTTCATATTCGTTTTCCATAAAGTGGAAGCCGTTGTCCATTGTTGCCATGATTGTCCATTTGCCGCACCATGCCGTGAGCCCCACATTGAAGTTGAACGACGTGAGGCGATGGCTGTAGTTCTGTCCGTCGTTCCAGATGTTCAGCATTTCTGCAGACAGATAGGCATTGAGATGCTGCGGCATGATGTCATAGTTGGTGTAACTCTGCAGCATAAGCATGTCAATGCGTCTGCCTTCAAAGAAGGTCTTGGCGAAACGTCCGTCCTCCGTGCGATATACGTGTTGCATGGCAGGATGGTCGTTGTGGCGATAGAATGTCATCA
>JBJEAW010000079.1:0-16695 GCA_051869435.1 Prevotella sp. | reverse complement strand
CAAATGGGACAAAAATCGTTGAAAATAATTTGGGGGTATCAAACTTGGGTTAAAAGCGGACGCTCATCATCACTCTCACTATACATCATACTGGCTGTTTTCACAACGTTCCCTGTATATCTGTCCGTTAGTTCAATAGAGGTGACTCTGTATAGGCTGTCCACGGCAGGCCTTGCACTTACAAATTTGATACTGGCGTTGTGCCCGATAATGGAGTCAACGATTTGTTTGTCATAGAGTGTGGTTGTCGTGTTGTCTCCAAGAGCATCACCAGATGAAAGCTCATATGTAGATGTGCCATTGTTGTTTGTGCACGTAGTATATGCAAGTCTGTCGCTCATGCGTCTTCTTGTCACACTGACGTGTTTGTACACAATTCTAATCGTGTCTTTGTCATCTGCTGTGTTGACGCGTGTCAGATACCAACCCGTAGTGGCATTATAGCGGATAGGCTGATAGCCGGGACGGGCTGACACCACGGTGGGCGAGTAAACATAGTTTGTGTGTTCCTGTTCGGTAAAGTAGTAACGATTGCCGTCAGGGGTTATAATTTCAAACGAGGTAACGCCATTAGGGGTAATGTCAACAGGCTGGATTACAAGGTCTGTCTTTGGCAGTTGGACCACAGTATTGCCGCTAATTATAAAACTTCCAGAATAGTTTTCAAAACAGTAACTATATCTGTCATAGCAGGCATCTGACTCGCGATGGATGATATCCTTAAGGTATTCTGTATCGTTGGTGCTGTAAACGCTACTTGCCTTTTTTATTCCAATAAAATCTTTCTCGTCGGGCAGACCTACCACGCTGCGCATGATGTAGCCCCCAGCTTTCAGTTTCCACCCAAGCCCGACAAGGCATGCGTCATCCTCAACCTTAATGCCGTTGGACGAATACTGCAAATCAACCGGCATACTCAGAGAGCCAGACTCGACAGAGAACAGCGGCAGATGCACATTGACCGCGCCCGTTTTCATGTCAACATCCGGCTCAGTGTATTGAATTGGCCTCCAAGGCTCCTCTGATGGTGGCTCAGTCTGTTTCTTGAACGTGCGAGGAATCCTGAGAGTGCCATCATCAGAAAGTGTGCTTTGTGGAAACGCATTCAAGGCAAAGCATGTAACCAGCGTCACAAAAACCACTGTTGATTTGATTTTTATATCTCTCATGCTACCTCCTATTCTACCGTTATTTTCTCTACATACCTCTGATTGTTCACGCATATATACAGAACATAGACTCCCGTGCGCAATCCATTGAGTCTGATGTCGGCAGTGTACCCACTACCTGTTCCATGTGATTGGCTGAACGAAGTATAGACAGTGCCTCTCACATCCGAGAGAATAAAGGTGACAGTTCCGTCAGCCGTAATATCATATGTTATTGTGACCACCCTTCCGTCCCCTGGGCTCTTATGTATCGAATATCGTAGTATCTCACTGGAACGATCGTGTATGGAATTGTGAGAAAACGCACCATCATAGTTGGATGAGCGCACAGCGAGGTTCGCATCATCCATAGCCAGACCCTCCTGCTCGTATGGTGGAGTGTACCATACTATACCCGTCGAATCACCAGCTGCCACACTTATGCTGGCATGAAGAATTGGGTAACGATAACCGGCTGCATACCAGAGATAGTCTTCTTCAGACATTGTCGTGGAAGCCAACGCGCCAGCTTTATCGCAATTCTCATCACATCTGGCCATCAAGTTGTCACGCGAGATACGGGTAATGTGAATGCGGGAAACTTTTCTTAATGTGTCAGTTTCAGGGGTGATGAGCGTGCCCTTTGCGTCAACTTTCGAAACACTATGCCCAACACTTTCCATGAGCCAGTCATCACTGTAACTGCCAGACCCCAGGAAACACTGTCTGATACTATCGCCATAATGCATAGGCAATACCATCAAAGGTATGCCATGCTGAAACTCCATTTTCGCCAGATTGCTTTCATGTCCGTCGTACAAAAGCGAATCTTTGTTCTGCCGAAAGTAATAGGCTGTCATGCGGTCATTTATGGCATAGCTGTTGGCACTGTCAACATTGGCTTTAATAGTTATACGCCTGTTCTCGCCAATCTCACATGAAGACAAATCCCATACCTTGTTGTCACCACCCTCTAACTGTACCGACCCTGACAGCCTGTACTGCACGAAGCCGTCGCCTGCACGCAGTGTATTGTGCAGGCTGTCTATCGTCTGTCCTGTGGCTGTAATGACATTTGCGATAGCCAGCACTAATAAAAATGTTCTTTTCATAGAGCCTTTGTTGTTTTATGTGTACAGGTATGATGGTAGGGACAGATTATGCCTCGTCCGTAGAATCGTCTTTGCCTGCTGCAAAAATATAAAATATAAAAGAAACAAGCAAACTTTTTTGTGGAAAAGCGAAGAAAAAGATAGAATGTGTATCTGAACGTACGCTATCCTGTCGTCGCATGGACTTATAAGGCAGTGAGGTCTGGGTGTTTGCCCCCTTGGGGACAATGCCCATGACGGGCGTATCGACACAGGAGGCACTGGATGGGCATCCCATTCAGTGCCTCTTGGCGTGTCATCCAGTGCCTCTTAGCGTGTCATTCAATACCTATTGGATATTTGACGAATAAGCATGAAAACTGTAACGTGCAGGGGGCTGTCAGGTTACAGTCTGTAAGCTGGGGCTGTCAGCACCCTGTGCGGCAAGGCCACGTCCCGCAGGCGGAGGGTCCACACGTCTGGCGTATGGCCGGCAGCAGTGTTACCAGCTGCCTCCGCCGCCACCTCCACCTCCGCCGCCGGAGAATCCGCCGGAGGACGATGTCGTCTCTGTTGCCGACATCGTGGCCGACGATACGGCTATGGACGAGGCTTTGCAGACGTTGTGGGTGACGCTGCCGAGATAGGCCGCGGTGAAGAGGGCGTGGCTGTCAGAGCGGAACCACTCGGGCTGGGCGACAGTGAGCGTGCGGAAATGCTCTGTCCACTTGTCTGTCAGTCCGAAGACAAGGGCGTAGGGCATGATGCGGTAGAAATACTGCGGGTCGCTCTCCAGGAGTGTCTCCAAGCGGTCTTTCTCTGCCGTCTCGATAAACTCTTTCAGGCCGAGGAGCTTGCCCATGAGCATGGCACGGTAGGGGGTGTCCCTGATGAAACGCCCGACGAGCGTCACAGAGGCGTAGCCGAGGACATAGATGAGCACAGAGGCCGAGGGCGGGAGGAAGAGGTCGGCGTCGCGGAAGACGTAGTGGAACACTCCGCCGACGAGGAATAGGCCGATGACGATGATGTGTATGATGCGGCGTGTGCGGGCTTTCATGACATAACGCTGGCCATGCATGGCAAGCATCATGACAAAGGCCACGGCGTAGGGGAAGAGCCACAGCGCGATGGCTTTGCCCGATGTCTCCGGCTCGAAATGCTCTATCGGCGAGGACAGGGCGAGGAGCAGCGTCACGCCGACGGCAAGGAGGGGGTAGAGGAGCATCCACCATGAGGTATGCTCAAGCTTCCTCTCGCCCGAGAAATGCTTGCCGAGGAGCATCTGGGCCTTGACGAGTCCCTTGCCCGCGTCGGTGAGGTCGTCGAGACATACCTCGTCGTTCTTGGCGAATATCGCCTTGACAAAGCGCCGCATATAGGCCGGAGCGTCGGAGGGGAGCTTCTTGATGAGCTTCACATACAGCTTCTTCTTCCCCTCGGGGTTGTCGTTGTGGCCGCGCTCGGTGATGACGACATGCCCCTGGCTTGCCAGCCATGGTATGAGCGAGGCGAGGTCCTCAGTGTCGGCGGTGCTGTCGATGATGGTGCCCACCTCTGCGCTGCTGATGCCCTCCGGGGGGTAGAACTCTATCTGTCGGGTGACAGCGGGGCGGCGGCGTGTGATGGCTGTGACGACGAGGAGTATAAGGATGGAGCCACAGGCTATGGCGGCAGCGGCCATGGGCCATGACGACGCGGCCGACGCACCCTCATAGTAGCCCTCGGGGAGAGGGACATAGAGCGTCACGCCGTTATTGGGAGCGAGGCCGGAGGCCATGCCGCTGACACGCTCGGGGGTGACGATGGCGGTCACGCCGCATGCGTTTGTGGCCGACGAGAACGGGCCGCTGAACACCTGAAGGCTGTCGGCAGACCCCTCGGGGAGTGGCTTCTCGAAGCGCACGTTATAGCTGAACGACGCGATGGGGGCGGGATAATTCGTGCCGAGGATGGTATGGAAGAGACAGTCGCGGAGAGGGGTGCGGTCGGCCGGGTAACGGTAGCGGTAGCGTATGACATACGTGTGCGTTCCCGTCACCTCCACGTCCTTGTCGCCTATCTTTATTATGTGACAGTCATCCTCGTCGTCCTCAGTGTATTCATACCCGCTGACGGCGACATCGTCGATGTGGGCGCGGTAGGTCAGGAGGCGCTGCTCGTGGCCTTTGCCGTCGGCCGACATGACGGGCTGGGATATCTTGAAGCGGTATGGTATATAGACGTATATGCCATGGCGCGGCTCGAGAAACTCCACGGTCTGGGTCATCGTGATGTCCCATGTGTTGTCCTTATGGACGAAAGCCTCTACCGAGATGTCCTTGTAGCGGTAGCCTCCGTCGTTGGCCAGAAGCATGGCCGGCGGAGACAAAAGGATGAGAAGGAGAAGAATGATACGGCGCATAGGTTATGTCAGGGTTTAGGGTTAGTTTTATTATTCGTGCCAGCCCACATGCTCGCATGGCTGATGTGGCGTACACAGGTGGCGGGGGTTGTCGGGCAGGAAAGGGGTGGAAGCAGGGCTGACAGCCATCTCCATTGCAAAGATAATCATTATTTCGGACACACCGACAGGATGTCTGAGTTTTTTTTAGTTAATGTGTAGATTATTGCTATCCGGTAAACAGTCTTAATACCTTGTATTGTCGGGTTTGATACATGAGGAGCCCTCTCGGACGTATTGATGTGTGTATATGAAAAAACCGGCTTGCCACATTGGCAAGCCGGTATCTCTGTTTGTCGTCGCCCACGGGGTCTCCCAAGGCATGAAGCCTTTAGAGGGCGTGCCGCGGGCAGTGCTGCTGGTTATCAGTTGTTCTTGAATCCGTAGCCATTCGTGAACCCACCGGTAGAGATGGTGTTAGGAGTGAATGGCCAGAGATAGATAGGAGCGGAGACATAGTCGTAGTCGAGGAAGAGGTTGGTGTAATACTCCAGCTCGGAGATATTCACCGCCCATTCAACCTTAGTGTATCCGTCAGCCTCAAGAGCCTGTGCCTCTGCGCCGCCCGGAGCTATGTAGCTGAAGAGTCCTTTGATGGCGAGGTTAGGCTTCGCCGCGCTGCCATAGCTGCATCCGTATGACTCCCAGTCGTCGTTCTGGCCACGCCATCCCGGGTAGAGGACAGGGTCAGAAGTGTCGGTACACTCTGCTGTGAGGCGGAATCCGTGTGTCGCCTTGGCGTCAACACTCTTTGTCCAGATGTAGTTGGAGATGACATTGCCGTTGTCGAAGGCATAGTAGCCCTTTGAGCTGAGCCCGTCGAGCATGTCCTTTGTCATGTCCTTGATGCGGTGGATGGCACCGCCTACGAGGCCTGTGCGGATGAGAGTCCAGCGGCGGTCGCCCTCACCGGCGAACTCAAAGCCGCGCTCCTCGATGATGGCCTTGTAGAGAGCCGACCACTGGGCACACTCGCTGCTGTTGAGATAAGCGTCAGCGCCGACCTTCGCAACAAACTCGTCGGTCTTCGCCTCGCCGGCCTTGAACGAGCGCTCACGCACGGTGCGGAGGGCTGAGAGGGCGTTGGCGTCGTCGCCTGTCGCGGCACATGCCTCAGCATAACCGAGGTACATCTCTGCCATACGCATGTATGGGCCGTTGATGCCTGACTTGCGCTGGGCTGCCACCCATGGCACAGTCTGGCGGCACTCGTCCCATTTGTTCAGCGAGAGGCCACCGGCATCGGCCTTCGAGCCGCCCTTGAACGATATCAGCTTCTCATTGCCCTTGCCGTCAGAGCCTGTCACACAGACAGAGACATCGCGGCGCTTGTCGTTCGGGTCGAACACTCCGTAGTAGTAGGCCGGGTTGATACGTCCCTGACCGTATGACTTGCATGGGAACGCGTTCTTGCTTCCGCCTGATGAAGGACGGCCGAAAGAGTATGGACGGCCGTCATTGCCACCACCCTGCTGCATGGCGTACTCGTAGATAGACTCGTCGGCATACGCGGCGTCGGCCTCATGCATCTGCTGGAAGAAGTACTGGTATGGGTTGTCATACGTGCGTCCTGTCTTGTCGGCCGGGCGTGGGTCGGTGGTGTAGAACTTGGCAGAGCCAGGGTTGTCTATGGCCTTCTTGAAGTATGTCTTTGCCAGCTCATAGTATTTCTTCCAGTCTGAGCGGCGTGTGTATGTGGCGTTGTTGTGGTCCTTGCCGAGCTTCTCGAACGTGATGACATTGCCCTCACCGTCCTTGTAGAAGTCAGAGCCGAGGTCTGTGCGGCGGGTCTGGTAGCCGCCAGCCTCAAGACAGAGGCGGCCGATGAGACCGTCAACGTATGTGCGGGAGAAGTAGTTCTTCTTCGTGCCGTCAACACCGGGTATCGAGCCGACGGGGTACATGAGCGGCTCAACCCTTATGAGGTCGGCTATGATCTTGTCGTAGATGGAGTCACGCGATGTGATGCCCATGGCCACCTCGCCGAAAGTGTCAGAGAAAGGAACGTCGCCCCAGTACTTGATGAGCTCCCTGTAGGCTGTGGCACGCATGGCGACAGCCTCGCCATACAGCTGGCTGAGCGCGGAAGGCTCTGTGGCGTTTGTCACGATGTCGTCAAAGTTGGAGGCTTCCTCCATGGCTGTGATGATAGAGTTGGCCTTGCCCACAACGGCGAAGCCTGTGTCATAGACACCGCCCTCCTTAAGATATGAGAGGAGGTTATAGCTGCCCGTGTATGTTCCGTTCTGGTAGAAACACTCGGGATAGTGGCGGCCTGGCTGGTTGGTGAAGGCCTCCGGGTGGCGCTCGATGTCTGAGCCGGCTATGTCAGCGGCATAGTAAAGGCCGTCGCCGAAGAAGGAGTTTTGGGCGGCATCGCGCCATGTCTCGTAGGCACCGTCCATGGCACCACGTGCTGTTGTCGGATTCGAGAAGACGAAATCGGCATCGACAACAGATGGAGAGCTCGTCTCCAGATAGTCATCGCATGACGCAAGCGACAGCGCGCCGGCGATGCAAAGAGCTGAATATATGTAATGTTTCATGTTGATAGCTTGTTATGGGGTCTTGTGTCTGCCACACCGTGGCCACCCGTGAGGGTGGGGGAGGGTGGCCTGACTGCCCAAATTTTTATTTCAGGAAGGGCGTCTCTGGGCCCTGCCAATGGTTTGTTAGGTGATGGAGAGGCTGGCATCATCATGGCAGAGGGTGATGTCCGCGGCCATGAGACGCCACCGCCATCATGCGGTGGTGTAGGCTGGGGGTAGGGTTAGAAGCCTACGTTGACACCGAATGTGAACGTGCGTGCCTTCGGGTATGACTCGTAGTCGTAGGCCGGAGTAGGGAATCCGTTCACGTCGCTGCGGGTGTTCACGTCTGGGTCAAGGCCTGAGTAGCCTGTGATGCAGAAGAGATTGCCGCCTGTCACATAGACACGGAGGTTAGAGATGCCTATGCGGCTCGTCAGCTTCTTTGGCAGTGTGTAGCCAAGGGTGATGGTGTTCAGACGGAGGTATGCCGCGTTCTCGATGAACTCTGACGACACAATGCCATACTCAGAGAAGAATGTGGCGTACTTGGTATTGGCGTTCAGCGCGTTGAGGGCTGACGGCTCGGTCTCAAACTTGAGGTCGCCGTTGGCGTCAATGCTGTAATACTTGTATGTGTCAGCCGCATAAGAGAGACGGTTGCTGCCGAGACCGGTGTCCTTGTCGCCCTTGAGGCATGATGCCATGGCGTTGGCGTTATATACCTTTCCGTCAAGCTGGTAGGTCAGTCCGACAGCGAAGTCGAGACCCTTCCAGCGGCCGTTGATGTTGATACCACCGGTGTGCTGTGGCATGGTGTGGCCTATAACCTGCTCCTTTGCCACCCACTCGCCATTCTCGTTCTGCTCTGCCTCAAACTTCGGGGCGCCGGGGAATGTCTTGCCGTCAGCAGCGAGAGCCACGAGAGGGTTAGGATAGTTGCCCTGTGTGGCGACACCTGTCACGCTCGGCTTCAGCGTGTATTTCTTCGTCGTAGGGTCATAGTCGAAGTCGTCGGTGGTGAAGTAGCCGAGCGACTTGTAGCCGTTTATCGTGCCGACAGGCTCACCCTCGCGGATGATATAGTCGTATGTAGGGAGTATCATTGATGATGCCCATCCTGTGGCTGTGTTCGCATTGGCGTTAGGGTTCACCTCGTCAACATTGTTGTGGTTATAGTTGTATGTCATGTTGACACCGAGAGTGAAGTCCTTCTTGCGGATGATGTCGAAGCCAAGGGCGAGCTCAACACCCTTGTTTGATGTCTTGCCGACATTCTGGAACTGGTAAGAATAGCCTGAAGATGCGTTCACCGGAACCTTCATGAGGATGTTCTTCGTCGTGTTCCAGTAGATGTCGAGGCTACCACGCACCCAGTTGCGGAGGAGAGTGAAGTCAAGACCGAGGTTGCGGGATATCGTTGTCTCCCACTTGAGGTCAGGGTTGGCCTGCATGCTTCCTGGCACATAGGTGGTCACCTTCTCGCCATCGACGGTGATTTCCTTCACCTGCCATGTCTCTTTCCACAGCGACGCATCGATATTGTCTGAGCCTGATGTGCCGAGAGAGAGACGCAGCTTGAGGTTGTCAAGCCATCCCTCAGTCGATTTCATGAACGGCTCGTCAGAGATACGCCATGCGAGAGCCGCTGCAGGGAAGTAGCCCCAGTGGTGGTTGGGAGCAAACTTTGATGAACCGTCGGCACGGAATGTCGCTGTCAGGAGATAGCGGCCGAGGTAGCTGTAGTTGGCACGGCCGAACCATGATGTGGTGTGGGTCGGGGTGCCTACGGTGCTTGTGAACGAGTCAGGAATGCTCGGGTTGACATTCTTGTGGGTGTTGCTTATCTGTCCGAAGGCCTGGTCCATGGTCCATCCCTCAATATAGTCGTAGCCGATGAACTCGCTTGAGTTAGACTTTGATGCCAGCACCTCGTTACCGGCGAGGAAACTGAGGCTGTGTGCCTCAGGGAGTCCCTGCACCTCATAATTGAGCGTTGTGGCCCAGCGCACGCCATATCCGTCGCCCTTGGTCAGTGTGGCCTTGCTGTAGCCATTCTCCAGACCGGCGTCCCAGTTGTGGGCCTCGCTCCAGTTACGGCTCAGTGACAGCTCTGTCTTGGCCACCAGACCCTTGATGACATTCCATGTCAGCGTGTTGTTAGAGCGTATGCGGTACATGTTCTTCACATAGTCGTAGTTGTTGACAAGGAGGTTGACATCGTACAGCGGATCGACACTCGCGCTGCCCATGCCGAGGAGAGTAGGGTCGTCCTCGCCGAGAGGTGTGTCGATAGGACGGTACTTGTAGGCCGTTGTGGCATAGCCGAAGCCGGCGCCACGGAACTCAAGCTCGCTGTAGCGGAGGTCGGTCGTGAACGACAGATTCTTGTTTATCTTCTGGTCAACCTTTACGTTCGCGCCCCAGCGCTTGAAGCCTGAGTTGATGCGGATGCCGTCGTCGTTCATGTAGTTGACAGTGGCATAGTATTTTGTCTTGGCCGAGCCGCCCGATATGGAGAGGTCATGATTCCAGCTTGAGGCTGTCTTCATGATGTCGTCCTGGTAGTTGTGGGCCGACATGTTCTTATAGTCGTTGATGTGATTGCCGTTGGCGCTGCCAAGGCCGAAGTACTTGGCCACGCCCTCACCGTATGTGTCTCCGTAGGCTGTGGCGTATGCCCAGTTGTTATATACATAGTCGTATGCGCTCTGTACGTCGTACAGCTCAGGTATTTTCTTCGCCTGGTAATAGACGTTGTACTTCACCTGCGCGCGGCCTTCCTTGCCACCCTTTGTCGTCACGAGGATAACGCCGTTGGCGCCACGCGCACCATAGATGGCTGTCGAGGCGGCATCCTTCAGCACGTCGATGCTCTCGATGTTGTCGGCAGGGATGTCGTCAATCGTTGATACCTGCACACCATCGACGATGAAGAGAGGGTCGTTAGACTGTGTTATAGAGCCACCTCCGCGCACACGGATGGACATTGATGCTCCCGGACGGCCGTCCTGTGATGTCACGGTGACACCCGGCAGCTGGCCCTGGAGTGCCTGTGCGACGTTGGCGACAGGGTTTGCGGCAATCTTCTCGCCTGTCACAGAGGCGACAGAGCCTGTGAGGTCGCGGCGCTTCATCGTGCCGTAGCCGATGACAACAACCTCCTCAAGATTCGCCATATCCTCTGAGAGGCTGACGTTGAGCTTAGTCTGGTTGCCCACTTTCACATTCTTCGATGTGAAGCCTATGGACGAGATGACGAGGACATCTGACGGGTTGGCCTTCTGGATGGTGAAGTTTCCGTTGATGTCAGTTACAGTACCTGTCGATGTGCCCTTGATAAGCACACTGGCACCCACTATCGGTTCGCCGGCATTATCCTTCACGATACCCGTGACGGTCTGCTGGGCGAACGACATCAGGCAGAACATGCAAGACAACGCAAGCATGGACAGCCGCTTAGCTGATGTACTAAAATTCATGTTGTTTGTTGTTTTGTTATTGTTAGATTAAGGATTATCCAAAGTTAGTTGCATAAGGAATGCCTGAGCGTGACGCTTTGCATAAGGTGGTATGGATGGAGATGTGTCCCGCTGTTTCAAGACATCTTTCCATTTAGAATAGAGTATAGTTACACTTGAAATATTTGAAGTTAATTTCCAATGTATATATAGCCAGAACGTTCCTTGCGGTTTACAAATTTACTATCTTTTATGTTTCGATAATCAAAGAAAGTAGTCTTTTTGACACATTATTAACTTCCTTAAACCCTTGTTAACTGGATTTTAACTGTTATTGGGTCTTTGTCCGGTCATGAATAGTGTAGCAGGAACACAACCGTCCGCTGCGCATACCGGCATGTCATCTTCTGTGTCATCTTGCCATTGGGAGTCTCTTCCGCATCCTTCTCCCTCTGTCAATGGTCTTGGGCTGTATATCGGGCGTGACAACGGCCATAAATAAAGGCAGACACGATATGCACATCGTATCTCACCATTGTCTTACTGGTGAGCGTCAGTGTGCCTGTCGTGTCTGCCTTTATAAGTCCCCAGCCTTCTCTGGCCGTGCAGGCAGGGAAAGCTCTCCTGCCTGCACGGCGATGTTCCTCCTATATGTTATGAATAGGATTCCTCATGTTGCAGCTTGTCACTGCTTCTTGTTTATCTCGTTTATGAGACGGTCGGCCTGTCCCCACTTGTCCATCATGAAGAGTATGTAGCGTATATCGACACAGATGCAGCGTGCGAGAGCCGTGTCGAAGAATATATCGCCGGAGAGCGAGTCCCAGTTGCCGTCGAAGGCAAGTCCTATCAGACGGTTGTTGCCGTCGAACACCGGAGAGCCCGAGTTGCCGCCCGTGATGTCGTTGTTAGTGAGGAAACAGAGGTTCATCGTGCCGGTGAGAGGGTCGTTATACTGTCCGAAATCCTTCGCCGAGAAGAGCTTGTGCATGACAGGCTCAGCATAATACTCGAAGTTGTACTTGCCGCCCGCTGTGCTCTCATCGCCGAGGAGCATCTTCTTGTAGAGCGACTCTGGCGTGGTGAAATAGCCTGACTTATGGCCGTTTATCATATATCCGCCCACCTGTCCGTATGACAGTCGCAGCGTGAAGTTGGCGTCGCTGTAGTGTGGCATGTCCATCTCCATGCGCACCTTGGCGTCGCACAGGAGACGCTCCTGCTCCTTTATCTGCCATGTTATGGAGTCTTTGCCGGCTGTTATGAGCTGCATCGTGGCGAGGAGGTCCTGCCCCATCTTCACGGCGAGGTCGGCGTTAAGCTGCTTGATGACTTTCTTTTGGTTGAAGTATATAGGCTCAGACGACATCAGACGTGATGTGTAGAGCGCATCGACATACGCGTCATAGCCCATCTTGTCGATGGTCTCGTAGAAGTCAGGCAGATATTTCTTCTCCACCTGCTGGCGGTAGTTCTTGAGCAGGGCGACGAGAATCTCCTTCTCTGTGGCGAGGTCCCATGCCTCAGAGTTGTCCTCATACTCCACGTACTGCTTCTTAGGCTTGTCCTCAGGCCCCATGATTTTCTTGCCCATGGCATAGCGCATGGCACGTGTGACAATCTCGTTTGTGCGGCCGAATGTCTCGGCGAATATCGTCATCGTCTTGCTGCTGCCGGTTATCTTGGCATAAAGGTCGGCGAGAGCCTTGATGTCGAGCTGTCCCTTCAGATAGCCTGTTGAGTCCTGGTACTGCTGTATGAGCCGCTCGTGCTGCTGCTTCAGGCCGATGATGCCTACCGAGTCGATACACTTGTTCATGCCGAGGGCGTTCTTCCAGTAGTTGGCTGATTGGGCGTACTTGCTGTCATACTTGATGCGCACGGCCTCGTCCTGGCGCATGTGGCGCAGCATGACATCCTGTCTCACTGTGCGCACCTGGTAGCGTGGGGCATTCTCCGCGTCACGCATCAGCTGTATGCCGAACGACGAGAGGTAGCGCTCTGTCGAGCCGGGGTAACCCATTGTCATGGCGAAGTCGCCCTCCTTGTATCCCTCGTTGCTCACACGTGCCCACACAGCCGGATGATATGGGACATTGTCCTTGGAATAACGGGCGGGGCCGCCGGTCTTCGGGTCGCAGTAAACGCGGAAGACAGAGAAGTCACATGTCTGGCGTGGCCACATCCAGTTGTCTGTCTCGCCTCCGAATTTGCCCATGCTCTTGGGGATGGCGAACACGAGGCGCACGTCTGTGAAGTCACGGTAAGTGGTCAGATAATACTTGTTGCCCTCGTAGAAAGGCTTCAGCTCCACGCGCAGGGTAGAGTCCTTGGCCTCCACGCGCTTCTGCTCGGCGTTCTCGAGAGAGTCGAGCAGTGCTGTCTGCCTGTCGTGGCTGAGGGTGCGTATGCCGTGGCGCAGCACCTCGTCGGTATAGTCGCGCTGCTCCACCATGAACGACACGAAGAGATCCTCGTTAGGAAGCTCCTCCTCATACGATTTGGAGACGAAGCCGTTAAGCATATAGTCGTGCTCAACGGTAGAGTGTGAGCGTATGGCCTCGAAGCCGCAATGGTGGTTGGTGAAAACCAGTCCGTCGGGCGACACGACAACGCCTGAGCAGTAACCGCCGAAATTCACGACAGCCTTCACTATGGCATCGTTGTCGTTGTAAAGCTTGCCATAAGGCAGATGATAGCCTTCCTGCTGCATACGCTCATACACAGCCTGTGGCAGATTGGACAGTGTCCACATGCCCTCGTCGGCCTTTGCCTGTGTGGCGAAGAGTGATGTGAGGGCTGATAAGATTAGGATTGTCTTTTTCATTATTGATGTTTTGATTGTTTCCTTATTCGCGATGGCCCGCATTCGGGCTTGTACATGTCCGGCATTCGGGCTCAGCAGTGTCCCGTTATGAGGCGTTATGTCATCTGCCGAGCAGCGTGTGCATGGTCTTCAGGCCTTCAACGTATATATGGTTTGTAGGGTTTGTCACCTCAAAATACGCGCTTTCATCGAACAAATCGCGTGCGACGAGAGCCTTCAGCTGTGTCTTCATGTATGGTATAGCCCTCTTCCGCTCGTCCTCGTCCTTGGGTTCCACGCCCTGTTTCTTTCCTTCGGCCATGATATCTTCCATCAGGCTCTCGGGCACGGCATATTTCTCCTTGAAGTCAGCGACAGTCTTGTACTGTCTCAGCTGCTTGCGGTTCTTGTCGAAATACTTCAGTGTCTGCCCCACTATTATGCCTTTGGCGACGAGCATACGGTGGTATCTGGTATATTGGAGCGTGTCGAGCGGCACGAAGACATCGGGCATGATGCCTCCGCCGCCATACACGGTGCGGTGCTCACGCAGAGTCTCATACTTCAGCGAGTCGGCAAAATGTATGGAGTCACGGCATGTCAGTTCGCCATGTTTCAGCCTCTGCTCGAAGTCCATGTCATAGTCGGCCTTGTCTCCGGGCTTATAAGGCTTCTGTATGCATCGTCCTGTCGGCGTGTAGTAGTGTGCCACGGTGAGGCGTATCATTGAGCCGTCGGGCATCTCTACGGGTCTCTGCACGAGTCCCTTGCCGAATGTCCTCCGCCCTACGATGATGCCGCGGTCCTGGTCTTGTATGGCTCCTGAGACTATCTCTGCCGCCGATGCTGTATATTCATTCACAAGGACCACCACCTTGCCCTCTACCATGCGTCCCTTTCCGTTTGCCTTCATCTCGTGGCGTGGGACATTGCGTCCGTTGGTATATACTATGAGGTCGCCCGCCTTGAGGAACTCGTTGGCTATCTTCTCTGCCGCCATGAGGTATCCTCCCCCGTTGTCCTGGAGGTCGAGGATGAGGTTGAACTCCTGCCCGGGATACAGGCGTCGGTTCGTGTCGCGCAGCGAGTCGATGGCTGTGGTTATCTCGTCGTGTGTGTTAGCCCCGAATCCTCCGAATCTGACATACCCTATGCCCGGCTCTATGAGGTAGGCGGCGTCCATCGATTTCACCGGAATCCTGTCGCGCTTTATCTTGAACTTTATAGGCTTGCTCTCGCCTCTCCGCTTCACGCTGACCTCCACCATGGTGCCTTTCTTCCCGCGCAGGCGTTTCATGATGTCAGTCCTTGACATCTTCACTCCCGCTATGGCGGTGTCGTTGACGGCTATGATGCGGTCGCCGGCCAGTATGCCCACCCGCTCTGACGGGCCTCCGTGGACTGTCTGCACGACGAGGAGCGTGTCATCGACCATGTTAAACTGCACGCCGATGCCGTCAAAGTTGCCCTGCAGGGGCTCGTTGAGCTCCTTTGTCTCCTTGGCTGTCGAGTAGCTTGAATGTGGGTCGAGCTTTGACACCATGCCGCGTATGGCGTCCTCGGCCAGTTTCTCTGTGTCTGTCGTGTCAACATACAGGCTCTCTATGGCGAGGAGTGCTATCTGCATCTTCCTCAGAGCCTTAGCTTCCTCGTTGGAGAATCTCAGCTGGCCGTATGCCGACACAGAGACCACGAGGAGCAGCGTCTGGAGTGCTATCTTTCTGATGTTCATGTTCATAATAATCGTTTTATGGCAGGTTCGGCCGGTTCTCCCGGCGGCTTCATGACCCGCCTGTTGTGCGGCCGTCCGCAGTGTCTGCCCCACTGTGTGTTATGTCCTGACAGTTCTTTCTGCATGGTGTGGGGATGTCAGCCTGCCGGCCATTGCCATGCCACAGGGAGAGACGTGCCCTCCCTGCTGTGCTTGTGATAGTTCTGTTATGTGTGGTTCTCCCTCATCTATTGTCTTTCTCATGCCATCTCTTCTTCCTCTGGAATATCCTCTTCGATGACAAGATTGTTTATGATGAAGTTCTGCCGCTCCATGGTGTTCTTGCCCATGTAATACTCAAGGAGCTTCTGCACCTGGTCCTCCTGTCTCAGTGTGACCTGCTCCAGGCGTATGTCAGGCCCGATGAAACCGGCAAATTCGTCGGGTGAGATCTCTCCGAGACCCTTGAAGCGGGTTATCTCAGGGTCGGGGCCGAGGTCGCGTATGGCCTGCTGCCGCTCCTCCTCGCTGTAACAGTAGCGTGTGATGAAGTCCTTGGCCTTCTCGTTACGCTCGGCCAGTTTCTTGTCCTCGGCCTTCACGATGTCGCGGTTCTTTATCTTTGTCCTGCGGTTACGCACACGGAAGAGCGGTGTCTGGAGGACATAGACGTGGCCTTTGCGTACAAGCTCGGGGAAGAACTGCAGGAAGAACGTTATCGTCAGCAGGCGTATGTGCATGCCATCGACATCGGCGTCAGTGGCCACGATGACCTTGTTGTAGCGCAGTGTGTCAAGCCCGTCCTCAATGTCGAGGGCGGCTTGCAGCAGATTGAACTCCTCGTTCTCATATACCACCTTCTTCGTGAGGCCGAAAGAGTTGAGCGGCTTTCCTCTCAGCGAGAAGACGGCCTGTGTGTTCACGTCGCGCGATTTCGTGATAGAGCCGGAGGCGGAGTCGCCCTCAGTGATGAATATGCTTGACTCTTCCTTGCGCGGATTCTTGAAGTCAGAGTAGTGTACACGGCAGTCGCGCAGCTTCGGGTTGTGGAGGTTGGCCTTCTTGGCGCGCTCCCTCGCCAGCTTTGTTATGCCCGCCATGGCTTTGCGCTCTTTCTCTGACGATGTTATCTTCTCGAGGATGACATCGGCGATGTCTGTGTTGCGGTGAAGGAAATTGTCCACCTCGGTGTGTATGAAGTCGCCGACATACTTGTTTATGCTTATGCCGTCGGGCGACATCTGCAGCGAGCCGAGCTTTATCTTCGTCTGTGACTCGAACATAGGCTCCTCGACGTTCACCGCTATGGCGGCCACGATGCCGTTCCTGATGTCAGTGAACTCGAAGTTCTTCTGGAAGTAATCCTTCAGCGTCTTGGCTATATGCTCCTTGAAGGCCGACTGGTGTGTGCCGCCCTGTGTCGTGTGCTGGCCGTTGACGAACGAGTGGTATTCCTCGCCATACTGGTTGGCGTGGGTGAAGGCTATCTCTATGTCCTCGCCCTTGA
>JBJEAW010000078.1:0-16878 GCA_051869435.1 Prevotella sp. | reverse complement strand
TATGGGCTTCTGCGCTTTCAGCGCGTGCTGGCTGAGACAATATAAAACTATATTTCCTTGTTACAGACCGCATTCGCTGGATAGTTACAGCAACGCCCTTGTCTGTTAAATTGTCTTAAATTTTATTATTGTATATAGCATATTTACGGGATAATATTGTTAACTTTGCAGTGCGAAACTCGGCCAGAGTCAATTGGTTAAGTGATGTCCAGAACATCACTAAGGCTCGTAAAATACAGGGTAACAGGAAGAAACACAAGGGGCGGAGGATATTGCCTCACCACCTTAATTTCAGTTTTTAACAAACACGGGTCTTACATTTTTTTTCGTCTTATTATCCGTCTCTGGCAGAAGCATCAGGTTTTGTCTTGTGCGTTCATGTAGGCATTTATCATAGAGCCGTTAACGCAGACTTTGGAAAAGGAGAGATAAGCGGGCAAAACAAATAGTGTAGATTCCATCGAAATCATTATGAGAAGAAAAAACATCAAGGTGCTGCTGTTGGCGGTGCTCAGTATGCCTTGTGCTGTCTATGCCCACGGACTATGGGGCGACAGCGGCAGAGAGGCGGCTGGAGCGGCAACAGCAGTGACGGCAAACGTGAGGAGGGCGGTGTCGCTCGACAGTCTCTTCGCCCTTGCCGACGAGCAGAGTGTGAGCATGAGAAACTACCGTACTGCTATCGAGACAGCAGAAAAGGAGATGAGTGTGGCCATGTCAGGCCGTCTCCCTGACATCAGCGGAGAGCTGAGCGCAGGGTATCTTGGCGACGGAATCCTGTCAGACAGGAAGCTGGGCGACTGGCAGCATGTGGATAACCCGCACTTCATGAACGGCTTCGCGCTGAAAGCCCAGCAGGTCATATACTCTGGCGGGGCGATACAAAGCTCTATCGACATGGCGCGCATGGGGAGGCAGATGGCCGCACTTGACCTCGAGAAGAGCCGCCAGGAGATACGCTTCGTCATCGCATCATGCTATCTCGACCTCTGCCGCCTGCAGAACAGGAGGCTCGTGATAGAGAAGAACATGGAGCTGAACCGCCGCATCATTGAGGACATACGCGCACGCTACGCCCACGGGACATCGCTGAAGACAGACATCACACGCTACGAGCTGGAACAGAAACGCCTCGAACTGGAGATGACAAAGACCGACAACGAGACCCGAATGACAAGCCGGCGACTGGCCATCATGCTACACATGCCCGACACAGAGATTATCGAGGCAGATATAACCACGGCCGACAAGGCGGGCCTCATGGCCGCGGAGAGCGAATGGCAGACACTGGCGGGCGACAACAACAATATCAGGCAGGCCATCCTCGCCGCCGACATCGACGGCCAGAAGGTGAGGATGGAGAGGGCATCGCTAAGGCCAAAGATCGCGGCAATAGCCGAGATGCACTTTGACGGCCCCATAACCATCGAGGTGCCTGTGATAGACAAGAACTTCGGCTACTGGTTTGCGGGGGTCGGAGTGAGCTATGACATCTCGTCGCTATTCAAAGGCAGCAGACGCCTCAGCCGCGCAAAGACGGCATGGCGGCACAGCAGGGAGAAGATTGACGAGCTGAGAGAGGAGACCGAGAACGCCGTACAGACCGCATACACCGACTATGAGACAGCCGTGAAGAATCTGGAGATACAACGTAAATCGGTGGAGCTGGCCGAGGAGAACTACGCTGTGGTCAAGAACAGATATGACAACGGCCTCGCCATACTGACCGACATGCTCGACGCCTCAAGCTCAAGACTGACGGCCGGCCTTGGCGCCGCCGATGCAGAGATAGACATCATATTCAACAAGATAAGACTTAAATACATATCCCACACATTATGAAACGCACCGTAAAACGCATCATATATAACGTTATTGTCTTCGCCCTCCTCATCGTGGGCATATCCATCGTCTGCTACCGTTTCCTCCATCTCGGCAATGTCGAATATACCGACAACGCCACGGTGTGCCAGCACATCACACCTGTCAACACACGTGTGGGGGGCTTCATACGCGAGATACGCTTCGAGGAGAACCAGAAGGTGAAGGCCGGCGACACGCTTGTCATCATCGAGGACTCTGAGTATCAGCTGCGCCTGGCACAGGCAGAGGCGGAGCTTGCCAACGCCCGCGCGGGACGGCAGGCCACAACGGCAGGCATATCGACGACAGAGAGCAACATATCGGCCAGCGAGGCATCGGCCGCAGAGGCCAAGGCACAGATGGAGAACGCCGCGAAAGAAGAGGCGAGATACCGTAAACTGCTCAGCGAGGGGGCTGTCACACAGCAGCAGTATGACAATATCCACACGGCATACATCGCCGCCAAGGCACGCTACGAGCAGGCGCTTCACGGCCACGCCTCCACCTCAAAGGTGAAGAGGGAGCAGGGCGTGAGGCTCAGTCAGGACAATGCCGTCATACGCCTTTGTGAGGCCAACGTGCGCCTGGCGCGCCTCAACCTCTCCTACTGTGCCGTCATAGCCACCACCGACGGCATGACAGGCAGGAAAGACATCCATGTGGGACAACTCGTGCAGCCGGGCGAGAGGATGGTTGACATCGTAGATGAGAGGGAGATGTGGGTACAGGCCAACTACCGCGAGTCGCAGCTGGCATCCATCCATGTCGGCTCAAGAGTGAGGATGAAGGCCGACGCTGTGCCGGGCGTGGAGTATGTGGGTGTCGTAGAGTCGCTCGCCGACGCCACCGGCTCGGCATTCTCTGCCATGCCGTCAGACAACGCGACAGGCAATTTCGTGAAGGTCGAGCAGCGTCTCCCTGTGCGCATATCGCTCAGCGGGAACAGCGAGGCCGACATCAAGAGGCTGAAGGCGGGGTATAACGTTGAATGTGAGGTATTGAGGAAATGAACGCGCCGATGTCTTTCTCCATGCCTATGGTGAGGGGATTCGTCCCTGAGGCCATCCGTCCATGGATATATCTGCTCATAGCCCTCTGCTTCCAGATAACGGGGGCGAGGTATCTCGGGGCCCTCAACGAGATTATCGGTGCCAACGGCCAGATGCGTGAGGATGTGCTGATGTGCCTGTACTGCAACCTTGCGGGCATGGCGCTGTGGTTCCCCATGCTCTTCCGCATGAAGTTCCGCTTCACGAACAAGACCCTCCTGACGGGGGCCTCGACAGTTGTCATCATCACCAATCTCCTCATAGGCTATGTCACATGGCTCCCGCTCTTGTGGCTGCTGTGTCTCCTTGAGGGCATCGCGAAGATTCAGGGCACATTCGAATGCATGTCGAACATACAGCTGTGGATGACGCCAAAGCGCGACATGACGGTGTTCTTCCCGCTTCTGCATATAGTCATCCTCAGCGGCATGAACTCACAGGACTATCTCTCGGCATGGTTCGGGACGCTCGGCGACTGGCGTCTGATGCACTGGCTGATAGCCGGCATACACTGCATAGTGCTGCTGTTCCTGCTGACGTGCGTGAAGCATTTCCGCTTCATGCGCCTCCCGCTCTACGGCATCGACTGGACATCCATGGCGCTATGGGCCGCACTGCTGATGCAGCTGGCCTATCTCCTTGACTATGGCGACTGGTACGCATGGTTCAACCACGACGCGGTATGGTATCTTACAGGGACGACGCTCATCACTCTCGGTGCCATACTCCACCGCATGGTCCATGTGCGCCATCCGTATATCAACCCCAAGGTGTTCAGCGGATTCCGCTATGTGAAGCAGATATTCCTCCTGATATGTTTCGTTGAGTGTCTCTTCGCCACAGAGCACATCCTCGAGGAGATTTTCCTTGAAGAGGTGATGCACTATAACACTATCGTCAACGCCTCGCTCTGCCTGCCGGTATGGATAGGCAATATGTGCGGATGTCTGTTCTCGCTCTTCTGGCTTCAGAAAGTCATGCGCATGTCATACATACGTCTCGGCATCATAGGCGCGTCGATGCTCCTGGCCTATCTTGTCTTCATGTATCTCTGCATGTCGCCGTCGATAAGCAAGGAGACTCTCTATGTGCCTCTCTTCTGCCGTGGCTTCGCCTACACGACGTTGAGTGTCGTCTTCATGTCGTCGCTGTGTGACGTCATGGATTTCAACCATTTCTTCCAGGGTCTGAGCATATTCAACATGATACACATGGTCATCGGCGGCTGTGTGGGCTGTGCCATATACTCGAAGCTGCTCGGCATATATGTCGCTGACGGGTTCATGCGCTATACGAGCGGCGCACTGTGGATGCACAGCACAGCGGCCATAGGGAGCGGAGAGATGGTCAGCGAGATGCTTCTCGTCGGCGTCAAGTCGATATATGGCTGGGCGTGCTACGGGTGTGTCTTCCTCATCCTGGGCTTCATGCTCTTCGACTCGCCTATCAGACGCCACCACTCGTTCATGCTCCCATGGCGCATTGTCGGCGAGAGGCTGAAGAAATACTACGAGCTGAAGACGAAGAACGAGAAAGGCGAGGACGAACAAGGCCAGTGAGGGCTGACGGCGGGAGCCAGCACGGAACGCCGCTGTACAGCTTGAAATGAGTGGTTACGAGTAGCGCGTAACTATTCAGCGAATATTGTAAGTAGCACGTACTGAACCAACGGTCGCTGGCCGAAGGGAAAAGCAAAGCGCAGAAGCCCAAAGCCCAGGGCAAGCGTAGCGACGCCCTGGGTTGAGAATCCATACCGCTTGTACGCGCTGAACCAACGGTCGCTGGCCGAAGGGAAAAGCAAAGTGCAAAAGCGTTATGGCCTTATAGCTCATTTACGCTTTTGCGCTTACAGCGCGACAATTACCCACACGAACAATATCCCCAGGGTGTCACTCCGCTACGCTCCGTTCTGCCCTGGGCTATGGGCTTCTGCGCTTTCAGCGCGTGCTGGCTGAGACAATATAAATCTATATTTTCTTGTTACAAAACGCATTCGCTGAATAGTTACAGTAGCGCCAAGAAGCGTTAACAGATGTTTAAGCGAAGGGCTGACGGAGGTTAAAAATTCACAAATGACAGATGGGTTAACGGTGTCTATGAGCCGGAAAAATTGTAAATTTGCAATACACGCAATGATAAAAATCCACTAACCAACTACACTATTATGTCAAAGACTATTGAGATCCAAACAGAAAAGAGCCGTGCGCTGATAAGCGGAATGACAACGAACATCGCCTCTCTCAAAAAATACGGCGTGACAGAGGACGAGCTGAAGAGAATGGCAACACAGCTCGACGCTCTCGACAAGGCTGGCAAGGAATGTGACAACATACGCGCCATGCTGACCGAGAAGACACGGGAGATGAACGCCATACTAACCGAAGCGAAAGAGGCATACGCCAGCATGAAGAGAATAGTGAAGACAAACTTCACGCAAGAGCAGTGGATAAGATACGGTGTATCAGACAAGAGATAACCACTGCAAGCGCGAGGAGAATTCGACCTGTACGGTTGAAAACGGGCTGAAAGCCCAACAGCGCATAGCCCAGGGCAAAGCGGAGCGACGCCCTGGGGTTATGTAATGCGAACGCTACACGCCCTACAGGGGCAGAAGCGTAAATATTTTCAGAAACGTTTACGCTTCTGCCTTTTCAAGGCGTATTGGTCAATCGCTATAATACCCAGGGTGTTACCCTGGGCTATGCGCTGTTGGGCTTTCAGCCCGTGCTTGTTAAGGCTTTCAACCGTACAGGTCGGGAGAATTTTCCCGGACTGTACAAGTTAGAGGGTCTATGGAAGGTTCTATGAATAGATAATGGTATCAAGCCCCAGAGGGGCGACACACGTCCACAAAGCATATCAGCTCATCATATATCGTGAGTCTGCTGGACGCGTGTCGCTCTCTCTGGGGCTTATTGTGCGATATACCACGAGAGTTTATCTTACAGGCTTCCATCCTATGTAATGAGATAGCAACCCCTTACCACAATATTTACAGAATCGTAACATTTATGTAACCATTTGGTAACCTCTTCACGATACCTTTGCCCCCCGATTACAATACAAACAAAATGCAGAAGATAAAAGTATTATTATTAGGCTCATGCCTAATGGCAGGAATGGCGGCAACGGCACAGGAGAAGACACCGGCCGAGGCATTCTTCGAGGGAGGGAAACTGCACCTGCGCAGCAAAGACAGCAAATTCCACATGTGGTTTGACAACCGTGTTAATATCGAGTCGGCAGTATATTCTCCGACAGAGAGTGTCGAGGGTCTGACATCGAAGACGAACAAGGACCTGGAGGAGGACGACGGAGAGTTCCGCTTCAGCAACGGCACGATAATACGTCGCGCACGCTTAGGCATAAAGGCCACGCTGTATGAGAAATGGTTTGCAGAGCTGGATGTTGACTTCGCCAACAACGAGGTGGAGATAAAGGACATGTTCATGGGCTACCGCTTCAACGACCACTGGAACGTGAAGCTGGGCAACTTCAAGGTGCCGATGAGCATGGAGCGTGTGACAAGCTCCAAGTATCTGATGTCTGCCGAGCGGCCTATGCCCGTAGAGGCTTTTGCCGACGGAAGACGAATGGGTATCGCCGGAACAGGATGGGGCAAAGGCTGGTGGGCATCGGCCGGAGTCTTCGGGCGCAGTGTCGATATACTACAGAAGGAGCGCAACCGTGGCAATGACGGCTATGCCATAGCCGCAAGGGCCGCACTGAGCCCCGTGAACAACGACGACATGACAATACACATAGGAGGATATGCCAACTATCAGAAACCATCGTCAGAGGGAAACAGCGACCGCATGGTGCTCTTCCGCACACTGCCCGAGAGCCGTGTTGACCACCGCCGCTTTGTACAGACAGAGATAGAGAATGTTGACAACTATCTCACACTGGGATGGGAATTAGGATTCCGCTACCGCAAGTTCCTTACATACGGCGAGTATATCTTCAACACCATATCCCGATACGCATACGAGACAAAGGACGTGAAGACAAGCCTGAAGAACGCACAGCTGAACGGATGGTACGCACAGGCGTCATACATGATACTGGGAGAGAACAGGATGTACAGCCCGGGAGACGCGGAGTTCGGCCCGATGAAGACACGCCGCAAAGGCGGAAACCTGGAGATAGCGGCGAGAGTGAGCAATATAAACATGAACGACTGGCACGACCAACGCGCGTACATCACAGGAGGCAAGGCGACAGCATGGTCGGCATCGCTCAACTGGTATCCGGTCAGCAACATCGTCGTCGGCCTCAACTACACATTCATGAACAACGACAAATACGCCGACTCGAAGGGACAGATAACCATGGGCGGAAAGGCCCTTAAAGACACACGCCCCGACGGAATAGACTTCAGCATATTCCAGATGCGCACACTGATATCTTTCTAAGGGTGTTATACTATCGCCCACCATATACAAAAACAACTACAGTCATGAAGAAAAACATTATATATCTATCCATGTTCTGCCTTGCCGCGATGTCTCTCACAGGATGCAAGACAGACGATGAGCCAGAATGGGAGACAGAGATAACGAAGCCCGAAGAGGGAAATAAGGGAGAGGAGAAGCCGGAAGACACAGCAGACTTCAGGGCCATAAGGCTGAATGAGCTTGACGGCAACAAACCGAAATATATCGAGCTGTACAACACATCGGCACAGGCTGTTGACATAAGCGGAATGAAGCTGAGGAAGAACGGCGACGAGATGGTCTATGAGGCTCCGGCAGGGACTGTCATAGCGCCAGCGGGATATCTCGCCCTGCTGTCTGACCAGACCGACTACTCGATAGGATTCTCAGCCGGATTCTCGGCCAAGAAGTCTGTACAGGTAGAGCTCCTCGGCCCTGACGGCTCAGTGGTGGATGTGTTCGCCAACCCAAGCAAGGATAAAGGCAAGGTATGGGACGAGGCAGACCCCATGTACAACGGTGACGCCACAGGCGAGGCATACGGCAGACAGCCCGACGGCACGGGAGAGTGGTACATGATAAAGAGCACACAAGGGGCATCAAACAACAACGCGCCGGCATCAGAGAAGATAACATGGTGATGGGATGAGCTGAAGCCTCAACCTGAATGTTGAGGGACAGAAACATAAACATAAAAATTATATATACACAATGAGAAGACTTATCATCGCTCTGGCTGTCGCCCTGGCCACACCGGCGATAGCACAGGCACAGACAGACAGCAAGGTTTTATTCTATGAGACATTCGACGGACTGAACGGACAAGGTGGCAATGACGGATATTTCGACAATGACGAGGCTGCCGGAGTGGAAGTCGGCGCAGAGGATCTGCTGTCAGCCGACGCTCTCGACAACAAGGAGGGATGGGGCGACTTCGTGAAGGTGGCCATCTGCAACAAGTGTGTGCGCATAGCGACAAAGAAGAACAACGGCGAGATAACCACCCCGACATTCGCCGTGAACGGAACAGCATCGCTCACATTCAATGCCGCGGCACAGCTGGGCGACGCTGTCACACTATATGTAGAGATTGTAGGAGAAGGCAAGCTGACATACGGCGGGCAGACAGCCCAGAAGATAGCCATCAAGCTCCCTGAAAGCGTTGCCGGCGAGACGAAGCTCTCTGAACAGGCTTACACGGTCATCATATCAGAGGCCGCGGGCGATGTACGGCTGAAGTTCTCCACAGTCTCCACCTCTGCCAGCAAACAGCGCGCATATCTCGACGAGATCAAGGTGGCAGAGAACACAAGTGCCGCCATCTCTGGCATTAAGGCAGACAAGACGAACCCTACAGCCTATGACATTCAAGGCAGGAAAGCCAACGTCAACGGCAGGGGCATAGTAATAGTCAACGGAAAGAAGATGGTAAGGTAAACCGTGATGTGTGACAAGATACAAGTCCGAGGGGGACTCTCGCAGCAGGCGAGAGTCCCCCTCGGACTTGTCTGACATCGTTTTTTATGGCATGACATATAAAAAAAAGGGCGGCGGTTACATCCTGATGTCAGAATTATTTCTTAAATTTGTGGCCAGTTATGTTTTCGTTCATGAAATATGGGAGAGGGATAGATACTTATCTTTAGAACAGCCCACTCTTTCCCGCCAGACTTCTCCATGACAACCAGCTGACAGGGCAAACTAACCTGAACGACAAAGAACAACGAACCACATAGATATGAAGAAGAGAAGAAGCATAATCCTCATCCTGATATTACTGCTGCATACGCTCGGGATACAAGGAAAAGAAGCCATTGAGATTGAGTTCAGCGAAGGTGTAGATCTTCTCGCCACTGTATGGCAGCTTGCTGGCGCTGAAGAGTATAACCGCTGCGCCGTGAAGCCCTATGCCATGAGCCACGCCAGACACTTCGCCAAGGCCCGCAACCATAAGGCCGTCGCACTGGCACGTGCATACTACCGTGACGGGACAGGCTATGACGCTGTGGCTGAGTTTGGGTGTATGATAACGACAGAAGGCGGCAGAGTGGTTATGGACACTCGCAAGAAGAACGCCCTCGACAACCGCTGGACACAGGAGATGCAGGAGGAATTCATCATTGCCCTCGACGATTTCTACCGTCAGACAGACTTCAGCAGCTGGTATGCCTCTACCGACTCAACGCGGAGAGAGGCTATGGCGGCCTTCAAGACTGTGGCGGGAGAGATAGACACTGACTGGTTCGGGACATTCTTCGGCGACAACGGAGCATCGTTCAAGATCATCCTCAGTCTTCTGGCAGGCCAGAACAACTACGGCATCAGCTCACACCTGACAGACGGCACACTGCTTCTGACCCCCGTAATAGGCTGTGCAGACTATAAGGATGGGCATATCATATACGACAAGTCGGCAGTCTTCCCCATCTTGGTCCACGAGTTCTGCCATGCCTACTGCAACCCCCTTGTGGACACATTCTACCCCGACATGGAGCCGTCGCTCGTAAAGGCATATTCCTACAGCGAGCGGAAGCTGAAGAGCCTGGCATATACCACACCCCGCACCATGATGTACGAGACACTTGTGCGCAGCTCTGTCATACGCTATCTCGGCAGCCACGCCCGACTCTCCCCCGCCGACAGAGAGAGGCTGATACGCGAGGAGGAAGCACGGGGCTTCGCCCTCACGACTGTCACAGAGCGTGCCCTCGCCACATACGAGAGCCAGACCGCAGACAAGGCAGGACTAAAGGCTTTCATGCCTGAGCTGGCCGCGGCTGTCAAGGGATTCAACGTAAAGGCATACGCCAAGAGGAAACGCAGGGAGAAAGCGGCAGAGGACAAGCAGCGTGTCCACTACCGGTGTAACATAAAGAACGGCGCCCGCAACATCGTCCCGGGCGACATGACGCTCAGCATAACATTCGACAGCCCCATGAGAGAAGGCATATCAATAGGCTTGTCGGACAAGGAGCTGCCAGAATACAAGAGCCACACATGGAGCGCAGACCACCGCACGATATCCATATCATTCTACACCGAGCCGTCAACGACATACGGCATGGTAATCCTTGGCGACGACTTCGTCTCTACTGACGGCCGGCCGGCAGTAGAGACAGAGCTGACATTCACGACAAGGAAGGCGAGGTGAGAGGGGATAAACATGAATGCCTCTGCTCTCGTTTGCACAGTCATTCATGTTTATAGCCTTGAAGAGGATGGCAGCCTTCTGCAAGAAGGTGGTGTCGGGATTCCGCTTGGGGCGTTAAGAGGTTGCTCTTATAAGACCCAAGCGGAATCCCGACACCAGGGGGTCTGCCCCCACATACTCTTCAAGGGGTTTATCATGGTTTTTGTCATTCGTAACTGACACAGGGCTCTCTACTGGTGACCCAGAAAGGGACTTATCCTTTAGTAAAGCCGACCGACGTGACAGAGGTCGGCAAAGCCAACCAACTTGTTCTTGGCTCCACTGACCATCGGGAAGTAATGAACGTCTGCATTTATTCGAGCAACAGCTTTGAATTGAAGACAAAATAAGAAGAAAAACGGCACGACTGGCGGTATTCTGAATTATTATTGTTACTTTTGCATATATAAAACCTAACAAGTATGAAGAAAATATGTATGTTTATTGTGGCGGCACTAACAGTAATGTCAGTGTTCGCCCAGAAGAAACCGATGGACGAGTTTATCGACGGACTCATGTCGAAGATGACCCTTGAGGAGAAAATAGGTCAGCTTAACCTTCTGCCCGGTGGAGATATCACCACAGGAGCTGTCATAAACAGCCCCTTGGCCCAGCTGACGGCCGAGGGGAAGCTCGGCGCTGTGCTCAATGTCAAGGGCCAGGAGAAGATCAGGGAATTGCAGCGCATAGCCGTCAAGAAAAGCCGTATGGGCATACCGCTGCTAATAGGCCAGGATGTGATACACGGCAACCAGACTGTGTTCCCCATACCTCTTGCACAAGCATGCTCATGGGACATAAAGGCCATAGAGAACGGTGCGCGTATCGCCGCCAAGGAAGCCACGGCACAGGGCATAAACTGGGTTTACAGCCCTATGGTGGATATAGCCATCGACCCACGCTGGGGACGTGTGTCAGAGGGAGCCGGTGAGGACCCATTCCTCGGGAGCCGCATCGGCGAGGCTCTCGTACGTGGCTACCAGGGCGATTACGGCAAAGAGAACGCCATGGCGTGTGTGAAGCATTTCGCACTGTATGGAGCCGCCGAGGCCGGACGTGACTATAACACGGTCGATATGAGCCGTGTGAGGATGTACAACCAGTATCTCGAGCCATATAAGGCAGCGGCAAAGGCAGGAGCCGGCTCGTTCATGTCGTCGTTCAATGTTGTCGATGGCATACCCGCCACATGCAACAGATGGCTGCTGACCAGCCTCCTGCGCGAGGAATGGGCGTATGACGGATTCGTTGTCACTGACTATGGCTCGATAAACGAGGCTGTGATACATGGCATCGGAGACCAGTCCGTGACATCTGAGCGTGCCCTGAAGGCTGGCACAGACATGGACATGTGCTCAAACGCCTTCACCGCACAGCTGTCACAACTGCTCAAGGCGGGGCGCATATCACAGGCTGACATCGACAGAGCCTGCCGGCGTGTGCTCGAAGCGAAGTACAAGCTCGGGCTGTTTGACGACCCTTACCGCTTCTGTGAGCCGAAGCGTCTGAAGACCGACCTTTATACAGCAGAGCACAGGAAAGCGGCGAGGGATATGGCAGCGGAGACATTCGTGCTGCTGAAGAACGAGGGAGTCCTCCCACTCAAGAAACAGGGCAAGATAGCCCTCATAGGCCCTCTTGCCGACAACCGCACGAACATGGTGGGATGCTGGTCAACAGGCGACACACCAGAACTGTATTCGACACTGAAAGAAGCCATGGAGCGCGCCGTGGGCGACAAGGCCCAGATACTCCACGCACAGGGATGTAACATCTATGCCGACGAGACGGTACAGAACGGAGCGACATTCGGCCGCCCCATCAACCGTGTTGATGACACCAAGGCAAAGGCTGAGGCACTGGCCATTGCGGCCGAAGCCGACGTGATAGTATGCGCCATGGGAGAGATGGCGGAGATGAGCGGCGAAAGCTCCTCACGTGCCGACATCGCCCTGCCATGTGTCCAGATGGCTCTGCTAAAAGCTCTTGTCGAGACAGGCAAACCTGTCGTGCTGCTCAATTTCGCCGGCCGACCGACAGTCATGGCGTGGGAGGCAGAGCATGTCCCTGCCATCATGAATGTATGGTTCGGAGGCTCAGAGACAGGCGACGCCATCTGTGATGTCCTCTTCGGAGACAAATCGCCATCCGGCCATCTCACGATGACCATGCCGAAGGCTCTCGGACAGATACCTATCTATTACAATCATCTCAACACCGGACGGCCTGTACCAGAGGGTGTGAAAGACTATCAGAAGTATCAGAGCAACTATATCGACGTGCGCAACGACCCGCTCTACCCATTCGGCTACGGAATGAGCTACACCACATTCGAATACGGCAAGCCACGTCTGAGCGGCACAACGATGAACGCTAACGGCAAACTGACACTGACTGTCAACGTCAGGAACAGCGGCAAGTATGATGCCGACGAGGTCGTGCAGCTATACATCCACGACATTGCGGCAACAATAAGCCGCCCCGTGAAAGAGCTGAAGGGTTTTGAGCGGATACCGCTTAAGGCGGGCGAGAGCCGTGATGTCAGCTTCACGATTGACGCAGACATGCTGAAATTCTACAACAGCGACCTTCAGCATGTGGCTGAGCCAGGAGAATTTGAGGTGATGGTGGGTGGCAACAGCCGTGATGTCCAGAAGCTAAAATTCACATTACAGTAAAAAAGAAATAACGCTATGATTGCTTATGGCAAACAGTCTGAATTCAGGTGGGACATAATCACCATCCTCACATAAGGCAATTGGAAAGAAATGTGATTAGCTGAACACCCCTTTAGTTTTTCTACCACCTCAGACATTTTATCCATTGCCGATAACAACAAAACGATACTCATGGGTCTGGACTTCCTCCTTGTCCAGGCCCATGAGTATTTATTTGCAGATTATGTCTGAGCATCTATAAGAAACCAACAGATTACTGCAATAAAACATACATACTGTATTTTTATCCACCCTTTGTGTAGTATTTTACACCTGGCTCTCCTTTTTTTTTTTTACTTTTGTCGCCGAAAACAAAAGGCAATCAGAGAACAGGGAAAGACATCCGACGCGAAGAATTTGGCAAGAAGTATTCTCCGTAAGAAAGTCAAGGTTCTTTCTCCAGAAGTGAAGCATATCAGGAATGAGATGAGAGATTTTCTGAGAGAAAAGCCCAAGAAAGTTTGTCTAAATAAAAAAACAATGATTAATTTTGACCTCCAATGTTAGAAGTGATACATAGGTCTATGAGACACGTGCTTTGTGCAATAGTGCTGTTACTGATGCCCGCTCTGCCAATGTGGGCACAGATGGACAGTGTGGCCATCCGGCTGCAGGAGCAGCTGCGCAGGTTTCCACAGGAGAAAGTGGCACTGCACATCGACCGCACTGTGTTGTTGGCTGGCGACACCGTCAGGATGAAAGCTTATGTGGCAGACGAAGCGACACTCATGCCACAGATAGACAACCAGTTTGTGTATGTCGAGCTGCTGGGAGGAGAGAGGAACCGCTCGCTCGACCGCAAACGCCTCATAGCATCCAACAATCTCTATACGGGCTACATAGCGTTGCCCATTGACCTGAGTCCTGGTATCTATTACCTGTGGGCATACACGCTATACAGCGCCCAAGTGAAAGGGTACGACTGTATCGTGCCTATACAGGTAGGCGACCTGCGACCTGCGGAGCCGAAGAAAAAGGCAGGGAAGAAGCAGGCCATATCAAAACCCGTGATGCGCTTCTTCCCTGAAGGAGGCTATCTCGTGGAGGGCACCACGACGATGGTGGCCTTCGAGGCCACAACGGATGCTGGCGACACGCTGGATGTCAGCGGCGAGGTGGTGGACAGCCAGGGGCGAACGGTGGGAAGCTTCAAGACCACCCATCATGGGCGCGGTCTCTTTCCCTTGAAGGTCGAGACAGGAGAGAGCTACGAAGCAACATTCCGCGACCGCTCAGGCCAGACATTCCGATTCCCTCTGCCAGCTGCCCGTAACAACGTGGCGTGCCTGAACTGCCGCGTCAAGCCAGACAAGGTGCTTGTAAGCGTTCTTACGCCTCCCAATGCGCCCGCCCCTCGTCCCCTGAACCTCCTCATCCTCTGCCGAGGACGTTTAATCGGTATGCAACCTGTCCAGGGGGGAAAGAACTACCAACTGCCGATGGGCTCGCTGCCAGCAGGTGTCAACAGCCTGATGCTGGTGGACAGCGAGTGTCATGTACTTAGCGAACGTCTTGTATTCTCAAACAACGCCTCACAGCATACACCGCTCAACATCACTACCGGGAAACCGTGTTACGGACTGCGTGACAGCATACCGATAACCCTACAGCCGGACGGGCTCCATACCGGGGAGATGGCTTTCCTCTCGCTGACAGTCACCGACGATGCCGTCACTCAAGGACGTCACTCGCCCACGCTGTGGAGCCAGCTGCTGCTGACAAGCGATGTGCAGGGGCTCTCTGGCATGTTGGACGAATATTTCCTGCCCACCTACCAACGTGAACAGCTCGACCTGCTGATGATGGTCAACGGCTGGCGGCGATATGACATAGGCGAAGTGATGCAGGGACGGTATGCCAAGCCTGCCATAGAGAAAGAATGCGAGCAGAGCATCACGGGCCATGTCCGCCAGATATTTGCCGACAAGCCCGTAGAGGGTGCCGAGGTGGTGCTGGCCATCACCAAACAGAACCATATAGACACGACAAAGAGCGACTCGACAGGCTACTTCGAGTTCCGAGGCCTGAATTTCCCTGACGATGCCAAGGCATTCGTCTATGCACTGCGGCAGAAGCAGAAACGCTGTATCGTGGAGACCGACCGACAGCAGATGCCCAAGATGCCACAGCTGGGAGGCAACAACCAGCACATACAGATACTGCCGTGGATGGACATTGACGCTGAACTGCTCGACCGCTATGCCCGTGACGGCCACCTGCTCGACGAGGTCGTGGTGAAAGGACACAACAAGGCTGCCCTCTATGAGAACACGACACTCTCGTGGGACAGCGAGAGGATAGCTAACGGCAACTACCCAAACGTGGGGATGATGTTGCTCGACACCAACATCCTTTGGACAGAGCCCGGCAGCGGAGGCATCACGGCCGACGACATGTGCTCGTCTATGATAGACCGGGCTCTCGCACATCAGTACGGTGGGATTAATATAAACCAGAAATCATCGGCCGTCAAGCTGTATGTCAACGGTATGCATATCCCCGATTTGACTTATGAGGACCTGGACATCAATGACATCGACCGTATAGACATATACTTGGGCTCGAAGGCATGGGTGTGGGGCGAGCAAAACTGCGGCGTACTCAACGTGACAACACGCAGCGGCCAGCTACATCACTCTGACTCGCCTTTCAACAACCGCATCGTCAACCTGATGGGCTACCAACAGCCGGCCGACTATTATTTCCCCCGCTACAAGCCGGGCGAGAAACCCATGTCGATGTCCCCCGACCTGCGTCGCACACTCTACTGGAATCCCTACCTGCGAATGGGACAGGGCCACAAGCTGCAGCTCTCATTCTTCAGTGCCGACCTTCCCACCACATACGCTATCCGTGTAGAGGGGCTGACCAGCGAGGGACGCATTGTCAGCGGGGAGCAGAAAGTGGAGGCGAAATGATTCTGCCTGCAATTCAAAAAAGCAGGAAAACACATCGACCTGTACGGTTTAAAACGGGCTAAACCAACGGTCGCTGGCCGAAGGGAAAAGCAAAGCCCAACAGCGCATAGCCCAGGGCAAAGCGGAGCGACGCCCTGTGGTTATGTAATGCGGACGCCACACGCCCCTACAGGGGCAGAAGCGTAAATATTTCGACCCGTACGGTTGAAAACTTTTGATGTAGAGGGATGCGTTGCTTTCAGAATGTAACCAATATGAATGAGGCGGCAAGAGATACTGTATAAGCCTCCCATCCAGTATCTCTCAGCCCATCGTTCAGTACCAATCGCGATATTGATGTTGTCGCAATAAAAATGTAAGCAAACCATGTGTCCTGGCTTACAGTCTATAAGAGCGGAGTGATAGACGGGGATGTGCGGTTGAGACTTTCAACCGTACAGGTCGAAACACATTTCTCTTACGATGGGATATACCCTCATTCAACGCCAATGTCCAATGATCAGGACACACATCAATACACAGGCAGCATGTTTATGGATATCATTGAAGCCCACTGTGAAAAGTGGGGCACTAGGGAAATCCTGTGTCATCTGGAAAGACAAAAACAGACATCAACCCCTTGCGCTTGATGCAAAATGTCTCTTGCGAGACATAGATGCTGCATCCGTCTGAAAATCGCTGAGCAAGCTCAAATATTTTCAGACG
>JBJEAW010000077.1:0-60384 GCA_051869435.1 Prevotella sp. | reverse complement strand
GCTTTACTAATGGATTCTCTGACATTGCTCTATGACTTTTGGAAGACAAAGGTACAACAAAGATTTTTATCAGCCAAAAATATCAAGCTGAAAACACAGGTTTTTGCAGGTGCCCCGATAAACCTTTTCGATTGCCAGACAAGTAGAGGCTTGGCCCCTGGTGCCTGTCTTCCGCTTAGGTCTTATAAAAGCAAGCTCTTAACGCCCCAATCGGAAGGCCGCCACCACCTTCTTTCAGAAGGCTACCATCCTCTTCAAGGCGATAAACAGAATGATAAACCTTTTCGATTGCCAGACAAGTAGAGGCTTGGCCCCTGGTGCCTGTCTTCCGCTTAGGTCTTATAAGAGCAAGCTCTTAACGCCCCAATCGGAAGCCCGCCACCACTTTCTTTCAGAAGGCTACCATCCTCTTCAAAGCGATAAACAGAATGATAAACCTTTTCGATTGTCAGACGAGTAGAGGCAGAGCTTGAATACTCTGGATTGGGCGATAAAAGGTTTATTTCATGTTTATCGCCTTGTGATTGATGCAAAACCCGACAGGGTGATGATGTAGCCGTCTGAGAAATTCTGAGCTTGCTCAAGGATTTTCAGGCGGCTGCAGCATCCATGGCTTGCAAGAGACATTTTGCATCAAGCACAAGGGGTTGATTATCTGTTTTTGTTTTTACGGTTGACACAGGAGGCCATAGTTCCCCCGAATATCTCCAGTGTGCGGGATGCTGAAATAACCAATAAGCGCGGGCTCCCACCCACAGGAGAGCATGCCCCCCGTGAGTGGAAGCCCGCGCATATCGAGGCTAACGGTATATCTTCTTTATCTCGGTATCCTTATAATAATGGAGGAGAATCTCGTCATATCTGAATCCTTCCTCGCCCATGACGGCGGCCCCAATCTGGCAAAGCCCGACACCATGTCCCCATCCCTTGCCTCTCAGGACGAACGAGTCGCCCTTGTCCTCTATGTCGAACGCCGAGCTGTAGAGATGGGTGTCGGACAGCGCACGGCGTATCTCAAGCTCTTTGCCGATGGTGAACGACCGCTCTGTCCCGATTATCTTCAGGCGTGAGATGCGCCCGCTCTTGCCACGCTCCATAGGCTCCATGGTCACGATGCTGCCAAGGTCGAGGTTGAGCTTGTCGTTAAGCAGTTTCTTTACTTTCTCCTTTGATATCTCCACTGTCCAGCGGTAGAAGTCGTGTGTCTCGCGGTCATAGTTGTTGAGCACCTGGCTGAGTACTTTCTCGTCGCTCGTGTTGCAGTAAGGACATGGTACGGAGACGAGGTAAGGCTTATGGATATTCTCCCAGCAATAGCGGTACTCTTCTGTCATGCCGCCACAACACTTCGAGAAGCGTGCGTCGCATATCTCATCCCCTGAGACAAGGATCTCTCCCTTTGTCTGGCGGACAGCCTCACGCACACGTGGCAGAGTCTCGCGTGTGATGCCCTGATAACGCTGGCAATGGTCATCGGCGCATACATCAAAGATGGTGTGGTCCTCGCGGTCGTACCATCTTATCAGCTCGTTGTCTTTCTTTACGAAAGAGAAGAATCCGTTGCCGGCAGCCTGCTCATGGCGGCGGCGCCTCATCTGGGCCAGAAGCCATGAGCGTGATATGACGGCATGAGCCTTAAGCAGCTCGACAGATGATGACGCGGACATCTCTGACGAGATGACACTGGCGAGATAGTCCTCGACTGACAGCTCGTTGATGGCACACACCTTGTCCTCATGTACCACCATGCGCAGGATGCCCGTGAACGTCTGCGCCTCACGCCGCTGCCAGTGGAAATCGATGCCTATCATGACATCTTGGATAGTGAACGAAGGCTCGTCGTCATGACGCTGCGGGGACGGTGTGAAGACCAGCTCGCGGTATTTGTTGCCATTCCAGAGGATGCTTCCCTCAGAGTATGTCACTGTCTGCTGTCCCTCTATCGTCTCACCTTTTGCCGTGTAAGGGGTGTTGAGCGAGAAGCTTATCTCCTCGCCCGAGATTATGCCGACAGTGACATGAGGCACTTTCTGCATGTGCAGCTCGAAGTCTCCTGAGCGTTTCTTCTCTGTGATGTTCTCGATGACAGAGTCCATCGCCTCGCTGTCTATGGCCACCTCACGCAGTATGCTGCCCGCCAAAGCTGGTGTGATGGTGTCGAAATCCTCCTTACGGGGAGTTATGAGGAGCCCGGCCATGTCGAGCGCGCCAGGAGAGAGCATAGGGCCTGTCCCGTAGCATGACGGGCGGTGGCGCCGGCGTGGGAATACGACGCACACTGTCTCCTGCTCAACACGCCATGCCACAATATTCATCATAGGCTCAGGCTCGTGGGCTGGCAGCGCATGATAAAGGGTCTTGAAGAGATGGCGGAAAGACTTCTCGCTCGCACAACGTATGGCCAAAGCCGGGCAGACATAGTCCTGGACAAGAGACAGCGACGCTCCGTCGGCATCGGTGTAGAGCTGTTTCAGAGAGCGTGACAGGCGTGCCCATTGTGTCTGCAACGGTAGCACGCCCGATGTGCCCGCCTGGAGATGAAGATGGTCTGGGCATGAGGCGCCACACTCTGGGCCGTTATAAAAGACTGTAAGCGTGGGGTAGGCGTCGATGATGCGGTATATCTCCGGATATACATCGGCTATCTGCTGTGGCTTGTGGATATGCGCCGGCAGCGTGAAATGAGTGGGCAGGATAGGGAAGGGGTTGACAAGAAGGTCGAGGCGCGAACTCTTCTGCTCTCCTGTCATCGGCCTTACCATCTGCACGTCAGGCCTGTTCTCCTTGCAGAGGAAGCAGGGACGCTTCTGGATGGCCGCCTTGTCGATGCGCGCTCCTGTCGATACTATGCGTGCCGGATTATACTGTGCCCTGATGGTCAGCCCTGTGGCATCGTCGTTAAGCTCTCTTGTGAGGACACTCTTCAGCGCGTTGTAACGGCGGCGTGCGTCGTCCCATACCTCTAACTGGCGGTTGAAGAAACGCGCGAGTGACGAGTCCATGTCTATTTCCATGGCCGGTGTCTGTTGTGAGCGCATCTCATTGATGCGGCGTCGCGCGCGCAGCTCCATGGTGCGGAGGCGGTCTTTATACAGGTTGTTGGCATTCTGTCGCACAATAGAGAGAGCGGCGTCGCTGTTGCCTCCCCAACGGCGGCAGAGGTAAAGCTCGTCGTAGATGCGCCCGATGCGGTATCGGCGTGAGAAGGCGAGACCGAGGGCATAGTCCTCACCGTAGCTCGTGTTAGGGAATCGTAGCTGGCGCAGGATAGGGGTGAAGAAGGCACGGGGCGCGCCAAGACCATTGATGCGGAGCGCGTTATTCATGCCGTTCTCCGGAGTCCACTCGCGATGGTCTATCAGTCCGGGCGGCAATGTCTTCAGGTTGAAGTCGCAGATGCGGTATGAGCCGACAATCATGGCGGCTTTCTGTTTGTAGAATGCATCGACAATCTGTTGCAGGGTGTTCTCTGACGAGTAGATGTCGTCAGAGTCGAGCTGCACGGCAAAGCGTCCGCAATGGACAGAGTCTATGGCCACATTCCAGCATCCGCCTATGCCAAGGTCGTCACGCTCAGGGATGATGTGTATGAGGCTGGGATTATCCTTATACTCACGCAGAATGGCTGTCGTGGAGTCCGTCGAGTGGTTGTCGACCACAATGACATTGAACCCGAATGTAGTCTTCTGGGTCAGGGCTGATATGACAGCGTCGCGGATTGTCTTCTCGCGGTTATAGACAGGAATGACAACCGAGGCCTCGATAGAGAATTCCTGCTCATGGAAATCAGGAGATACATAATCATCGGCATCGACAAGCGCGCCGGCCGCGGTGAGATGGGCCGTCACGGCGCGCTCCATCTCCTGCTGCACCTCACGGTTGCGAGGGTTGACATAGTCGAACTGGCGCTCGCCGCTGTCACGCGTGTCCATCTCCTCCTCTGTGTATAATGTCTCGTTGAGATGGAAGATGTCTCCGCGTGTGCTCAGCCAGAGCCTCAGGGCATACAGCCCCGCGTACTGGTAGTCGGCCGCCTGACTCGACGCATATTCCTTGACAAGGTCTGTGCGCAGAAGTATGACAGAGCCAAAATCGAAGTCGTCTCTCAGCGCGCCCTCCTGATAGTCAATGACGGGATGATGCTCGCGCGTGCCATTGCTGACAGTGTTGTAATCGCTATATACCATTGCCGCGCCGGTGTATATGGCGGCTCTCAGCATGCGCTCGGCAGCGTATTGGCCCATGACGAGTGGCGAGGGCTTGGTGACAAGCATTGTGTATCGTGCCTTGGCCTCCGCCGCGATGGCCCTGATGGTGGCTGTGGAGCGGATCTCGGGGACGGTGAGGGTGATGATTGAGTTGACCACCTTGTCATCGCGCAGCTGTGAGCTGTTCTGGGCGGCGACATCAGGCATGGTGGAAACTATGAAACAGTCTATCTTTGATCTCATGACAGGTTCTCTATGGGGGTTATTGGTTCAGCTTTTTTTTATAACGCAAAAGTAATACTTTATTTTGAATCAGCCAAAAATTAATGGCCGAAAAAAAGAAATCTCCGTTCCCCTTAAAACAGTAAACCCAGAGGCTGTCCGCTCTGCTGTCAGCCTCTGGGCATGAAAGATATCTTGGGGGGAGTGATTCCCCTACAGTATGTGAAATGTGTCAGAAGAGATAGGTCTTCTCAAGCCAGTAGCAGATGATGCCGGCAAGGTATCCGACAAATGCTATCCATGTGACATTCTTCATGTACCATCCGAAAGAGATGTGCTCAAGCCCCATCACGACCACTCCGGCAGCTGACCCGATGATGAGCATAGAGCCGCCGACACCGGCACAGTAGGCCAGCAGCTGCCAGAAGACACCGTCAACAGCAAGATTGGCTATGTCAGGGTTGGCCGCCACCATCTCTGCTGTCGATACCGTGTACATCTTCATGGCCCCGGCCACGAGCGGCACGTTATCGACAATGGACGACAGCACGCCTATGGCACCCGTGACGAGATAGTCATTGCCTATCGCCGTGTCAAGCCATGAGCCGACAGCCGTCAGGACCCCGATCTCAGACAGTGTGGCGACAGCCATGAGGATGCCGAGGAAGAACATTATTGTGGACATGTCTATGCGTGAGAGCATCTTAGTGACACGCTTTGCCATAGGGTCGTGCTCATCATTGTGGCGGTAGATCAGCTCTGTCACACACCACAGCACGCCGAGGACAAGCAGGATGCCCATGAACGCCGGCAACTCTGTGACAGTATGGAAGACAGGGACAGAGCAGAGGCCGCCGACACCAAGAGCGAAGATTATCTTGCGTTGGGTCTTGGTTATCTCTGATATCTCCGCCTCGTGCTTGTCCGCCACCACGGGCAGCTCGCCCTTCAGATGCATCTGCATGACGGCCGTGGGCACGATGAAGGCTATGAACGACGGCACGATAATCTCAGATATCACGCCGAGGGCTGTTATCATCTTGCCGTTCCACAGCATGATAGTCGTCACGTCGCCGATAGGAGAGAATGCCCCGCCAGCGTTCGCCGCGATTATGACACATACGGCATACCATATCCTGTCTCTCTTGTCCGCCACGAGTTTGCGCAGAATCATGATCATGACGATAGAGGTCGTCAGATTGTCAAGAACAGCGGACAATATGGCAGTCATGAACGCTATCTTCCATAACAGCGAGCGTTTTGTCCGCGAGCGGAGCGCCCCGCGCACCCAGTTGAACCCTCCGTGCTGGTCGACAATCTCGACGATTGTCATCGCGCCCATGAGGAAGAACAACGTCGTGCCCGCCTCGCCGAGATTGCGCTCTATCGCCTCGCCGAGGGTGAAGCCGGGGAGCGACAGCCCCTCGTAGCCAAGGGCGAGGAGCGTCCAGCATACGACACACATGAGGATGGCCACTGCGGCCTTGTTGATTTTTGTCACCGCCTCAAGCGCGATGAAGGCGTAGCCTATGACAAAGGCAACGACAATGATGGTGATGGTTGACATAGTGGAAGTGTTTTTTTCTGTTTGTATTAGTCTGTAGATTAAATGTACAGTTTGCAAAATTAGAAATTATTTTTGAGATAAAAGCTTTTTTCCTTTTTATTTTTTTGTCCTAAGCAGAAAAAATACACGCATGAGACAGGACTTGTCCCCCCAATGTCGCCTTTATCCTGAACATTTTGTTGTTGTTCTGGATAACCGTGACACATGCCGCGTTGCCTCTGGGCGGGGACATGACGTGGCCAAAATAAGAAAAAAAAGAGCAAAAGTTTTGCCGATGACAATCATTTTTATTAACTTTGCAGCCATAAGCGTAATATTATCCTCTCTCCCATACAAGAAAACAACACGATGTCTATAATAACAGCGGACAGACAGATGACAGAGCTGGTGGAGCGGCTGACAACGAACAGTATGCTCAGCAAACTCTATCATGAGCACAGGGAGGGTCGTCCACTACCGTCGGGGAAGGCCCTCGGTGATATTATAGAGCTGTTCCGTGCCACAATGTTTCCTGGATACTTCGGGAAATCGAATATAATACTACATTCTCTCCAATATCCCATCGGTTCGAATATCCAACAGCTTGGCGAGCTGCTCTCTGAGCAGGTCATGGCGGGTCTGTGCTTCTCAAACGGCGACAGCGACGACGACATGATAGTGCCATTGGAGACACTCCACCGTCAGGCCGACGACATATCACAGCGTGTCATCATGCGTCTGCCCGATATACAGCATGTGCTCGCGACAGATGTCGTGGCGGCATATAACGGAGACCCCGCCGCTGGCAGCTATGGCGAGATAATATCATGCTATCCTGTCATACGCGCCCTGACAAACTACCGCCTCGCCCACGAGCTGTACAAGGAGGGTGTGCCGCTCATACCACGCATATTGACAGAGATGGCTCACTCAGAGACAGGCATAGACATACACCCTGGGGCGACCATAGGCCACCATTTCACCATCGACCACGGGACGGGCGTGGTGATAGGGGCGACGTGCGTCATAGGGAACAATGTGAAGCTCTACCAGGGTGTGACACTCGGCGCGAAGAGCTTCCCCCTCGACACGGACGGCAACCCCATAAAGGGCATACCACGCCACCCCATACTTGAGGACGATGTCATAGTATATAGCAACGCGACCGTTCTCGGACGCATAACAATAGCCCGGGGCACGGTGATTGGCGGCAATATATGGGTCACAGAGAGCACAAAGCCCGGAGAGCACATAGTGCAGGCCAAGAAAAGCCATAAGAAAGGCATGATAAAGGATGTTACAGTGAAACCAGACGATTATGGTATGCTATAAGGCGGATCCGGCCAACACCCCATGACAAACAGACGACAATAATAACAGAATACACAATATGTGGGGGCGAACCTGATCTCCATCTAACGTCATCATTATAATATATAGATACGTGAGGTGAAGATATGTAACCCATCATGAAGTGGGGAGACTGAGCCCCTGAGATTTGAATTATGGAATATGAAATGATAGCCAAGACCTTCATGGGTCTTGAGAAAGTGCTCGCAAAGGAACTTACTGACCTTGGAGCGGGCAACGTGCAGATAGGCCGGCGTATGGTGTCATTCACCGGAGACAAGGAGATGATGTACCGCGCAAACTTCCATTTGCATACTGCGATACGCATCCTGAAACCTATAAAGCGCTTCAAAGCATCGTCGGCCGACGATGTGTATAATGGCATAAAGGCTGTTGACTGGAGTGAGTATCTCGATGAGAAGAAGACATTCTCTGTCGATTCTGTGGTCTATTCGGAGGATTTCCGCAACTCACGCTTTGTCACATATAAGGTGAAGGATGCCATCGTCGATCAGTTCATGGAGAAAGGCCGCCGCCGTCCTAATATCTCTGTGGCCAATCCTGACATCAGGCTTAACATACACATAGCGGAGAACAACTGCACGCTGTCGCTTGATTCGTCAGGAGAGTCGCTCCACCGCCGTGGATATAGGCAGGAGAGTGTTGACGCTCCGCTCAACGAGGTGCTGGCGGCAGGAATGATACTCATGACGGGATGGCATGGCGAGACAGACTTCATCGACCCCATGTGCGGCTCGGGCACCCTGCTCATAGAGGCTGCCCTCATAGCACAGAATATGGCGCCCGGAGTGTTCCGCAAGGAATATGCCTTCGAGAAATGGCCTGACTTTGACCGTGAGCTCTTCGATGAGATATATAATGATGACTCTAAGGAGCGTCCTTTCGGGCATAAGATAAAGGGCTATGACATAGACATCAAGGCTGTGAACACAGCCAAGATAAATATACGCGCCGCCGGGCTGACAAAGGTTATCGACGTTGAGTGTGCCGACTTCAAGGATTTCACACAGCCAGAGGAGAAAGCCATAATTGTCTGCAACCCGCCTTACGGCGAGCGTATCTCCACACCAAACCTCCTGAACACTTACCGCATGATAGGCGAGAGGCTGAAACACCAGTTCCAAGGCAATGAGGCATGGATCCTCTCATATCGTGAGGAGTGTTTTGAGGCTATCGGATTGAAGCCCTCGCTGAAGATTCCTGTATATAATGGCTCTCTTGAATGTGAGTTGCGCAAGTATCAGATGTTCAGCGGGAAATACACCGATTTCAGACAGGAAGGCGGGGAGGTGAAGAGCGATGAGGAGCGCAGGCAGATGGCCGAGAAGCACAGATTCAAGCAAACCCGTGACTTCAAACAGAGACTTGAGGCTCCGGCTCCTCAGACGGTTAATGACGATGACGACGATATACGTTCGTTCAGGTTCCACTCGCTCGAGCGCCGGCAGCATCTGGATGATGACCGTCGTGGCGGAAAGGACAGGCGCCGCTCAGACCGTCGTGATGATAATGACGGCGGCGGAAGGGAGAGATTTGGGCGCAAGCCATACGGGAAGAACGAGCGCAGGGCTTACGACGAGCGCAGACGCAGCGCCGGTGACCGTAGGAGCGCGGAGCGCGGAGGATACTCCGGGAAACGCACATCTGCCGCTGACCGCCGCAAGATGTTCAGCCATGACGAGGATTGACAGACGATGACGCTTGCCGCCGTGGGCGGATGCCTCTGCGCCTCGTGCATATTGCTGCCCGCCGGTTGTTCCATCCTGTCATGTAACCCTCATCATAAAAAACGAAACCGTATATCCAGACCCCATATATATATAGTAATGTACAAGTTATTATTGTCACTCACAATGGCTCTCGGTATGAGCGATGTTGTCATGGCACAAGACATGATGCCAATGACAGAGAAGCCTGTATGCGCGTCAGGAGGACATGCAGGCTGTCATGATGCCGCTGTCGATAATGTGGCGGCAGGAAAGAAACTGTTCACATTGGAAGACCTGAACTTTGGAGGCAAACGATATAAGGAAATGTCTCCGAAGACCCTACGGCTGTGGTGGAAAGGCAATACGCTCGTCAACGCCGACACCCTGGCCAAACCAAAGGGCTATCCGCAGGTTTTCACAAGAGACCATAACATATTCCTGCAGACCGCAGTAGGCAGCGAGCCACAGCAGATAACAACTGACGGCTCACGCCAGATACAATATGGGGAGGCTGTCCATCGTAACGAGTTCGGCATCATGAGCGGCATATTCCTCTCAAACAGCAAGGAGAGTTTCGCATTCTACCGTATGGACCAGTCGATGGTGACAGACTATCCACAGGTGAATACGTTTGAGCGCGTAGCGTCTTATGAGCCAGATGCTTACCCCATGGCTGGAATGAAAAGCCATAAGGTGACAATAGGCATTTATAACATAAAGACAGCCAAGACGACGTGGCTTGACCTCGGAGATGTCACTGACCGTTACTTCACAAATATCACATGGTCGCCGGATGACAAGGAGATATATCTGTTTGAGGTGAACCGTGACCAGACAGACACCTCTCTCGATGTCTATGATGCCGTCACAGGCAAGAAGACACGCACCATATACCGTGAGCATGACGACAAGTATGTCGAGCCTCTCCATCCTGTGTCGTTCCTGCCATGGGACAGCTCAAAATTCATCATGTGGAGCCAGAGGGACGGCTACACACACCTGTATCTCATGACGACAGAGGGCAAGATGATACGACAGCTGACAAAAGGCAATTTCGTTGTCCTCGACCTCATCGGCTTCTGCAGTAAGACTAAGAGTGTCATCATCTCGTCAAACGAGATACATCCGCTGCAGAGCAACCTATATGCCGTCAAGATACAGAACGGGCGCCGCACACTCCTTGACAACGGCAAGGGTGTGCATTATGGCATACTGTCTGACGACGGCACCCGTCTTATAGACTCATACTCCACGCCAGACATTCCGCGTGCATACGACATAACGAACACTGTCACGCTGAAGCGCACAGAGCATTTCCGCGCACCAGACCCCTGGCAGGGGTATGCTGTCCCGACATACAAGACGGGCAGTATAAAGGCTGCCGATGGTGTGACAGACTTATACTACCGCATGGTGCTGCCTCCCGACTTTGACAGCATGAGGAAGTATCCGACCATTGTCTATGTGTATGGCGGGCCACATGCCCATAACGTGCAGGCATCATGGCATTGGTACTCACGTTCATGGGAGACATATATGGCGCAGAAAGGTTATGTGCTTTTCATACTTGACAACAGAGGCTCAGAGCACAGAGGCAAAGAGTTTGAGCAGGTTACTTTCCGCCACCTTGGACAGGAGGAGATGAAAGACCAGATATGTGGCGTTGAGTTTCTGAAGACACTCCCGTATGTCGATGCGGAGCATCTCGGCGTGCATGGCTGGAGTTTTGGCGGTTACATGACCATCTCTCTTATGACCAACTATCCTGATGTTTTCAAGGTCGGTGTGGCCGGTGGCCCTGTCATCGACTGGAAATGGTATGAGGTGATGTATGGTGAGAGGTATATGGACACTCCTGAGCAGAATCCCGAGGGGTACGCACAGACATCCTTGCTGGCAAAGGCCAAGAACCTCAAGGGGAAGTTGCAAATCATAATAGGCATGAACGACCCTACCGTAGTGCCACAGCACGCCCTGCAGTTCCTTGACGCTTGCATCGAGGCCGGCACACAGCCTGACTTCTTCGTCTATCCTGGCCAGGGACATAATATGTCGGGGCATAAGAGCGTGCATCTGCATGAGCGCATAACACAGTATTTTGAGGATTACCTCAAGTAATGAGAGTCTTCTTTCTGATACACAATAATCCAAATATCCAATGAACATATTACTTTTAGGCTCGGGCGGTCGCGAGCACGCCCTTGCGTGGAAAATAGCACAGAGTGAGAAATGTGACACACTATATGTCGCCCCGGGCAATGCTGGCACAGACGGCATACAGGGCAAGAGCGTCAATGTGGCGATGAAGGCCGATGACTTTGAGGCCATCAAGGCTTTTGTCGTTGAGAACAACGTCTCTATGGTCGTCGTAGGCCCAGAGGACCCTCTTGTAAAAGGCATCTACGACAATCTCGCAGCTGATGAGCGTACTAAGGACATAGCTGTAATAGGCCCGTCAAAGGCCGGGGCTGTCCTTGAGGGCTCAAAAGATTTCGCTAAGGCTTTCATGAAACGCCATAATATCCCTACAGCAGCCTATGAGACTTTTGACGGAGAGCATCTCGCCGAGGGACTGAGATTCCTTGAGACGCTGCAGGCCCCGTATGTGTTAAAGGCCGACGGGCTCTGTGCCGGCAAGGGTGTCCTCATACTGCCTACATTGGAGGAGGCGAAGAAAGAGTTGGAGGAGATGCTTGGCGGCATGTTCGGGAATGCTTCTTCACGTGTTGTCATCGAGGAGTTCCTCTCAGGCATAGAGTGTTCTGTATTCGTCATGACCGATGGAAAGCATTATAAGATTCTCCCTGAGGCTAAGGACTATAAACGCATCGGTGAGGGAGACACGGGGCTGAACACAGGTGGTATGGGTTCTGTCACTCCCGTGCCGTTTGCCACACCCGAATGGATGGCAAAGGTTGAGGAGCGAATCATAAAGCCTACCGTGGATGGACTGGCTGAGGAGGGAATATGCTACAAGGGCTTCATCTTCTTCGGTCTCATCAATGTTGCGGGCGAGCCGATGGTCATCGAGTACAACTGCCGCATGGGCGACCCGGAGACAGAGTCAGTCATGCTGCGCCTTAAATCAGATATCGTTGACCTCTTTGAGGGCATCGCCGCTGCCGACCTCGACCGCCGCACGATAGAGTTTGACCCTCGTTCTGCCGTTTGTGTCATGCTCGTGTCCGGAGGATATCCACAGGAATATAAGAAAGGGTATGAGATTACTGGCATAAAGGATGTGGAAGGCTCCATAGTCTTCCATGCTGGTACAGCCATCTCTGATGGTAAGGTGGTGACAAACGGCGGGCGTGTAATCGCTGTCTCTTCTTACGGAAAAGACAAGGAGGAGGCTTTGGGGAAATCTTTCCTTGAGGCACAGAAGATACAGTTCACAGACAAGTATTTCCGCTCAGACATCGGTGCCGACCTTTGATACTGTCATGTCCATGTCTCCTCAACCTGTCATCGCCCTGTCTTAACCATTACGGGTGGTGGGCTATAAGACCTTATGTCACTCCTTCTCACCCTCCTCCATGCAAGGAGTGTGAGAGACATCAAATATATCATAATGCCAATGTTCTTGTTAGCCGACCGTCAGGATATGACGCGTCTTGGCATGGCCTATCTCATAGAGCGCAGCTATCCTTCAGCCGTATGGCGTTATGTTGACGACAAGACATCTCTGATCAGATATCTTGAGAGATGTGGCGGTGACGCTGTCGTTATCGTTGATTATAACCTTTTCGATATTAAGGACAGCGATGAGATGATGATACTCGCAGACAGATTTCCCCATACCAGATGGATTATATTCAGCGAGGACATCAGTGTCAGCATGATGCGTGTGATGCTTGCCGGCTGTCTTTCTGTCAGTTTCTGTTTCAAGGACAGCATGATGGCTGAGGCGACAGACGCTCTCAGCCACGCCGTCGGGCGCCGTCGCTTCATCTGCCAGCATGCTATGCAGATGCTTGTGACACAGCAAGAGGAGAAACATTCCGCCGTACCGCTTACCCCTACAGAGCGTGACATACTCCGGGACATCGCACTCGGGATGACAACACGGGAGATAGCCCAGAAAAGGGTGTCGTCGTTCCATACGGTGAATACCCACCGCAAGAACATATTCCGCAAGCTCAATGTCAATAACGCATACGAGGCTGTGAGATATGCCCTCAGGGCCGGCATCGTCGATGCTGCCGAGTATTGCATATGACGTTCCCCTCCCACATGGCAATCTGCTATATATTGGCTCCCCAAGGCCATGACATTCATAAGACAAATTTCCTAATCATTTATCCTTATTATAACCAAAAAAACTAATAATATCATGGAACAGATAAAATGCCTCATCGTAGGCTCTGGCCCAGCAGGCTATACAGCCGCTATCTACGCCGGACGCGCCAACCTCTCGCCTGTTGTATATTGTGGGATGCAGACAGGTGGACAGCTGACGCAGACTACAGAAGTAGAGAACTTCCCTGGATATCCGCAGGGTGTGGATGGCAACCAGATGATGATGGACATACGTGAGCAGGCAGAGCGTTTTGGTGCAGACCTACGCGATGGAGAGATAGTCAAGGCCGACCTCTCTGTATATCCTTTCATACTGACCACCGATGAGGGACATACCATACAGGCGCAGACGCTCATCATAGCGACTGGTGCTACGGCGAAGTATCTTGGACTTGCCGACGAGAAGAAATATGCAGGACAGGGTGTCTCAGCTTGTGCCACATGCGACGGTTTCTTCTATCGCAAGAAAGTCGTGGCTGTCGTTGGTGGCGGCGATACGGCATGTGAGGAGGCGACTTATCTTGCCGGACTGGCATCAAAGGTCTATCTCCTTGTCCGTAAGCCTTATCTCCGTGCGTCAGAGGTGATGCAGCGCCGTGTGCTTGAGAATGAGAAGATAACCGTTCTCTTCGAGCATAATGCCGAGGGTCTCTACGGTGAGAATGGTGTCGAGGGTATGCATGTCGTGAAGCGTCTCGGCGAGGCTGATGAGGAGCATTATGACATTCCTGTCGATGGCTTCTTCCTCGCTATAGGCCATAAGCCTAACTCTGATGTCTTCCGTCCGTATGTTGAGACTGATGCCGTCGGATACATCATTACAGAGGGTGCCACCCCTAAGACGAATGTGCCTGGCGTCTTCGCGGCAGGCGATGTCGCCGATCCTCATTACCGGCAGGCTATATGTGCTGCCGCCTCAGGCTGTAAGGCTGCGATAGAGGCTGAGCGTTTCTTGAAGGAACATGAGGCCTGATACTCCCAATAAATGGGGTAGGGAGAAGAGCTGACAGCTGACGCATAGTCTATTGGCTATCCCTAAGAATTATAACAACCCACACAGCAAGTCCGGCAAGAGATTTTCATAAATGGAAATTCCTTGCCGGACTTGCTGTTCTTGTTATTGTCGTCCAGATGTGACTGGCGGGCATCAAAGAGGTGTGTCGCGTCTGAGGATGCACCTGATGACATATACCTTCTCGTATATGAGCGGTGTGATTGTCTGCATAGCGTCAGCCCATCCCCTGTGATGCCATCCTGTGGCTGATGCTGGGGGTGAGGGCGCGGCTGGGAGTATGGGGAAAAGGATGCGGGATGTGCCGGCTTAGAACTCAAACTGTGCCTTGATGTTCAGCTGGCGGCCGGTAAGATAGTTCGGCACAGCATACTGGTGGTTGGAGACATCTGTCACCCAATAATATGAGTTGACGTTGTTGATGCCGAAGAGATTGAGGCAGTCGATGCCCAGCCATATATTACGGAAGATATTCTTCTTGTCCTTGCGGCTCACTTCGGTCACGCTTTTCCCGTCCTGTATCCTCGTGGTGCGCCGCTCGTTGTCGAGCGCGCGGAAGCTCATGCCTATGTCACAGCGCTTGTAGGCCGGAGCGCGGAAATTGTTGTCCTCCACACCGCGATGGGGAGCGGCAAACGGCAGGCCGGCGGCGTAGGCCAGTTTCAGCGACATCTTCCAGCGTGTCGTGCCAGGGAAGAAGTCTGTAAAGAAGAGGTTGAGGGAATATTTCTGGTCGGTGGGGAGAGCGACAGTCTTCCCGTGGAGCTTCATGCCTGTGTCCATGAGCGACAGCGAGACCCATGAGTCCGTCCCGGGGACAAACTCTCCATATAGCTTCAGGTCGATGCCGGCGGCATGTCCTGACGCCTCGTTCGTGCCGTAATATACCACCTTGACATTTGATACTGAGTAGGGGACAAGGTTGGCGAGAGCCTTGTAGTACATCTCGGCCGAGAATCTGAACCGCTTTCCCTCAAGGCGGAAACGGTGGTCGTAGGCTGCTATGAGATGAATGGAGCGCTGTGACTTTATCCGCTCGTTGAGAGTGGCGTATGTCACTCCGTTGACAGTCGATGTGTCACGCAGCTCCTTGAAGAAAGGTGCCTGATAGTATAGTCCCGCCGCAAGCCGGTATGTGACATCGTGGTTGCGGCCGGGGGTGATGGCGAGCGACAGGCGGGGAGACATGATTGACTCTTTGTTGAACGACCAGCGGGCGAATCTCACTCCATAGTTGAGCGTGTAGAGGGTCATGCGGTCCTCGTCACGCTCCCCGTCGTCGGTCCATCCTCCTGAGGTGAAGCGCCAGCTGTCCTGGGCGAAGACCTCAAGGCGTGTGGCGTCGAGAGTGTTCCGTGCGTCGAGGTTGTATATCATCTGCAGGTCGCTGCCTGTGTGTGGCATGCTGTATCCTGCCGAGTCACGGTATTCATACTCCCGTGAGCGCTCTGTGATGTGCTCACGCTTCAGTGTCAGCCCCATGAGCATGTCGTGTGCGCGTGTCTTGTGTCCCATGAGCATCTTTCCTGCCAGCACGCGGGCTTTCAGCCTGTTGCGTGTATGCTCCATGTATGTGCCGACGGCGAGATTCTCTGATGTCTCGGTCTGGTCGAGCCAGTACTGACCCTGTATGTCGTACGCCTCGCGCTCGCTTGTATAGAACGCTGAGCCGAGGAGGCTGACGTATGTGCGTTCTGAGATATTGCGGCGTATGCCTAATGTCGCGGCGTATGTACGGAAGATATCCTTCTCCTTGCCGTCAAAATATACACGGAACGACTTGACATTGTCCTGCGTGCCGAACGATGTCTCACGGTCGGACGGTGTGAAGTTGTAATGGTTCTCAGAGATATTCCCCAGAAGGTTTATCTCCCACCTCTTGTTAGGGGTATAGACGAGGTATGTCTGGTAGTCGAGGAAGTCGGGGCTGTACTCGCCTTTGGTGTCGAGCGAACCGAGCAGTCCGCGTATTGTCTTGTATCTCACGCCGTTGCTCCATGCCAGACGCTTGTTGCTGAACCCGACGAACGCGCTGCCTCCCATGAGGCTCGCCGTTATGTTCGCCTCGAAAGCTGAGGGCTTGCGGTATTTGATGTCAAGCGCTGACGACATCTTGTCGCCATACTTGGCCTCGTAGCCGCCTGTTGAGAATCCCACGCTCTCCACCATGTCGGGGTTGATGACCGACAGCCCCTCCTGCTGCCCGCTGCGGACGAGGAACGGGCGGAAGACCTCCACGTTGTTGATATACACAGAGTTCTCGTCGAACGCTCCACCGCGCACATTATACTGTGATGACAGCTCAGAGTGGGTTGACACTCCCGCCTGGGTCTGTATCATATCCTCCACGGCGTTTCCTGTCACGGAGGCGCTCCTCCTCACATCCATCAGGCTCTCTTTCGACAGCTGCTCTGTTGTCGATGTCTGTCTCCTCCGCTCTGTCACAACCACCTCTCCGAGCTGGTTGTCGCTCACGAGCTGCACCTGGAGGCTCAGCTGTCCCTTCGGCTTTCTCAGCAGACGGGTCTTCGTCTTGTAGCCTACGGTGGAGAATCTCACGACGATGCTGTCTGCCGTGTGGGCTGTAATCTTATACTCACCCTTTATGTTGGCGAATGTCACAGCCATCTCGGGCATTATGGTTATCGTGGCCATCTCCAGTCCGTCGCCGTTCTCGTCGGTGACACGTCCTGTCAGCGTGAATGTCTGTGCGGCCATGCTGAGGCATCCCAGCAGGCATACAAAAAGGCTTGTTATGTGTCTGTACGTTGTCATTATATGTTCGAATAAATTCAGACGTTTTCTCGCCATGGCAATGATTGAGCAAGCTCCCTCTGGTCTTCTGGCTTACCGAAAACGTTCCGTTTTTTTTCTTGCCATGGCCAATGATGTGTCATGCGACGCTTGTCGTGCCGTTGTCCATAAAGGTCTTTCTTGAAGCCGACGGGGACTTGTCTTGCCTCCGCAGGCGATGCTGTGCGATGCGGTTCTGGCTGCACACACCATGGCGTGACTACTATATAACGTGATTGACGTATGTTTTATTGTGCATGTGAGTCTGCAAAAAAATAATTTGTGCTTATGGGTCGTTCTATAAATTGGTCCAGGTCTCCTTCGTAATTCTATAAATTGGCTTGGATGCTCCTAAGCCTCTCGCATTGTATCCGCCGGGTATTCTCTTCACTCACGTATCCTGTTACGCTCCTTCATAAAAACCAGCAATCCACGGCGCGACAGCCGCAGCGTCATCCCAATCCAATTTATAGCCCTACCCCTTATGTTCTTACGTGTGATATGCTGGCGTGGTCATCATCCGCCTCAAAGTCCCGCCCCCAACCTCTGTATGCTCTTCCCGCTGCCGACGTTATGTCGTCCTGTGTCTCATGTCATACGTCCTGCCTCACATCGCTATGCAACTGCATGTACACGGCTGTCCGCCTGAAGACGGCTTCTGATATGCCAATACCGTCAGCCCCATTATGTAAAGACTCAGTAATTGGTATATAAAGACTGAGTGATAACCTCGTGAAGACTCAGTCTTTATGGAGTGTTTATAGAGTGTTTATGCCATTGTATGAAGCTTCTGACACGAAAGCGGACTGCATCTGACACCTTTGTCTTATACAGAAAACTCAATGTGAGATTTCATGCTCCGATGCCGCATCATGCCCTGTACACGCCTCTCCTTATCATTGTGCCCGTCCGTATCTGCCGTGCCGTTGTGAGGCAGATGGCTGGAATGGATAAAATGGAGTGTTGACATCATGGAAAGAGAACGTATTGAAAGCCATGTGGGGCGTGGATGTGGTCTTGTGTAAGGCCTCAGAGGCGTATTCCGCTTATTGTGATACTATACATTATTATACATGATGCATTACGATACGAATAGAAAACTTTCGGCTACAATCTGTTTTCCGATGGCTGAAAAATTGCACACAGCATTAGTGATGTGCGCATTTTTTGATGAAACATGCTTAATATACCTTAAAAGAATCTGCCTTCTGGAACAATTAATAAGAAAAACTAACTAACTTAGCGGTGTGAAAAAAGCAGAACCAGAGCGTGCCATGACATCTGAGGAGTATTATATGGCAGGAAACGAATGGCGCAGGAGGGGCGATTACAAGAAAGCCCATGACTGTTACAGCGAGGCCATCGCGCTTGACCCCGACAGCCCTGCCGTGACCGCACGCGAGATGCTCGACAGCATCATGTCTTTCTACTGTAAAGACTATTATAATCCATAACAACGACAGGCGCGGCCGTATAGCCCATCCCCCGTGATAGGAGGGGTGATGGACTATAGTCACTGTCCGCAACAATCATAACAACTATTATATATAGAGAAAAAGCTTATGAGCAACATTAAAGGAGCTGTCACCGTCAATACCGAGCGTTGCAAGGGATGCTCGCTGTGTGTCGTGGCATGCCCGAAAGATGTCCTGGCCTTGGCAGAAAAGAAGGTCAACGTCAGCGGATACCGGTATGTTGAGGTCGTCTCGCCCGATGCTTGCATCGGGTGTGCCTCGTGTGCCATAGTGTGTCCTGACGCTTGCTTAACCGTTTATCGAAAGAAAGGCTGATTTCAGAAAAATGGCAGAACAAGAAGAAGTAATGTTGATGAAAGGCAACGAGGCTATAGCCCATGCCTGCATCAGATGTGGGGCCGACGGATATTTCGGCTATCCCATAACACCTCAAAGTGAGATAATCGAGACGCTCGCCATGCTCAAGCCATGGGAGACGACAGGCATGGTCGTGCTCCAGGCCGAGAGCGAGGTGGCGGCTGTCAATATGGTATATGGCGGTGCTGGGGCCGGCAAGCGTGTCCTGACGACATCGTCAAGCCCCGGAGTGGCGCTCATGCAGGAAGGCATAGCGTATATGGCCGGAGCTGAGGTGCCCGGAGTCATTGTCAACGTGCAGCGTGGCGGCCCCGGACTCGGGACAATACAGCCCTCACAGAGCGACTATTTCCAGGCGACACGCGGAGGCGGCAATGGAGACTATAATGTCATCGTCCTTGCGCCGGCGTCAGTGCAGGAGATGGCCGATTTTGTCGATCTCGCCTTCTCGCTCGCCTTCAAGTACCGCAACCCCGCCATGATACTCTCTGATGGTGTCATCGGACAGATGATGGAGCGTGTCGTGCTGCCAAAGCAGAAGCCGCGCCGCACAGAGCAGGAGGTCCTCGACGAGTGTCCATGGGCCGCCACAGGCCGTGACAAGTCGAGGTCCATAAACGTCATCACATCCCTCGAGCTGAAGCCTGAGATAATGGAACAGCGCAACCTCCACCTCCAGGAGAAGTATGCCGAGATAAAGCGTAATGAGGTGAGATACGAGAAGAAACTCTGTGACGACGCGGAATATGTCATCGTGGCCTTCGGAAGCGCCGCGCGCATAGCAGAGAAGGCCATCGAGGACGCACGCTCACAAGGCATGAGGGTAGGCCTCTTCCGTCCTATAACATTGTGGCCATTCCCCTCAGCAGCTCTTGCTGAGACAGCCAAGGGGAAGCGCGGAGTGCTCGTCGCGGAGATAAACGCTGGGCAGATGATTGAGGATGTGCGTCTCGCCGTGAATGGTGAGGAGCCCGTGGCACATTTCGGACGCCTCGGAGGCATCGTGCCAGAGCCAGAAGAAATGATAGAGGCCATAACAAAGAACTTCCCGTAAAGGGGGCGTGTAACAATTCTATGACGACCCTCTACGTGCTTTAGGCGTCATGACGACAACAACTGCCCCCCTCAACCTAAACAAGAAACACGACCCCACAGCCCCCACTCGTAATAAAAGTAAATCAACTTTTATACATAAGAGCCGATATCAGCACAGGCAATAGCAGCCATGCCGCCCCTCCCGTCGCGTGTCTAAAAAAAGCTATCATCTCCAGGCCATCGTCAGGGCTGTAAGAAAAAAATTACTTCAATCAATGAATAACGATATAATCAAACCAGAGAATCTGGTCTATGCCAAGCCAAAACTGATGAACGACACCCCGATGCACTACTGCCCGGGATGCTCACACGGACTTGTGCATAAGCTCGTCGCCGAGGTGATAGAGGAGATGGGCATGGAAGAGAAGTCTGTCGGCGTATGTCCTGTCGGCTGTGCCGTGTTCGCATACAGATACATCGACATCGACTGGCAGGAGGCCGCCCACGGCAGGGCCCTCGCTGTCGCCACAGCCATAAAGCGCCTGTGGCCTGACCGCCTCGTATTCACATATCAGGGTGATGGCGACCTCGCATGTATCGGAGTCTGCGAGACAATACATGCCCTGAACAGAGGCGAGAACATCGTGGCCATATTCATCAACAACGCCATATACGGCATGACAGGAGGGCAGATGGCCCCGACAACACTCCTCGGACAGAAGACAGCGACATGCCCCTATGGCAGACAGCCCGACCTCCACGGCTATCCACTCAATATCTCTGAGCTCGCATCCCATCTTGAGGGCACATGCTACGTCTCGAGACAGAGCGTCGAGACCGTCGCCGCCATACGCAAGGCCAAGGCCGCCATACGCAAAGCCTTTGAGGCATCAATGAGAGGATGCGGCTCAAGCCTCATAGAGATAGTCTCGACATGTAACAGCGGATGGAAGCTGACGCCTGTCGAGGCAAACAAGTGGATGCAGGAGAACATGTTCAAGAAATATCCCAAGGGCGACCTCAAGGACACTACCGGCGTGTAAGCCCCCCTTCCCCCCCACACGGGAAACCCCGGTATGCACCTACATACCCCACAACGACACACATATAACAGCCTCACCCCCCTCGTGAGGCGCCCCCACCATATACACGACGACACACGATGAAAAAAGAAATAATCATATCCGGATTCGGCGGACAGGGAGTCCTCTCCATGGGAAAGATACTGGCCTACTCAGGCCTCATGGAGGGAAAGGAAGTGACATGGATGCCGGCCTACGGGCCCGAACAGCGCGGCGGGACAGCCAATGTCACCGTCATCGTAAGCGACGAGCCGATATCATCGCCCATCCTCAGCAGATACGACATCGCCATTGTGCTTAACCAGCCATCACTTGAGAAATTCGAGCCAAAGCTGAAAAGCGGCGGAACGCTAATCTATGACGGATTCGGGATAATCAACCCGCCAACACGCAAGGACATAACAATCTACCGTATCGACGCCATGGACAAGGCTGCCGAGATGAGAAACGGAAAGGTGTTCAATATGATTGTCCTCGGCGGACTGCTGAAGGTCTGCCCCGTCGTGAGCCTTGACGGGCTGAACAAGGCTCTCTTCAAGACTCTGCCCGAGAGACACCATAAGCTCATACCACTGAACATGCAGGCTGTCGCTGAGGGCATGAAGATAATGGAGCGGCAAGGCTGAGGCTGTATATACCGCCCCTGCCCCGACAGAGAGGGCTGATGATGCCTAACCCTGAACGTAGCATCACCCCCAAGCCGTGCCCCCCCCACACAGCCATCGGCCTTAACCCTCCGTGGGCGCAATGCTCAATGGTATGCCTCCCATGATGCGGTGGGGAGGAAAAAAAGAAGAAGGCTTATGCGGAACACACGTGTTTCCGTATAAGCCTTCTTCTTGATTCATGCCCTCTTCTTTATCAGAGGAAAGGCATGGCATTAATTGGAGGTGGCTAAGTACCTCTATGGTAACAGGGGGGCATACACATCTGCCCCCTTCCGCCTCTGTACGTCATCGTCCTCGGGGGTATTCTGCTGCCGTGAGTGTGTCCCCCGTCATGCCGGTTGTTTGCCGGCTGGCGGGTTATTGCGGAGCGTTTCTGTAGCATATGTATGCTATGACGGCGAAGACGATGTTGGGAATCCAAGCCGCCATCATGGCCGGCATACCGGCGTTTATGGAGAATGTCGCGGAGACTGTCTGCAACATGATGTATGCGAAGCTGAGTCCGAGACCTATGCCGAGATACATGCCCATGCCGCCTTTCCGTTTCCTTGACGACAGCGAGATGCCGATGGTGGTCAGGATGAACGACGCGAACGACGACGCTATGCGCTTATGGTACTCAACCTCATACTGTGCGATATTCTTCGAGCCGCGGTCTATCTGCTTGGATATGTAGCTCTTCAGCTGTGGCGAGGTGAATGTCTCCTGCTGGCCTTTCGAGAAGACGAGGTCGATAGGCTCCATCTGTATCAGCGTGTCGAGCTCTGCGCCGCTCGTTATTGTCTCGCGCATTCCGCTCATCTTCCGTATCTTCCAGTTTTGTGCCTTCCAGTGGTATTTTGTGTCGGCTATGGTGTCATACTGTATCGACGACGCTGTCATGTGCGACACGAGGCGCTTGTTCTCAAACTTGTCGAGGCAGAACCCGAATCCCTGCTTGCGGATGTTGTCGTAATGCTGTATGTAGGCTATGACACCACGGTCAACCTGCAGCTGTACGTTGTCGGCCTGTGTGTTCTTGCGCTTGTTCTTGTACATCGCCTCGAAGTTCTGCTTGACGATGTTCCCCTTCGGTATGACATAGGCTGCGAGGCCGTATGACAACGCGCTGATGAGCACGCATGATATCATGTACGGGCGCATGAGACGCCTGAAGCTCACGCCGCTCGATATGATGGCGATGATCTCTGAGTTGCCGGCCATCTTCGATGTGAAGAATATGACGGCGATGAAGACAAAGAGCGGGGAGAAGAGATTGGCGTAGTAGGGGATGAAGTTGGCGTAATAGTCGAGGATGATGGCACGCCAAGGGGCGTTGAACTGTGTGAACTTGGAGAGATTGCCGTTATAGTCGAAGACGATGGATATCGAGATGATGAGGGCTATGGAGAAGATATAGGTGCCTATGAACTTCTTGATGATATAGCGGTCGAGACGTTTGAGATAGCGCAGGGGCCACAGATACCTGAGGACACGGAGAAAGCGGAGCCATCTGAACCAATGGCGCATCTTGAGGCTCGGACGGCGTATCATGTGCCGGACGGGTTGTCGCATCTTGAGGCTGTGTGTCTTTTTCCTTGCCATGTTCTGTTGTCTGTTTCTGTTGTTGTAATGTATGGTGGGGGTGTGGGCTGAAATGTAAGGACGGGGTGAGAGAGAGGCGATATGCGAGGGGGTATGAACGGGGTTATATACGGCGGCCGAGGTTGCCGGTGACGCCGCGCTTCCACTGTGTGAAGTCGCCGGCTATGATGTGCTGGCGGGCGTCGGTGACAAGCCTCAGGTAGAAGGCGAGGTTGTGTATGCTTGCTATCTGCATGGCGAGAAGCTCCTGAGCCTTGAAGAGATGGTGGAGGTATGCCTTGGTATATACACGGTCGGCATGACATCCGGCGGGGTCGATAGGGGTGAAATCGTCTTCCCATTTCTTGTTCTTCATGTTCATCGTGCCGTTGTATGTGAAGAGCATGGCATTGCGGCCGTTACGGGTAGGCATGACACAGTCGAACATATCCACGCCGCGCTCTATCGCCTCAAGGATATTCTGTGGTGTGCCTACTCCCATCAGATAGCGTGGCTTGTCAGCGGGCAGGATATCGTTGACTATCTCTATCATCTCGTACATTATCTCTGTCGGCTCGCCCACAGCGAGTCCGCCTATGGCGTTGCCGTCAGCGCCCTTGTCGGCTATGTACTTTGCCGACTCGCGCCTCAGATCAGGGTATTTGCATCCCTGCACTATGGGGAAGAGTGTCTGCTCGTAGCCGTATAGCGGCTCTGTGGCGTTGAAGCGGCTTATGCAGCGGTCAAGCCAGCGGTGGGTCATGTGCATGGAGCTCTTGGCATACTCATAGTCGGCCTCGCCGGGGGCACACTCGTCGAATGCCATCATGATGTCAGCACCTATCACACGCTCTGTGTCCATGACATTCTCTGGGGTGAAGATGTGGCGCGAGCCGTCTATGTGCGACTGGAATGTGCATCCCTCCTCACGAAGTTTGCGTATGCCTGTCAGCGAGAATACCTGGAAGCCGCCAGAGTCAGTAAGTATAGGGCGCTCCCAGCCGTTGAAACCATGCAGTCCGCCAGCCTTGCGGAGTATGTCAAGCCCGGGACGCAGATAAAGGTGGTATGTGTTGCCAAGTATGATCTGGGCCTTCACCTCCTCGCGCAGCTCGGAGAAGTGGACACCTTTCACAGCGCCACATGTGCCTACGGGCATGAATATCGGTGTCTGTATCTTGCCGTGGGCTGTCGTTATCTCTCCTGCACGGGCTGAGGAGTAGGGGTCGGTATGTTGTAGCTTGAAATCCATGTCTCGTATTGCTTGTTTAGTAGGGTGACCAGTTTTGCCGTTCTATAAACGCTATGTATTTACTTGGTAATGTATCCCGAATCAGCGAATGCTTATCGTATGAGAGGATAGTTTCTCAAATTACCTCCCACTGACCGGAGGGAGGTAATTTGAGAATTGTTGAATTATATCTAACATGAGAGCTATCCGCAGTGTTATGAATATAAAAATTCGATAATTACCTCCCTACGGTCAGTGGTCAGCTCTTGCTGTCGGCCGGCTCAGGGATATCGAATACGAGCGGCTCATCGACCATCTCCTCTGTCAGCGCGAAATCCCACACATCCTTTACATTCTCAACATAGTGGAAAGTCACTCCCGTGAGGTACTGGGCTGGTATCTCCTCTATGTCCTTACGGTTCTCATTGCAGAGCAGGATATCTGTTATGCCAGCCCTCTTTGCCGCGAGTATCTTCTCCTTTATGCCACCCACGGGGAGGACGCGCCCCCTGAGGGTTATCTCGCCTGTCATGGCGGTATTCTTCCTGACCTTCCGCTGGGTGAGGGCAGAGGCGATGGATGTGGCTATCGTGATGCCGGCCGAGGGGCCGTCCTTCGGCGTCGCACCCTCCGGGACATGGATATGTATGTTGTAGTTGTCAAAGATACGGTAGTCTATGCCGAGAGCCTCATAGTGGGCCTTGCAATACTCGAGAGCCAGCACGGCCGACTCTTTCATCACATCGCCGAGGTTTCCTGTCAGTGTCAGCTTCCCTCCCTTGCCTTTTGACAGGGATGTCTCGATGAAGAGTATCTCTCCGCCGACGCTTGTCCATGCCAGTCCGGTCACCACTCCGGCATACTTGTTGCCCTGATAGATGTCGCGCGTGACAAGTGGTTTGCCGAGGAATGCCTCTATCTGGTCGTCGGTGATCTTGTGGGATATCTCCTCGCCCATGACCTCCTTGACAGCGAGCTTGCGGAATATCTTGTTTATCTGGCGGTCAAGCTGGCGCACTCCGCTCTCGCGTGTGTACTGCTCTATGACCTTTATGATGGCTTTCTTGTCGAGCTTTATGTCCTTGTTCGCGTCAAGGGTGAAGCCGTTGTCCTGACGGTCGCGCTTCACAAGGTGGCGTCTCGCTATCTCGTATTTCTCTTCTGTCGTGTATCCTGTCAGCTCGATAAGCTCCATGCGGTCGAGGAGCGGACGCGGGAGGCCTCCAAGGTCGTTGGCTGTGCATATGAAGAGCACATCAGAGAGGTCATAGTCGATGTCGAGATAGTTGTCATGGAATGTGACATTCTGCTCTGGGTCGAGCACTTCGAGCAGGGCCGATGTGGGGTCGCCGTTCACTGTCGATTGGGTCACCTTGTCTATCTCGTCGAGTATGAAGACAGGATTGCTCGAGCCGACACGCTGGAGAGCCTTCACGATGCGTCCTGGCATGGCGCCTATATATGTGCGGCGGTGGCCGCGTATCTCGCTCTCGTCGTGCATGCCGCCGAGCGATATGCGGGCATATTTGCGGCTCATGGCCTTGGCGACGCTTTTCCCGAGCGATGTCTTGCCTACTCCCGGAGGGCCGTAGAGACATATTATCTGCGACTTATGCTTCTGGGCAGAGTCAGCCTCGCGCGCCATTGAACGCAGACGCATGACGGCGAGGAACTCCATGATGCGCTCCTTCACCTTGTCCATGCCGTAGTGGTCGGCATTGAGCACACGCTCGGCATGTCTCAGGTCGAGATTGTCTGTCGTTTTCTCGTCCCATGGCAGCGAGACGATGGTCTGCAGGTATGTCAGCTGTATCTGATACTCTGGCGACTGAGGGTTGAAGTTGTCGAGACGTTCCATCTCTTTCTCGAAGATATCCTTGACGCTGTCCTTCCATTTCTTCTTCTTGGCTTTCTTGCGCAGTTCTTTCTTCTCGGGCGACATGTCGTTGCCCCCGAGCTCCTCACGGATATTGCGCATCTGCTGCTGGAGGAAATACTCGCGCTGCTGCTCGTCTATGTCCTCTTGGGTCTTGCTCTGTATGCGCAGCTTGAGGTCCATGAACTGTATCTCGCGGTTCAGCAGGCGCAGCATGTGGAAGACACGTTCCTTGACGGTCGTGGCCTCGAGTATCTGTATCTTGTCGTTAAGGGGGAGAGGCAGGTTTGTCGCAATGAAGTTTACGGTGAGGACATTGTTCTCCATCGCGCTCATGGCAACGGCCGACTCGTTGGGGAACTCGTCGTTCTTGTGGATATATTCCTCCATCTTGCGCCTCAGCGTCGTGACGGCGGTGTCAAACTCGTGGTCGTCCTCAGGCAGTATCTCCGGCTCATCGCTGACTTTGCCTGTTATGAATGGGCTCTGAGATATGATGTCGTCAAGATGACACCGCCCGAGACCCTGTATTATCGCTGTCTTCTGGTTGCCGGCCACAGGCATGTCTATCACTTTCACTATACGTGCATAGACACCTGTCCTGTAAAGGTCAGACAGCTGCGGCTGCTCTGCCTCAACTGTCCTCTGGCAGAAGACGGCGAAGATGCCATTCCGCTCGTCGGCCATCTCGCCTACAAGGCGCATACTCTGCTCGCGCCCTATCATGATAGGGCATACCACGCCCGGGAACATGACGATGTTCCTTGTGGCGAGTATAGGCAGCACTCCGTCATAGTGGACATCAAAGAGGCTCTCTATGTCACCCTCATAGTCTGCTATCATCTGTATCTGTGAGTTATCTTTCATCTTACGTCGGTTTGTTGTTATATAGAATCTTGCGCCTTGCCGTTGTCCCCCAGGTCCGGCCTCTTTTCCCACCGGCCTTTCAAGGGGGAAATGCGCATGGGGGCATCCGTGTCCTTTACCTCTGTAAATGGGAAAGATTGGAGCACGTGGGGGATAGGCGCATAAATGCGGTGCAAAATTATAAAAAAAATAGCGTAATAAAGAATTTTTCTCCTATTTATATAACAATAATTCAGTGTTTATGCTGTTATATAGATGTCATAGGCCATATTGGGACTGTCACTGTCCGTCAAAAGGTCTTGGCACTTTCTCACTATTTGTACTCATTGCTGCCCCCCCAACATATACTGCTATGAAAGATTATTTCCAGTTCAGACAATTCAGAGTCTCCCAGCGTCGTGCCGCCATGAAGGTGGGCACGGACGGTGTGCTGCTCGGCTCGTGGGATATGATAACAGGCTCGCCGTCCCGCATACTTGACATTGGCACAGGGACAGGCCTTGTCGCGCTGATGATGGCCCAGAGATTCCCCGAGGCCGATGTCACAGCCATAGACATAGACCATGGGGCGCTGGCCGATGCCGCTGAGAATATCCAGGCGTCGCCCTTTGCCGCCCGCATCACGCTTAAGGGGCTCTCGCTCCAGGCTTTCTCTGCCGCGGGCGGTGTCGAAGGATGTTACGACTTGGTTGTGTGCAATCCGCCTTATTATGACAACAGCCTTGAGAATCCTGACCATTCCCGGGCCACAGCCCGTCATACCTCAAGCCTCCCGTTCAGCGTCCTCGCCACAGAGGCCTACCGGCTGCTTGCGCCCGAGGGCACCCTCTGCGTGATATTGCCTACGGAGAGCCTGCGCCTTTTCACGGCAGAGGCTGCTATAGCCGGCTTCACGCTCTCTGCCCACTGTGCCGTGAGGACTGTGCCACGTAAAAATCCGCGCCGCCATCTGCTGAGATTCTCCAAGCGTCATGACGGCGGGGACACGACACACACAGAGGTGGCGCTCATGGATGCCGACGGGGGCAGGTCAGAGTGGTACAGCCACGCCATGCGCGATTTCTATCTATGAGAACTGGCTTCTTTTTTTCTGAGGAATAGGATGGGGGTGGGTCTGGGTGTGTGAGACAGGGGGCTTTATGTATGTATCAGAGGGTCACCGTCCTCTAAGGAATCCCAAAAGAGCCCTCCTCGCCCATACTACGGCGAGGGCAGACACCAGACGCACCGACAGTATCAGCAGGGGCGATATTCCTAACGCCGCATAGACCAGCGTGTCCTCTATCATAGAATGGTTCATGATGAGATGGTAGTTAGCCTCATTGGCCTCCCCGCGTGTTATGCGCCCTGTCCGCATCAGCTCTGTCATCACCGCTGCCCCATAGCTGATGCCCAGCACATTGCCCACAAGCCACAGATAGGCGGCGGACGGAGGCAGTCCGAACGCCGACATGAGCCATCCGAGACGGCCGACAAGCCGGGGCATGACATCATACTTGTCGAAAACCCTCTGGATAACCATCAGCAAGTATATGACGACGAATATCATGCACCCCATCCGCACTGAGGACAGAAGCCATCCGGCAAGGACATCACCCAACGAGCCGGGGGCACCAGCCAGGGGAGACAACTGGAGACGGCCGTCCATCTCCGGGAGTATGGAGTCGAGAATGAAAGCTGCGGCGAAGGCTGCGGCAAGCCTTATGACAGCCATGAGCAAAGGCCGTGACCCCACCTTGCCCACTACGGCGCACTCCATAGGCAGCGCATGGCATAGAAGCGCCATGGCCGAGAGGATGGAGGCCTCACGCATGGTAAGGTCAAGGGCCGACATGACGGCGATGCCTGCGTACGTCGTGACAGAGGCGGCGGTAAGGAACGCCGCCGATGCCCTGCCTGGGAGTCCTATATGACAGAAAATGGGGTCCATACAGCCCGCAATCATGTCTATCACACCATAGTATTGGAGTATGGAGACGGCGAGCGACACAGGGAGCATGATGCGCAATAGCCATACCGTCGTTCTGATTGTGGGCGACAATGCGCTGGAGAGTAATCCGCTGTGTGTCAGATGTCTGTTGCTCATGTTATGGTGATGTCGCAGATGGTTTTCCTAAAGAAATAATAGCCCAGTAACGGAGGGGGATACCCCTCCTTTTTTTTATTCTCTGACTGTCGGGGGCAGAGAGTGGTACTACGTGTCTATCGTGTTTTGCGTCTGTGTTTGTTTCGCCCTGGCTTGTCTCCGTTCCGGTCTCCAATCTTTCCTCCATATTCTGGTCTGTGTCCTTGTCCCCCTTGTCGTGAGGTGGTGGTGTGTCTCCTGCATAGCGGGGCTATGAGGTCAGGCCGCCCTATGTGGCGCAGTGTCCGCTCTATGCGCTGGCTCTCCTCGGGCTTATACCAGAAGAAGAACTCCCGCTGTGCCTCTTTCTCGCGAGGCTCTTTGGCCGAGAATACACGTTCGAGTGTATAGGGGTCATAACCAGTGTACCATGTCTCTGTTGCTATTGTCATAGGGGTCGGCGTGAAGTCCTGCACCTGTTCGAGATGAAAGTCAAGTTCCTTGGTGGCCACGGCCAGCTCGGCCATGTCCTCGGCGCGGCACCCTGGATGGCTGCTTATGAAGTATGGGATTATCTGCTGGCGCAGTCCCTCAGCCCTGCATATATTGTCGAAGAGAGCCTTGAACTGTCTGAAGAGGCTGAACGGCGGCTTCCGCATGAGGGAGAGCACATGGGGCGATGTATGTTCGGGTGCCACTTTCAGACGTCCGCTGACATGTCTTGTTATAAGCTCATGGGTGTATCGGGACGCGGCGGCATTGACACGCTCGTCGGGCGAACGGTGGAGGAGGAGGTCGTATCGCACGCCGGAGCCTATGAAGCTTTTCTTCACCCCGGGCAGGCTATCCACCGCGCGGTATATGTCGAGGAGGCGGCTGTGGTCAGTGTCGAGGTTGGGGCATACGGCGGGATGGAGGCATGAGGGGCGGCTGCAGGCCTCACAGGCACGGCGGTTCTTGCCCTGCATGGAGTACATATTGGCCGAGGGGCCGCCAAGGTCAGATATGTAGCCCTTGAAGTCTGGCATGGAGATGACTCGCCTCACCTCGTCAAGAATGCTCTCTTTGGAGCGTGAGGTGATGAATTTGCCCTGGTGGGCAGAGATGGTGCAGAAGGCGCAACCGCCGAAACATCCACGGTGGATATTGACCGAGAACTTGATCATGTCATAGGCGGGGATGCGCTTGCCTTTATACTTGGGGTGGGGCAGGCGTGTGAATGGCAGGGCATGGACGGCGTCAAGCTCTTCTGTCGTCATGACAGGGTAGGGGACATTGACTATGACATACTGTGAGCCTGTCTGCTGCAGCAGGCGGCGTGCGTGTATGCGGTTTGACTGCTCCTCGATATGGCGGTAGTTCTCAGCCTCGGCCTTATTGTCTGTGAGGCACCGCTCATGGGGATGTAGCACGATGTCGCTGTCTGTGATTCCGTCGGGGACATCATCGGTGGGAGCGAGGATGACGGTCTGGGGCAGGGAGCGTATTTCGTTTATGGGTATGCCAGAGGCGAGGAGCCGTGACAGTTCTGTCATGGGACGCTCTCCCATGCCGTAAACTATCATGTCGGCGTGTGAGTCTATGAGGATAGAGGGGCGGAGACGGTCCTGCCAGTAGTCGTAGTGTGTCAGGCGGCGCATGGATGCCTCGATGCCGCCAAGGATGACAGGAGTGTCAGGGTAGAGCTCTTTCAGAATATGTGTATAGACAATTGTCGGATATTCTGGACGGCAGTCATGACGCCCGTCGGGCGAATAGGCATCCTCAGAGCGCAGGCGGCGGCGTGCGGTGTATTTGTTTACCATCGAGTCCATACACCCCGGGGCAACGGCGAAAAAGAGACGCGGCCTGCCCAGCTTCTTGAAATCGCGGTAGTCGCCATGCCAGTCGGGCTGTGGCACGATGGCCACCTTATAGCCCTCTGACTCCAGCACACGGCCGATGACTGCGGCTCCGAAAGAAGGATGGTCAACATATGCGTCGGCCGAGAATATGATGATGTCGAGCTCGGTCCATCCGCGTAGCTCGGTCTCTTTCTTTGTCGTAGGGAGGAAGTCTGTCAGCTGTGGCATGGTTTTTATCGGGGGTGGTGGATGCGGTGATTGTTCGGATAATGTGTTTGTCTGCCATTCCGGATAACGGAAGTGGGGGGGTATCGTCGGCCTGAGGGCGTGCCGGGGTGGGGTCATGTTGTGGGCGCGGCTTGCTCACATGTATCTGCGGATTCTCTTCCGTCGTCAGCAAGATATGCCATTATGAGATGGTGCAGCCCGGGAGCTTTCATGTCAGGATGGTAGATGACATCGAGACACAACGCAAGGAGTGCCTTGTCGCCGGCTCCTTCTGACTCGAGGAGGCTGCGGACATTCAGACGGAGTTTCTCAAGCACGGCCTCGTTCACGATGCCATTGCTGTCTATGAGGTTCTTGAAAAGCTGATAGCGCCTGATGGTGTCCAGATGGCTCGGGGTGATGTCTATCGTGCGTGTGCCAGAGTGGTTAGTGGTGATCTTCATAATAAATAGGGACAGGGGGCTTATTGTTTTAGGATTGTTTTTATTATCTCGGTCATGACCCGCCGGCGTGAGTCCTGGCTCTTGATACACTCAAATGGGAATCCGAGAGTGTATATCCTCTTCTTCCCGTCGTTGTGGAAGCATGAGGCTGGCTGGCCGTCGGCATATCTGAATGTGAGAGGGCCGTTCCCCGCAGCCTCTCCTGATGTCATTGGGGCGGATGGGGTTGGCGACAAGGCGGATGGGGCTGGCAAGAGTATGTCAGACGACACCGAGGCGTAGTGGCGCTCATTTACGTGGCGGTAAACCTCTACAGAGTCGGTGGCGAAACAGAGTGTGTCGCCTGATGTTGACTCGTCGAGAGGCTTGGCTATACGGTCGGTGCCACCCAGACGTATGTGCATGTTCTCCGCGAGCCACGTGCTGTCAGCCTCCGTCTGCATGTCTGATGCGATGTAGGAGCCGCTTGCAAACAGTCCGCCACCATGGCTCAGATAGCCCGTGATGGCATTCTTGAGGTGTGGCTGGAACGTCTTGTAATGGCGCAGGGAGTGGCCGTCGTCCTTCTCATTGCCAAAGATTATGTCGAGCATAGGATAGGGGGTTAGCGTTGTGGTCGAGTCGATGGCCTCAGACGACATGCTGACGATGTTATACTTCCCCGCACGGCTGATAGCGTCGGCATGGGAGAAGGCGTAGTTGAAATCGTTCCCCGCGACGTACCGCCCGAGGAGTGATGTGTCAGAATAGCCGAGTCCCTGCACCTGTCCAGCCTTCGACTTGTCGAAGACAATCTGCCGGCCTACCCATCCCGCTGTCGTGCCGTACGAGAGCCCTATGTCGTCTGTAATGTCAAAGCCGCATGTCGTGTCGGTCTCCACCACCGTGGGTGACGACAGGCGATGGAAGGCATTGATAATGAGCACAGTCTCTTTGGCCTCAGGGTTATACATCGCCACAAGCTCTTCTGTGGGGAAGCTCTCTCCTCCGGCATTGACCGCGGTGACACGGAAGCGGTATATCTTGTTAGCCTGCAGCGCTATCTTGTATTCTGTGCTCCCGATGTTGCGTCCGTTGTCATATCCACGGTCGCCTATGCGTGTGTATATGTTGTAAGATGTGGGGACAGCTGTTGGCTCATACTCATCGCTCTGTGGCTGCCACGTCAGTGTGAGGACATTCGCCCTCAGCTTCATTGCCTGGAAGCGCTGTGGCGCGAGTGGCTGTACAATGGCCTTCTTCCCGTCAACGCGGGCAAGGTATTTCAGTATGGTGACATAGATGGAACGCGCCACAGAGAACTTGAAATAAGGGTCGTGGGCGAGGCGTATGTCAGGGAAATTCTCGTGTGACAGCATCTCGAGGATTGCCGATGGCTGGGCCGGGAGCCTTGTCTCGCTGTAGTTGCGGTCCCATACCTCACGTGTCGTCCAGTTGCCGAAACGCTTCTTGATGTCGCGCGAGACATTGTACAGGAGGTCACAAGCGAGGTCGAACGACTGCTTGCGGCTTGAGCCTGCCGCGAGACGGTTCTGGTTAAACTGGCTTGTGCATATAGCCAGTGTGCCGTATGGCGTGGTGAAGTCGCGCGCCCATCCCGCATCAGTATGTATGCCTATCTGCATGTCTAAAGGCACATGTCCGGTCATGGTCTTCCCGTTGACAGCGTTTATATGCTGGAACGGGATCCTCGCCACGCTGTCCGCTATGGCCTTGGCCACACTGTCTGCCTGTGCCATGGTGGCGCTGTCCGCCCCGCTTGCCGATATGCTGTCAAGGTATGCCTTTGCCGCCGCCTCAGAGAGTGTTATGGTGTCGTTGGCACATACACCGCCATTGTTGTCCTCGGTGGGGTTGGTCATGGAGCCGTATGAGAGCCAGTTGGACATGAGCGAGCGTGTGTTGACATCATCGCCATAGTCGTCATGCCCGCCTTTTGACACCACGACAGCACGTGGGCCTCCTGCATACTGCACCCAATAGCGTGCGGCCTCTAACGCCCTGGGCAGTCCGCTTGTGCGTCCTCCCCGCTCGTGGTCGCCCATACCGCCACCGAAGCGGACCGCGTCGGTCGTGATATAGCCACGGCGCGAGCTGTGGTTGGAGACCATGACATAATTGCTGTAAGTGCTGTTGCCGTCAAACTCGAATGTGCCAAGATACACCCATGTGCCGGAGCCCATGCGCTGGTTTACCTTGAAGCGTGTCGATTGTCCCTGGTGGACAACGGTGTATTCTGCATCGTCAACAGAGCCCTCGACGGTCTGATAGCTCACATAGACGGCGTATTTCCCGCCGACACGGATATTAGGCCGGTAGTATGCTTTCGATAGATTCTGCCCCTGGGTTGAGACGGCCATACGCGCGCTGCCTCTTGAGAACGGGCGGTCGCCGTCGTGATACACGCCGCGCCCGATGGCATATCCGGCTCTTGGAGCCTTCGACCACGTCTCACCTCCTGATATCTCCATGAATCCTGACATCGCCAGGTCATTGTCAACGATATACTCGTCACGCTGTATGTCACGCTCGCGCGGCACGAAGACATTAGCGCCGGCGTTCTCTAACATCGGGAGAAGGAATGGCGTGACGAATGTGGGGGTGAGGAGGTCTTCTGTGGTGCAGAATATCTGTGGACGCTGCCATTCCCACATGCCGGTCTTGGCGTTGTAATAGCGTCCGTGGCTCGGCCATACACTGAGGTGGCGTCCCTGCAGACCCTCTGTGATCTTGTGCGGGCGCGAGGTGTTCCTTACCCATTGGCTTCTGCTCTGGCATGAGGCCTCATCAGGATATAAGGACACGATGATGGCCAGGGATATAGCCAGGATGATGTGTGGTATGGATAAGATGATGTTTGAATGTTTGTGGGGTGTGAGTCTGATGTCTGTTGTGGTATGTCGTGTCATTGTCACCAATATATATTACCCATAAATGCCTTGGTTCTGGTCTCCATAATTGTTGCTGTCGCTCATTCAGTCCAAATGGGGTGCTCATTCAGTCTGAATGAGCCGCTCATTCAGTACTTATAAGCCGCTCATTCAGTGTCTTTTGGGAGAATGTGGATAAAGCCTTGATACAAAGCATATTGTCAGATGGCGCCTTTGTCCGGCAAGTCTGTCCGTGAGGAGCATTCCAGTATGGCACGGAAGTCATGTGAGAATGTCCTGCGACTGTTGGCTCAGTGTACAGGCCGGGATAATCTCAAAAAAACGGATAAGGCGGGTTCATAGCCCTCTTGCCTATACGCCCACGATGTAATTCTGGGGTTTCTTACCGACAAATTTGCTGAAATATCCTTTTATCTCTACGATATCCTTGTCATAGTCGCCTGTAGGGATGAACGTGCGTGTGCAGACTATCTCCTTCTTCTGGTAGTCAACACCATAGAGCAGTATCGGCATCTTTGCCCCTAAGGCGATGTAGTAGAAACCGCGTTTCCACTCGCTGACAGGCTTACGTGTGCCCTCGGGGGTGATGGTGAGATGGAACACGTCTGCATTGAGGGCGGTCTGCACCAGTGTGTCTGTCATCGACATCTTCTTCTGTCTGAAGACGGGGATACCTCCGATAGAGCGGAATATCGGGCCTAATGGCCAGAAGAACCATTCTTTCTTCATAAGGAAATTTGACTTCATCCCGTTAGCCCTTGCATACAGCTGCCCGATAATGAAATCCCAGTTGGATGTGTGTGGCGCAAGGCATATTATGTATTTCTGGGGGTGTTCCTCGGTGATGACGCTTGTCCAGCCCATCACGTCATATAACACCCATTTACAGATACTTCTCAACATATATTCTTATAATCACATTAATTCAAAGATATTTTTCCTTTGGCTTGTATGTCCATAAACAAGCGGTTATTCATGTCCTGCCATTATCTGCCAGAGCAAATTGGGTTTCAAAATTATAAAAAAATACGAATATAGCCTAATTTAAATATAAAAATATTATTTTTTTGAAACATTTTCACGCTTATCTCTTTCTAATGTCAATGAAAAATATTAATTTTGCAATAAGTTATAGTGTAAAGACTTTATAAGTGTTAAAGTGATATAATGACTATATAAACTTTTTCGAATTACGAATATGGAAAAAAGTGCATTACAGATTACACGTGCAGAATACCAGCCTAAGCTTCCGGTGGCTCTGCGCGGAGCGCTAAACGCTGTTGAGGGTGAGCCTACACAGTCAGTGGATAACCAGGAAGAGATACAGGCTCTTTTCCCAAATACCTATGGAATGCCATACCTGAAGTTTGAGCCGACAGAGGGTGAGGCTGCCAATGTGAGGATTAACGTCGGTGTGATACTCTCCGGAGGTCAGGCACCTGGCGGACACAACGTGATATCCGGTCTTTTCGATGGTATCAAGAAGCTCAACAAGGATAACAAGCTCTATGGCTTCCTCCTCGGTCCTGCCGGGCTGATAGAGCACAAGTACATCGAGATAACTGCCGACCTTGTCGATGAGTATCGCAATACGGGCGGATTCGACATCATAGGCTCAGGACGCACCAAGCTCGAGAAGAAGGAGCAGTTTGACAAGGGGCTTGAGATTCTTCAGGCACTTGATATCAAGGCTCTTGTCATCATTGGCGGTGACGACTCGAACACTAACGCGTGTGTTCTCGCTGAGTATTACAAGTCTATCGACGCAGGAGTACAGGTCATCGGCTGTCCGAAGACAATCGACGGCGACCTGAAGAACTCTGAGATAGAGGCGTCTTTCGGATTTGACACAGCGACGAAGGTCTATTCAGAGGTCATCGGCAATATCATGCGCGACTGTAACTCTGCCAAGAAATACTGGCACTTCATCAAGCTCATGGGACGTTCAGCGTCACACGTGACACTTGAGTGTGCCCTCCAGACCCATCCTAATGTGACACTTCTCGGCGAGGAGGTTGAGGCTAAGAACCAGACTCTTGACGATATCGTAACATATATCGCCGAGGTTGTCACTGACCGTGCAAACCTTGGCATGAACTATGGCGTTGTCCTTGTGCCAGAAGGCCTGATAGAGTTTATCCCTGCCATCAAGAAGCTCATAGCCGAGCTTAACGACATGCTCGCCGCCAACCAGGCAGACTTCGAGCTTGTTGCCGATGACCATAAGATTGACTATGTCCTTGCCCACCTCTCTGAGGAGAACGCAGCTATCTTCCGCTCTCTCCCATTGTCTGTGTCACGCCAGCTCGCACTCGAGCGCGACCCTCATGGCAACGTCCAGGTGTCACTCATCGAGACAGAGCAGCTGCTCGCCGAGATGGTAGCCAAGAAGCTCGCCCAGTGGAAGAAAGACGGTATATATACAGGCAAGTTTGCCACACAGCACCATTTCTTCGGCTATGAGGGACGTTGCGCCGCTCCATCCAACTTTGACGCCGACTACTGCTACAGCCTTGGCTACAATGCGGCCATGCTCATCTCTTGCGGCAAGACAGGCTATATGTCAAGCATCAAGAACACATGCCTGCCAGCCGACAAATGGATAGCGGGAGGTATTCCTATCACAATGATGATGAACATGGAGAAGCGCAATGGCGAGATGAAGCCTGTCATACGCAAGGCTCTCGTCTCCCTCTCAGGCCATCCGTACAAGTATTTCGTGTGCCACCGCTCTGACTGGGCCCGTAACACCAGCTTCGTCTATCCCGGCCCGATACAGTACTTCGGCCCGTCAGAGGTTTGTGACCGTCCTACAATGACACTTCTGCTTGAGAACGAGAAGTAAGAGCCAGGGGACGGCATCACATGAAGCCGGTTCTTTGAATACTTATTCTTTATTAGGACAATATTGAAAAACGAAAGGCAGCGCACCTCGCGCACAAGAAATAAAAACATGCTCAGCCATCATTCCCCATGGAAATGGTGGCTGGGCGGTTTTATGATTGTCGCTGTCTATATCTGGGCCTTTTGGTTTTTCTTCGTCTCCCCGACAGCGTTCAGGTGGCAGGCACTGTATGGCGACGAGAAGTATCCCAACGGATATGAGATACAGGGCATAGACATCTCACACTATCAGGGTGACATCGACTGGGACCTCTTGCGCACGGCGAACATCAACCGCTGTCCGGTGCGTTTTGTCATCATCAAGGCCACAGAGGGCGCGAGCATTGTCGATGAGAACTTCATAGACAACTTCTATGAGGCTCGTGAGCATGGATTCATACGCGGTGCCTACCATTTCTACAGCCTGAAGACATCAGCGCGCGACCAGGCACATTTCTTCCTCAAGAATGTCAAGTTAGAGCCCGGCGACCTCCCTCCGATACTTGATGTTGAGCATAAGCCCAAGGAAAGGAGCACAGAGGATTTCCAGCGTGACATCCTGACATGGCTTCATATAGTCGAGGATAAGTACCATGTAAAACCCATCCTATATACATATTATAAGTTTAAGGAGAAGTATCTGAATGACGCCCGCTTTGACGACTATCCCTACTGGATAGCCCATTACTATGTCGAGCAGATGCAGTATCAGGGAGAGTGGAAATTCTGGCAGCACACCGATGCCGGACATCTCCCCGGCATAGAGGGCGAGGTCGATTTCAATATATACAACGGTTCGTTCTATGACCTGCAGAAGCTATGCCTGCAGGATTAGCCCGGATAACGTTCTCCCCGTTCCCCTCCACGACATCCCTCCCCGTAATCTTCTCATAGTGGGGCAGGCAGATGCTTGCGACATTGTTTTATATATAGCCCAAAAACACATGATAGACTATTCGCTTTTCCAAGGCAAGAAAGCCGCATACTACACCCTTGGCTGCAAACTGAACTTTGCAGAGACATCATCCTTTGCGGAGATGCTCTCGCGGCTTGGTGTCGTCAAGGCGGCCCAAGGTGAGGAAGCCGATATCTGTCTCATAAACACATGCTCTGTCACAGAAGTCGCCGACCATAAATGCCGCCAGCAGATACACAAGATGGTGCGCTCCCATCCACAGGCATTTGTTGTCGTGACCGGATGCTATGCCCAGCTGTCTCCCGAGAGGGTCGCCAGCATTGAGGGCGTTGACCTCGTGCTGGGGTCAAACGAGAAGTCACAGCTCATACAGTATCTTCAGGACAAGTGGACAGGAGTCATGACAGAGAAGATAAAGTGTGAGAAGACCAAGGACATCACAACATTCGCCCATTCATGCTCGCGTGGCAACAGGACACGATATTTCCTTAAGGTACAGGACGGGTGTAACTATTATTGCACGTACTGCACGATACCATACGCCCGTGGCAACTCACGTAATCCGACAATAGCCTCCCTTGTCTCACAGGCTGAGCGTGTCGCTCTGGAAGGCGGCAAGGAGATTATCCTCACCGGGGTGAACATCGGTGACTTCGGGCGTTCTACGGGCGAGAGCTTCATAAGCCTTGTCAGGGAGCTCGACAGGATTGACGCCATACAGAGATACCGTATCTCGAGCATAGAGCCGAATCTTCTAACTGACGAGCTGATAGAGTATTGCGCCCAGTCGAGAGCCTTCATGCCACATTTCCATATACCTCTCCAGTCAGGCAGTGACGAGGTGCTCAGGCTTATGCACAGGAGGTATGACACATCGCTCTTCCGCCACAAGGTAGAGCTGATAAAGCGTCTTATGCCTGACGCTTTCATCGGGGTCGATGTCATGGTAGGGTGCCGTGGCGAGACAGACGCTTGCTTCCGTGAGTGTTACGACTTCATTGACAGCCTTGACATCCAGCAGCTGCATATATTCCCATATTCTGAGCGGCCGGGCACAGCTGCGCTCGCTATCCCGTATGCTGTTGACGACAAGGAGAAGCGCCGCCGCTCACATCTGCTGCTTGAGATGTCCGATGCCAAGACCCATCGTTTCTACACCTCTCATGCGGGGTGTGAGATGGATGTGCTCATGGAGCGTCCTGCAAGAGGACGCGCCATGCATGGCTTTACAGAGAATTATATCAGGGTAGAGCTGCCGGCCGGTGAGGCTGCCGGCACTCTCGACAATCAGATCATTAAGGTCAGGCTCCTGCACATGAGCCATGACAAGACATCAATGATAGGGACAATAGTATGAAGGCAGCGGTGATAATATTAAACTGGAATGGCGCCGGGATGATGAGGCGTTTCCTGCCCTCTGTCATCCATAATACGCCTGGGGCACGGATTGTAGTGGCAGACAATGCCTCGACCGACGATTCCTTGTCCCTCCTCGCGACAGAGTACCCCGGCGTCGAAACCCTCAGATTCCAGACAAACTATGGGTTTGCCGAGGGTTACAACAAAGCCATCGCCTCTGTCGAGGCCGAGTATATAGTGCTTCTTAACAGCGATGTCGAGGTAGGCACGGGGTGGCTTGACCCTTTGCTGACATTCATGGACAGCAATCCGGTGGCGGCAGCCTGCCAACCGAAGATACTTTCCTGGCATGACCGCAGCCGCTTTGAGTATGCCGGAGCGGCAGGAGGCTACATAGACATGTTCGGCTATCCTTACTGTCGTGGCAGAATATTCTCTACGGTAGAGGCAGACCACGGGCAGTATGATGATACGGCCGAGATACATTGGGCCACAGGAGCCTGTCTTGTAGTCAGGCGCGAGCTGTATCTGAGGTATGGCGGCCTTGACAGCAGGTTTTTCGCCCATAATGAGGAGATAGACTTCTGCTGGCGTCTCAGACGTTATGGTTGGAAGATTTATTGCGTGCCCGCGAGTGTAGTGTGGCATGTCGGAGGAGGGACACTCCCTCAAGGCAATCCGCACAAGACATACCTCAACTTCAGGAACAACCTCCTGATGCTGTACAAGAATCTGCCCGCGTCATCACTCCGCCGTGTCATGCTGTGGCGCTGTGTGCTTGACCATGTCGCCATGCTGCAGGCGCTCCTTACCGGCCACCCGCATGACACCAGAGCCATAATGGAAGCCCGTCGTGACTACAGGATTATGAGGTCTGGTTATGCCGCCTACAGAGACCATCTCGCCCTCAACGCGACCTCGCCGGCACCCCTCTCTGCGCTCTCTATCCTGTGGCAGTATTATGTCATGCGCCGCCGTACATTCTCTTCCCTGCCGTAGATGTCATCTCTCTCTCTTAACGCCATAAACAAAACACTTATCCGTATGCGTTTTCTTGCTATATACATCTCCCTGCTCGCTCTTCTTGTCTCCTGCTCTGGCGATAAGGAGCCTGCTGTGACAACGGCAGCGAAGACACAGGTTGCTGTTGCCGTCACTCCCACTCTCGATTGTCTGCCATTCTATATCGCCCGATACTGTGGCATAGCAGACACCATGGGCATAGACCTTGAGCTGGTAGAGTGTCAGTCGCTTGCCGATTGTGATACAGCCCTGTTGTCAGGACACGCCGCCGCCATAGCGTCAGATTATGTCCGCGCGTCATCGTTGAAAGACAGATGGACAGCCCTCATGGCGCGTCATGCCTCCCAGGCAGCTGGTAAGTCTGCCCCCTCAGCCAGAAAGCCAGTCCCCACCGACTCCCTCGTCATTTATCCACATCAGAATATGTGCCTGTATCTTTTCGTCAACGGCAAGTCGAGAATCAAGGAGGCCAAGCAGCTGGCCGACAAGATGGTGGCGGGCGACCGTTATGGGGCTGATGCCGCCTTCGCCTCTTATGTCATCGACTCGGTAGGGCTGTCGGGCAAGACATACCTTGTCCAGATGCAGAATATCGCCACCCGCACGATGATGATAGAGGACAATATGATGGACGCCGCCGTTGTCACAGAGCCCCAGGCGACACTACTGCGCATGACAGGCCATAAGCAGCTCTACTCTGCCGCACACGTCAAGGCAGACAAGACAGGGTGTGTCATTGCCAGGAGAAATCACAACCTCATACGTGACATGTATAACAGAGCCTGCGACTCTATATCGAAAAACGGTCTCCACCATTATGACACGCTTATTGTTCGCCAGTCAGGTCTTCCCCTTAAGGCCGTCAAGTCGATACCTCAGCACAAGTTCTTCCATTTAGAATAGCCTCTACCTATGCCTCTTTTGTGGAAAATACATGAATGCGTCCTCCCCGACACAGACACAAACACATAGAATCCAACCTTTTTTATTTTCCTGCTTATGAGAATCTTCCTAACATGTCTGCTTGCCATTGTCACGCTCACAGGCAGAGCGCAACAGACTTTCGACAACTTCCGCGACAGCACCCTGCGTCTCGACTACATCTTCTCTGGCAATATCCACAGCCAGCACATCGCGCTCGACGAGATAAAGCTCTCCCCCCGGTGGTATGGCAAACGCCACCGTCTCGCCGAGGTGCCTATTGAGGGCAACGGGCAGATAATTGTGTGTAGCCATGCAACAGGCGACACGCTTTATGTCAACTCCTTCTGCACGCTGTTCCAGGAATGGCTCAGCTATCCTGAGGCAGAGACCTCCACACGCTCTTTCGAGAATGTCTTCCTCATCCCCATGCCACGCGATACAGTTGATGTCACTGTCAGGCTCACCAACTCGCGCCGTGAGGAGATGGCCCGTCTCACGCATACTGTTATCCCGTCCGATATCCTCATACGCCATATGGGGTATGCCCGTCGCACACCGTATGTCACGCTACAGACAGCCGCTGATACGCTCCGCAGCATTAAGATAGCCTTTGTCGCCGAGGGCTACCAGAAGGGCGAGATGGACACCTTCCTTGCCGACGCCCGTGAGGCTGCCGATGCAATCTTCTCCCATGAGCCTTTCCGCTCCTCCTCCTCCCGCTTCTCTCTCTATGCTGTCATGTCTCCCTCTGCCGACAGCGGCACGAGCGAGCCTGCCCGCGGCAAATGGCTCGATACCGCCCTCCACTCTAACTTCAACACCTTCTACAGCGACCGCTACCTCACGACACTACGTCTGAAAGACCTCCACGACATCCTTGCCGGCATACCATATGAGCATATCATCGTCCTCGTCAACACCTCCAACTATGGCGGCGGGGGCATCCTCAACTCATACAATCTCAGCATGACACATCATGCATCCTTCCGTCCTGTTGTCGTCCATGAGTTCGGCCATAGCTTCGCCGGACTTGCCGACGAGTATGCCTACGAGGAGGAGGCAATCCCCATGTATCCGCATGATGTCGAGCCGTGGGAGCAGAACATCACCACACTGGCTGATTTCACAGGGAAATGGGAGAACCTTATAGCCCCCGGAACACCCGTTCCAACACCCCTTAGTGACAATCCAGATACCATAATGTCGCGCGTGGGCATCTTTGAGGGAGCCGGCTATTCGATGCACGGAGTGTACCGCGGCACACAAGACTGCCGTATGCGCACAAACCTTAACCCTGAGTTCTGCCCCGTATGCAGACAGGCCATACAGAGAGTGATTGATTTCTACACACGGTAGCCCTCCATCTCTTCCTCTCTCTATTCTCATGCTCTTCAGCCCCCTCCCACACACACTACTTGAGACAGTGGGGCTGACCCTCCCCGGCAGAATCAGCGTGTCCCCCCCATGTGACAGCTTGACGGGACTAAAAAAACAGACAGGAGACAGACGCTTATATCATTATTGATAAGTGTCTGTCTCCTGCCCGTCTTGGCTTATAATGCTTCAGCCATATGGGTGGTGGGCAGCCATTCACGCTCCTCCGGACTCGCTGACCAAAGTAAAGTGATAAACATCCCCTGGCCTAATACACACTCCATTGCGGAATCACTGTGCTGCACTGGCTTGCCTGAAGCGGAAGGCGCAGAAGGCGAGATATGCCACCTCAAGGAGAATCACGAGAATGCCTCCCGTTATGCCGATGGCGTCGTTTGCGGCACCGACGAGGAAGCTCACGGTGCCTCCGGCGACCGCCATGATCATCAGTCCGGATATCTCGTTCGTCTTCTCAGGCAATGTCTTGACGGCCATGCCATAGACGATAGGGAAGACACAGGCGCAGAAGAATCCTATCGCGCCGATGGCCAGGAGGTCGATGATGTCGTTATGGACGAATGCCAGGACGAGGACAGAGGCGAGACATGCCACGATGTTCCAGCGGAAGTATCGGCTCGCGGAGATGCGTGTCATGGCGAGAACGCCTATGAATGCCCCTGCAGTGCGCAACACGAAATATGTCTGTGGCGCTATGCCTGCCATCTCCCTTGAATATCCGAAGCGTGATATCATAACCTTTGAGGATATAAAATTGGTGCTGACATCCGTGGCCACAGCGAAAAAGATGCCGAAGAACAGCAGAGGGATGGCGGCACCGCTCTCAGCTGACGGTATGAGGAGGCGGAGACAGTCGCCGAGGCGTGTCCCACTGCCTGCTGCCGCCTCGCGCGGTATGGGTGTCGCCAGGAGCCACAGCCCTGACAGCAGGGTTATGCCGCCCATGATGGGGAAGCAGAGATACCACTGTCTGTCATATCCACCGCCGAAGACATTAATGGCCAGAAGGACAAGCGAGGGGCCCGCAAACGACGAGAGAGCCTTGACCACCTGACCTGCCGTAAGCGACGAGGTGAGAAGACGGGGGTCTGTCATGACATTGCTGAGCAACGGATTGAGGCTCACCTGAAGAATGGCGTTGCCTATGCCGAGCATGGCGTAGGCGGCGAGTGTTGTCGCCGACGAGTAGGAGATGATGGGCAGCGCCATGCCTGCTACGGTGATCAGGTATGAGAGCAACACGGTGGTCTTGCGCCCTATCCTGTTCATGAGAAGACTGGCAGGGATACCCAGAAAGAAAAACCACACAAAGACCATGCTCGGGACAAGGCCTGCCATCGTGCCTGACCACCCGAAGGCCGCGGCAGCATAATCGCTCGATATGCCTACGATGTCGCAGAAGCCCATGACGAAGAATCCGAAGAGCACGGGGAGGGACGAAAGGGATATTGACCGTTTTTCCATATTATGTATTTATAGTGTGTTGGTGATATGCTTTACAGGTGGAGGGGCGAAAAACACTCCTCCACAGATGATTGTTGGGGATTTGAGAATTGCGCTTTTGCATGTGCCGGCTATATAATGACCAAACGCCATGCTGGGAAGAAGAGCAGTGTGTCTCCTGTCTGCCTACATCGTCGCGGTGAGGAATGTCGCATTGCCGAAGATGCGCAGCGTGTTCTCACAAGCTGGCACAAGCAGTGTCTCGCCCTGTCTCACGCTGACACCATTGATGTCGGCCATGCCTCTGAGGCATACAACGATGACAAACGTGTCGTCGGGCATCTCTATCCGCGCCGCCTTCTGCACGACAACTCTCCTCACATCAAAGTACGGACACGACACGAGCTTTGTGTCAGGCAGTGTGCTGTCATACGACGAGCGGTACTCTGGCCATACATGGTAGTCGATGGCGTCGCGTGCCTGCTCTATGTGCAGCTCGCGCTGACGGCCGTCGCTGTCCTTTCGTCCGTAGTCATAGACACGGTATGTTATGTCAGATGTCTGTTGTATCTCTGCGAGGAAGTTTCCGGCTCCGATGGCATGAAGTCGTCCGGCGGGGAGGAAATAGAGGTCACCCTGATGTGACTCATGTGTAGCTATGACGTCAAGCATGGGATGGTGTCCCCCGACGAGCCCTGCCGTGGCGAGGCGCTCATACTCGCTGGGTGAGAGAGGGCGGTTCAGTCCGGCATATATCTTCGCTCCCTCGTCGGCCTTTATGATATACCACATCTCTGTTTTCCCCGCACATCCATGACGTTCCATGGCGAGGTGGTCGTCCGGATGCACCTGTACAGAGAGGTTCTGCCGTGAGTCGATGAATTTGACTAACAGCGGGAACTTCTCTCCGTGCTGTCTGTATATTCTCTCGCCTGTCAGCCGGCCCTTGTATTTATGGATGAGCTGTGGGAGAGTCATCCCGATATCGTGGTCATCGGTCAGTCCGCGACAGGCCGTGACGCTCTCGTGGCCTTCCACTCCTGATATCTCCCATGACTCCCCAATATTCTTCTGGGTTGTGTCCATGCCTTTGAATGGCGCTATCTTGTCTCCTCCCCATATCGTGGGCTTGAGGATAGGCTTGAATTTGTATGGCTTCATGATTGTTCTTATTGTGTATTTAGGTTGGATTTCATCCTTCGTTTTCTCGCCATGGCAATGATTGAGCAAGCTCATCATTGCTCATCTGGCTTAACGAAAACGTTTTATTCTTTCCTGCATCTTTCTGTCTTATATACGTCTGAGAGCCAGAAAACACTTATCTTGTTTTCTTTTTCTTCTCCCCGCATTCATACTTCTCTCTCCCTCCGTCAGATTCGTACACCCAAGGGCGTAACTCGTACAGCGTGCCATGTTTTCTTTTGCGTGTGTTCATGCTTTATCCTAACTTTGCAAAAGAAAATATATCCATAGAATCCATACATAACCTAAACCTCTCCTAAACTCATGAAGAAAAGAAATCCTAATCTGCCGCTCATTCTCCCGCTTCTCATCCTCCTGTCGGGCGTGCTGTGCTCATTATCGTGCAGCAGTCCGTCTGGCGATAGTATTCCTACAACAAACAAAATCCACCGGCGTATGAACGGCATCTACTACTGGAGGACAGTTTTCAGCCTCTCAGACAGCGAGCGTGAATTCCTCAAGAGGGAGAATATCGGCAGGCTTTACCTGAGGATGTTCGATGTCACAGACGACACTCCCATGCCTGTGCCGAACGCCACACTTGCCTTTGCCCAGCCTGTCCCCCGAGGGATAGAGGTCGTGCCGACAGTTTTCGTCACTGTCGAGGCGCTGCGCCATGCGGCAGACTCCGGTATCGTCGAGAAGCTGGCCGGCAAAATCGCCACACGCATCATGGCGATGTGCTCGTGGAATGGTATTGACAACTGGCATGAGATACAGCTCGACTGCGACTGGACCAAACAGACACAGGAAGCATACTTCACACTCTGCCGTGAGGTGAAGAAACGGGCTGGCGGACGGCTCGTCAGCAGCACGATACGTCTCCACCAGCTCACACAACAGGCTCCCCCCGTTGACTATGGTGTCCTCATGGTCTATAACACAGACCGCTTTAACAGCTACAAGACCCGCAACTCCATACTCGACATTACAACTGTGGAGACATATCTCAGGAACTGCCACTCCTTCCGTCTGCCGCTCGATGTCGCCTTGCCGATATTCGAATGGGATATCCTGTTCAGGGACGAGACTTTCGTGCGTATCATGAAGCGTCATAACGTGCAGCCTGGCACAGGAGAGACCGTCAGGCACGAGGAGGTGTCTGCCAGCGAGCTGGAGGCGACACAGCGCCTCCTGAACAAGTACCTGCACCTTGAGCCCAAGGCTTACTCGACGATTCTCTACCACCTCGATTCAGCCAATATAAAAAAGTACAGCCATGAAGCCATCAAGACCATTTATAACAATTAGCCTCCTCCTGCTCCTCGCGCCCCTGCGCGTGACAGCCTGCGGGTACAACGATACCCCTACCGCGCATGACAACTATATATTACGCATAACTGACCCCGCCGCCACCCACGCCACCGAGCCGTACTATCTGGCGGCCTCAGAGCGGGCGTTCGGCGAGGCATACCTGCGCCAGGAGAACATCAGGCTGTGGCGCAGGCAGACATCCACGACGCTCTCTGACGCTCTCATAGAGAGATATGTATATACATATACCGAGCGGGAGCTGAGGGCGCGGCGGCAGGCATGTGTCGCCAGTCTCGGGCGCGAGGCGTATGACTATCTCATCCTCGCGAAACAGTGTGAGGCGGGACGCGTCACCCTGGCCGACCCCTGGTATTATCCCACACCAGACTGCGCGACATCAGCCACTTTGGAGAGAGTCGCCCGCACAGCCATGACTATGCGGGGCAAGTATTATAACCGCTATGTCCTGCTGGCCATGCGTGCCCTTGTCGCGTTAAATAGATACAGCCAGGCCGTGGCCTTCTGGGAGGAGTCAGCGCCCCGGATGGATGATGACATCATACGCACCATGGCCGAGCGTCATGTCGCCATAGCCTACCGGAAGACAGGCGACATGGAGACAGCACGGAGAATCTACGCGCGTATAGGCGATGCGGTATCCTTATACAAATGCTTGGACAGCTGGAGCCAGCAAACTTGTCCTACGGGCTCACTGACCGATGGAAACTTATGGAGTAACAGAGAGGCCGGCATCCGCCAAGTCTGGAAGACCGTCTATGAGGCCAATCCCAACTCGCCCTTCGTCGCCGATCTCACACAGGAACTCCTGTCACGCTATGACTGGCATATCCCTTGCGGGTGTGATGTCAGGCATTACTGTCAGCTTGACAGTCAGGACAGGCGCGAGATAGACATGGTGTTAGGGATAGCCAGACGTGCCGTCATAGACAAACGCGTGGAGGACAAGGCCATATGGTATTACACCGCCGCCGCCCTCCACAGCGTGAGAGGCGACATGCAGACAGCCATCAGGTATGCCCGGAATGGCATGAGCCACTGCCGTAGGGGCACATTTATCCGCAACTCGATGCGTGTGCTGCGCATTCTCCTTGAGGCACAGACATGCAGGTATGACAACGCCTATACAGCACGTCTTGCCAGAGACATCTCATGGCTGTCAGCGTTGGCCAGGAAGTCTGTCACGCCAGAGTTGCGGCAGCGCCTGATCCCACAGACAGTCTTCATCCCTCAGTACGACGGCAGCGTGTGGGGCTACATCCCTGTTGTCCATATCACGAACAAGATGTACTGGAGCGATGCCCTCAACCGCATCCTTGTCGATGTCCTTGCGCCGAGACTGTGGCGTGAGGGCCGGAAGGCCGATGCCATCCTCCTCGCCAATCTCGGAGATTTCTGGCTGTTGAGGAACGCCACAGGGCGTGCCCACTCGCCCAACTCTCCCGAGCCCGTCGGATTCGGCTTCACCGACTATGCCAACGCCATGTCCGATTTGGTCTATAGTGCCACGCCTGATGTCCTCATGACCGTCTATCAGCGCGTCATCCATCCACAGAGCCCCCTCGACCGCCTTGTCAGCCGCCACGGCCTTGCCGACAAGAATTACTGGGCAGACATCGTCGGCACAAGCTGCATCGCCGCCCACAGATACCGTGAGGCCGCCACATGGCTCGGCCGTGTCAGCGACACGTTCCAGAAGAGCCGCGCCGTATGGCCCTATTTCACCCGTGACCCCTTCTGTATGCATTTCAGAGACATCACCAGCCGCCGGCATCACATAAAGCCCAGCCCACGCTACAAGCTCCGTTATGCCCGGCGCATGGCCCGGCTACGCCATCTCATGCGCCACGCCACGACAGCCCGCCAGCGGGGCGAGGCGATGATACTCTACGGTGTCGGTATGCGTAACCAGACCGAATGGTGCTGGGCACTGACACGATACGTTGACCTCGCGGACGAACGTGAGCAGTACATCGACCTTACCCGTAGCCGCGCCATGATCGACGAGGGGCTCTCCATGCTCAAAGACAAGGAGCTGAAGGCACGCTACCTGCACGCCATGATGCGCAACAATGACGTTATGGACCAATGCCCAAACACAAAAATTGCTAAAAAACTGCGCGCGCATTGTGACCGTTGGCGCGATTACAAGATTATTCATTAACTTTGCAGACAAGTAAGAAACACTTAAGCGCGTGTTCTATAAATCGGCTTCAGATAATATCCGCTTCACTCGGAAGACTTGTCCTTGGACCCCACTGACCAATATCACACGGATTATCACGGACGGTCACGGAGGTTTCTTTTGTCACGAGACTTGTCCTTGGACCCACTGACCGTAAGGAAGTAATTCATAGACCCCGCTTTATCACCCTCTTCACCTCACCACGATGCGACAGGAATTCATCATCAGCAATGCCACCGACCTCTTGCGGGTCTCTGCCGACGATATCATGTGCATACAGGCTGACGGCAATTACAGCCTTGTCACCATCACCGATGGCGACGAGCGTCTTGTTCTCTTCCAGTTAGGCCAGCTTGAGCATATGCTGAACAGCCAGCTTGGCGACGACGCGTCCATGTTCATAAGGATAGGGAGGGGGATTATTATGAACCGTGACTATCTGTACGCTATCAATCTGCCCAAACAGCATCTCGTCCTCAGGTCGCCGTCAGGCCATAAGGTGTCGCTGACCGCATCGCGCGAGAGCCTTAGACAGCTGAAGCGACTGATAGACAACAACATCAGCAAAGGAGATGAAAAACAATGAGTGACGATATGATGAAAGACAATATGTCAGACTTTGAGATACGCGTTCTCGGCCGCGAGACAGCCCCCGGCATTCCCTCTGGCGACACTCCGCCAGCCTCCCACCGCCATGTCTCCCGCCGTCTCCCGCGTCATGTCGTGCTGTGGACACTCTTGTGCGTGGTGCTCCTGTCGGCCGTGGCCGTAGGGGCATGGATGCTCGCTGCCAGCCGTGACGCCCTCCCGCCCGGTGGTCTCCCCGCTGGCGCGCCCCAGGCCGACACGCTGTCGGTAGAGACCCTGCCTGCCGGCTCCCTCTCCGCCCACGCCTATGTGTCTGTCAGCGACACCACAGTCAATGATATACCGCTGAGGGTAATGACCCCTGTGGGCGGACACGTCGGCATGTATGTCGGCCATCGTCCCGCCGCTGACGCCGCTGTCATACTAGCCGCCCACGCCGCCGACCTCCGTGACGACGACGGCACGCCCGCCGGAGCCTTTGTCTATAACGGCGAGCTCCTCTCCAGAGGACGCTCGAAACTCGGCTTCTGTGCCATTGTCGGCAAGACAGTCTCCATAGGGCGGCAGGCAGAGACACCTCTCTTTGAGAGCGCCGTAGAGCAGGATGGGTGCTTCTTCCGCCAGTACTCGCTCGTCAGCAACGGCAGGCTGCAGCCCATACCCCCTAAGGGCAAAGCCCTCAGGCGCGCCCTCTGCCTGAAAGACGGCACGCTGCACGTCGTCAGCAGTCTCACGCCAGAGTCATACCATGACTTCTCCCTCGCCCTTGAGGATATCGGTGTCTCTGAGGCCATCGCTCTCGTCGGAGGCACAGCGGCCGTCATGTGGAGAGACCGTGACGGCAATCTCGCCAAGGAAGGCGAATCTTTCGGAGGAGAATACCCTTACGAGAATTATATCGTATGGAGAAAGACTGCCGAGTGATGACTGTGGGACAGGGCGATTCGTGAACAAGACAGGGAGGGCAGGATTAATTTCCTGTCCTCCCTGTCTATACTTTGTCGGTGGTGGTGGTGATGTCTCCCGCCCAGCTTATCCACTGTATGGGGATCATTTCGCCTCTCTCGCGGCGATGAATCGGGCGAGGATGCGTGCCGCGCTCTCCACCTTCGCCGCGCATGGCCGCGCAGCGTAATAGGCGGTGTCGCGCTCGGCAGGCATGTATGACATCGCTGAGGTGGAGGATAGGGGAGTGGTCTTCATCCCGAGCAGCTCAGCGCATATCACGGAGCCGTTCTCCTCACGGAATGCGCCCACTATCTCCTGCACGCCCTTATACGAGGCTGCCTTTGACAGACGTATATTGTCGCCACCGTCGCCGCCCGTCGCCAATCCCGCTATCATGACAGCGCCAGAGACCGCGCCACAGAGCATACGGAGACGGCCCACACCGCCGCCGAATCCCGCCGACATGAGCCGCGCTGTCTTCTCGTCAACACCATAGCGGGGGGCGAAAGCCATGACGACACTCTGCGAGCAGCTGTAGCCCTCCATGAACAGCTCTACGGCGCGCCTGACGCACGCCTCCAGCTCTGCGGGCAGCGGCTGGGGACAATGGGGGCTGTCAGTGTTGCCATTGTTGGCGGTGTTGTCTGGACGGCTGCTGTCTGGGCGGACATAATCGACAAAGCGGAAATCGTGTGTGTGGCGCTCGTCGCGCTTGTGGCTCTCGCTCCATACCTCATGCCAGGAGCTGTAGTCGGGGAAGAAGGCGTCGGCCTCGGCGGGGGTGTCGTCAATCTCTGTCAGGCAGAGCATGTCGGCCACGTCCATGGCCTGCTGATATACCGAGGCCCCTCCTATTATATATACGTCGGCGGTGGTGGCACAGCGGGCGAGAGCCTCGTCCAGCGATCCATATACCTCACAGCCCTCTATCGTCTTGACGGTGCGGCTGAGGACGATGTTTCGCCTGTTGGGCAGCGCGCCCTTGGGGAGGGAGAGGTATGTCTTGTGGCCCATGATGATGGTGTGGCCTGTTGTCAGCTGCTTGAAGCGCTTGAGGTCGGACGGCAGCCAGTAGAGCAGCCTGTTCTTGTTCCCGATGGCGTTGCCGCGGGCTACGGCGGCGATAATCTTGATGCTCATGGTTTTCTTCGCTTGCTTTTTTCTTTTGTCTTATGAGATAATATATAAGGTGGGGATGGTCATGATGTGGCTGATGCATGATGAGGACATGAGGGCGGCTCTGCCGATTACTGACAGATGTCGGCCTTCTGGCACACGGCCGGAACCCATATACGTGGCAAATTTACCAATTATTATCATAATATAAGCAAAATATAGGGCGAATTTTTTTGATAAACCGATATTTATGCTTAATTTTGCCGAATGCGTAAGCATTACGCCCCGCGTCCAGGGGTGTGGGGCTCCATATGTGGATTGTGGGGCTCTGATGCCTCTTGCCACACACATCAAAAAAACATATATTTATCCAAAGAATAACATGAAACAGATAATTCTCTCTCTCCTGCTTCTGCTTGGTGTCGCCAGTATGTGTCATGCCTCAAAGGCCAATCCCCGCCGTATCACAGTGACGCTTGAGGACGGGCGCACAGTGCTTGTGGCACAGCGTGGCGACGAGCATTTCCATTATCTCGCGACGACGAGGGGCGAGGTGGTGGTGAGGACTGACGCCGGCACGTACCGCATAGCGACAGCCGGAGAGATCGCAGCCCTGAAGGCCGAGAGCGTGGAGGCCGGCACACGCCGTAGGGCGGCCCAGACGTTCCCGGCCAATGTGCGTCCTTTCCCGCGTGTGGGCAGCCCCAGGGTGCTTGTCGTCATGATGGGCTTTACTGACCGTGAATTCTGCTTCACACGGGCTGACTTTGACCTATGGCTTAACGGCACAGAGTATAACACGAGCGCGGGGACGTCGGCCAACTATGGCTCTGTCGCCCAGTACTTCAATGACTGTAGCGGCGGCAAGTTCCGTCCGCAGTTTGATGTCGTCGGGCCGTTCAAGGCCAAGAACGCCTCCACGTATTACGGGCAGAACTCTGGCTCGTCAGACATGTTGTCGCGTTATACCGAGCTTCTGAAAGAGGCGTGTGAGGCGGCCGACCTCGCGGGGACTGACTTCACACAGTATGACGGCAACGGCGACGGATATGTCGATCTCGTATATGTCATATACGCCGGATACAGCGAGGGCTCGTCGGGCATAGACAACCTGATATGGCCTAAATCGGGCTCAACATCGAGCATCCCGGACAGGGACGGCAAGAAATTCTACCGTTACGGGCTCAGCAATGAGCTTTATGGCGGACAGGACTCTCCGCTGCGCCTTGACGGTATCGGTGTCTTCTGTCATGAGATGTGCCACACGCTCGGTATGCCTGATGTCTATCCGACACAGGACTTCGGGGCCGCGTCAAACTATGACAACCAGAGCATGGAATACTGGGACCTCATGGATGCCGGCGAGTATTCGGGCAACGGCTACTATCCCACACCCCTGACAGCATGGGAGAGGGAGTGGCTCGGATGGACCGACGAGATGGAGACCATCAAGCCGGGCGACTATACCATAGCCCCACTGTTCGTAGGCGGAAAGGGGTACAGGATTCAGAATCCCGCCCCGGCCGACAAGGATGGCGACGAGTTCTATATCCTCGAGAATATCCCTGCGGGGAGCGGCACAGGATGGTACACGCGCATGTTCAACTACGGCCTGCTCGTGACACATATACATTATCTCGAGTCGAAGTTCACCAACTTTGCCAACCCTAACAACGAGCTCGGGAAGCCCCGCTGGACCATCGTCCCTGCCAATGGACTTCTGCTCAGCTCATACCACAGGGACTATACCGCACAGGAGATTGTAGCCAACTATAAGGGCAACACGTTCCCCGGGACGGGAGGCGTCACGACGCTCGACAAGTGGAACGAGTATAAGCCTTCCATGCCGTACAGGCTGACGGACATCACTGTAGGGAATGACGGCAGCGTGTCGTTCCGGATGGTCGATACGACAACAGGTATCGGCGGGGTGGCTGACGATGCCGCCGCTGGCTCTGATGACGGACGCATATATACCATTGACGGGCGTTATGCCGGCCAGGATATAAAGACGCTGCCTAAGGGCTTGTATGTCAAGAATGGCAGGAAAATCGTCAGAAACTAAAAACCAGACAGGAGGCGGGGCACCACTAAAACCCTGTGTCAGTTCGACTCACGAAAACCAATATAAACCCCTTGAAGATGATGGGGGGCAGAGCCCTGGCGCCACGCTTCCGCTTTGCTCTTATAAGAGCAGGCTCTTAACGCCCAAAGCGGAAGCATGACACCACCTTCTTCCAGAAGGCTGCCATCCTCTTCAAGGCGATAAACAGACAATAAACAATTCTTAGTTGACAAGGAAACATGTTGACGAGTTGATAGTTTTTATTTCGGTTTTTGTCTTTCCAGTTGATACAGGATTTCCCGAGTGCCCCCCAGGAGGCACAAGCTGTGTGAATTCCCCCCCCACAGCCTCTATATGACAGCAGAGCCGGCACTCTCCACAGGATGTGTCTAAGGGAAGCGCTGTGTGTTGCGCGCGTTATACCTTAGGATACGCCTTGTGCGGATAGTGTGCCGGCTCTGCTGTCGTACATAGCGGGAGGCATTGCCCTGCCCCCCAAAAAAAATGCAAGCTTTTCGTTATGCCATGCGGCTCCCCTCCCTGATAACCCTATAACTCCCCCCTACACCACTAATATATGCGACTGTTATCCTTGTTTGCGCTTTTCTTCTCTCTCAGCGTGGGGGCGTCAGACTTTGGCACCCTGTGGAAACGCTTTGAGAAGTATCAGAATGACGATATGCCACGCCAGTCAATCCGTGTGCTCGACGACATCTCACAGCTGGCGTCGCGGCATCATGCCTATGGAGACCTCCTCGGGGCAGAGTTCTCGAGAATAAGGGTCATGGCGTCAATATCAGTCGATTCTGTCTCCCCGGCCCTTGTCAGCCTCCACCTCAAAGCCTCACAGATGTGGGCGGAGCGTGGCGACGACCGTCAGAAGGCTGTCACAGCCGCCATCTGCCTCACCGTCTTCAGCAAATGGCAGCAATCCATGAGCGCCATCGAGGCCGGGCGGCTGGGAGAGAGGGTCACGAGCAACGCGCGCGGCAAGGGTGTCGCCATGCCCCCTCAGGCCGACTCGTGTGTCATGTCTGTCGCCCCTTTGCTCGCCTCCACTCCCTATGCCCCGTACAAGAGGATAATAGACGAGGGCAGGGACGACAGGCTCTTTGCCTCTGACATGCTCTCTGTCTTAGGCCATGAGCTGGGGATGTACTCCTTCCTTGAGACATTCTACAAGCAGAATGGCAACAGGGCTGCGGCGTGTGTCGAGGCCTGCCATAGGGCTGTGATGGGCGGCGCGGATGACGGTGACAATCTCATAAGCCAGCGGCGCGGGATGCTCCGGGATGCCATGCGTGAGTATGCTGATGTCCCTGAATCGTCGTTCCTTGCCGAGGCTTATTTTGATCTCATGCTCTCAGATGACGACATATCAGAGGCTACGCGCCATGCCTATCTCCTTGACGCCAAGGAGCGATATACCACGCTCTGCCGCCAGCATCGCGCCACACGCTACACATCGTGGATAGACAACAGCCTCGCAGCCATCACTATGCCACAGCTCTCTGCCGAGATATCTGACAGGCTCATCCTCAATGATATCCGCAATGTCTCTGATGTCACAGTCACTCTACAGAGGGTCAATGCCGACGGACGTGCCGACTTTAATGTCCATAGCAGTGACGGACTGAGAGAGGTGGAGCGTCTCCTGCTCCCTGACGCGCCTGTGACACTGTCCCGACGATACTCCACCCCCTCATGGCAGACACATGCCGACACCATCCCCATGCCTGATGTCCCCTATGGGGTTTATCTGGTGACGGTAAAGGGCGGCGCTCTCGTCTCCCATGCCATGTACTACCATTCAGACCTTGCCCTCCTTTTCCTCCCGCTGTCATCTGGCAGACTGCGCCTTGTCAGCGTCTCCTCATCCTCCGGCCATCCTGTGCCACATGCCACTGTCGTGTTCATGAAGCGGAAACAGCGGCGTGGGGGGTATGACGAGCTGCTGCGTGTCATGACCGGCACGGCGGGAGAGGCCGTCGTTGACTCTGTGCCTGATGCCGATATGTATTATGTCATGACAGCGACGGACAAGGCCTTCTCAAAGTCACGCTACCGCCCATACTTCAGCTCATACACCCACCGCCAGACGAGAGACCTTCTGACGGCATTCGCCTCACGTGCCATCTACCGCCCGGGGCAGACAGTCGAGGGAGTGGCCGTAGCGTACAACGCCACCGACGAGACAGATATCCACACAGTGGGCGGAAAGGCTGTCTGTGTCACGCTCTATGACGCTGACAATACTGTCCTGTCGGCAGACACCGTGCTGACTGACAGTTGTGGCAATGCGCCCTTCTCTATCCTTATCCCCATGACGGCCAAGGCGGGGCGTGCCATGCTGTCCTTCACCTCTGCCGCCTCTGAGCCTCACACGCTGCCGTTCAGCATAGAGGAGTACCGCCGCCCGACATTCAGGGTTGATGTTGCCGGTGCGGAACGTTTCTCTGAAATGATATACATCCCCCGTCGCCAGCCGTCAGCCGCCGAGCCGCCGACCGCCCGGGACACTGTCAGGTTTAGGGCCATGACCTACAGTGACACCCCGGTACGTGACGCCAAGGTCAGATATACCATCGTCCGCCGTCCGCTATGGCGCATATTCTGGCCTGGCAAGGATAGGGAGAAGGTCATAGCGCGTGACGCTGTCTCCATGACAGACGGCGACGGCATTGTCTCCATCCCGTTACTGCTCTCCCTGCCAGAAGACAGCCGTCAGCCCTATGTCTTCACGGTGAGCGTCAGCATAACAGACAGCAAGGGCGAGACACAGCGGTCAAGCCAGAGCCTGAGATGCTGTCATGAGATGAGGGATGCCGGCGGCCCTGCTCCGCTCCCTGTCCGGCAGTCCCCGACAGAGTGTCCTGACTATGAGTTGTCGTCATATACTTTCCCCCGCCATGGAGACGTGACGCTGTCCTTGAGGCGTTGCCCTCCATCCGTCTCGTCGCCAGCGGCTTATGTGTATTATACCCTTTATGCCGACGGACATCCCATAGAGCATTCCTCCTTCCGTCTCGACACTCTGTGCCAGAGACGCTTCAGCTACCGTCCCGAATATGGCGGGGGCCTCACGGTGTCGTGTGTATGGATAGAGAGGCGTGCCTCCCATGCGTTCTCGGCCACTATCCAGAAGCCACGCCCTGACCTCTCGCTGCGTCCCTCCTGGACTGTCTTCCGCGACTATACAAGCCCTGGCAGTGAAGAGTCATGGACACTCTCCCTGCCCGCCTCTGACAGCCTCTCTCTGCCCGCCTCCCTCTCCGCCACGCTCTACGACAAGAGCCTTGACGCCATCGTGCCCCATTCATGGGCCTTCGCCCCGTCGTTGTCGTCACATAATGTTTATGCCCGCTGGCTCACAATGTATAACGCCCGGGCCTATGCGGCGCTGTCTGGGGGCATGAAAGATGTCCCGCAGCCATACCGCCTATCCCTGGCGTCGCTCAATCGGCTTGTCTCCCCTGGCTACGCCCGCTATGCATCGGCCAACAGCCTCATGATGCGGAAAAGCTCTATGCCGGCAAGGGGAGCCATGGCCAGCAAACGTGTGTCTCCCGATATGGTGGCCATAGGGGCAATGAGCCCCATGCTTGAGACTGCCGATATGTCTTCGTCCGATGACACAGCCTTCTCTACTGGCAATGACATGGGTGCCGGCCAGGCTCTGCCGGCTGAAGACATCAGCCGCCTGCTGCGCACATCGCTTGGCGAGACAGCCTTCTTCTTCCCCTCCATAAAGGCGGGCGGGGACAGGGCGTTCCATATACATTTCCGTATGCCTGAGACGATGACATCATGGCGGTTTATAGGCTTTGTCCACGACAGCTCCATGCGCCATGCTGTCATAGACACCACCGTCGTCACGCGGAAAGACCTCATCACGCGTCCCAATGTCCCGCGCTTCGTCCGTGTCTCTGACCGTCCTGTCCTCTCCGTCTCTGTCGATAACCTCACCCCACGCGCGCAGGATGTGGAGACCATTGTCCGGCTTTCCCGCTCCGTGTCGTCAGCCCCCTTCTGGCAGCAGGCGGTGCGCCATGCCGTGCGTCCTGACTCGTCATCCGCCGTCAGTTTCCATCTCCCCGAAGTCATGCCTGAAGACACGCTCCTCGTCGTGAGTGTCGTCTCGCGTACAGCAGAGGGGTTCTCTGACGGTGAGCGCCACATGGTGACGGTCGTTCCCGATGTGGAGACCGTCCGCCGCACCATCGCCCTCACCCTCCATGGAGACAGCCGTCATGACTGTCCGCTGTCGGCCATCATGTCGCCCTCAGGCCTTGACGCCACGCTCGCCGTCGAGTGTACTGCCGATGCCGCCATGCTCGTACGCTCTGCCATCCCCTCCGTGTCCTCACCCCAGAGTCCCGACGGCTCTCCCGTGTCACCCTCTCCCGGTGCCGCCGCCGCGTCCGACGCTATCTCCCTTGCCACCTCGCTCTATATAGGCCGCCTGCTGTCTGTCGCCGACACCGTCTTGTCCGGCCGCCGTCTCTCCGCCCTCCAGCTCCCTGACGGCTCATGGCCGTGGTGGCAGGGCATGCAGCCGTCGCCCTACACGACAGTCTCCATCGCGCGCCTCCTCGCGCGCCTCCATCATCATGGCCGCCAGACAGAGCTTTCAGACAGTATGCTCCATAAGGCCGTGCCCCGTCTTCTCTCATATCTCATGGACGAGACAGCCCGTATGCGTGAGTACAAGCGCCGCCACCCTAAGGCCGAGCTCCGTCCGTCAGAGACGCTGCTTGACATCCTCTACACCGTCTCCCTCTCCCGCTGCCGCCTCTCCCCACGCGAGCGGCGTGAGGCCGGCTATGTCATAGACCTCCTGAGACGCCCCTCGCCCTCCATGTCGCTCTATGCCAAGGCTGTCACGTCCGTCATCCTCTCCATGAACGGCCACAGCCCGCAGGCGCGCCGCCATCTCGCCTCGCTCATGGAGCACAGCGTCTCCACGCCCGAGGCGGGACGGTGGTTCGAGACGCCGCGCGCCCCATACTCATGGCGGGCCTACCGCATCCCTACCGTCGTCGCCGCCATAGAGGCCGTCGCCGCTGTCATGCCCGACAGCCTGGCCCTCATCGACGATATGCGTCGGTGGCTGCTCCATGAGCGGAGGTCACAACAGTGGGACACAAGCCTTGACACGGCCGATGCCATATACGCCTTCCTCACCGCGGGCACGCGTGAGGAAGGCCAGCCCGGCTCGTCGTCGCCTCTCTCCCTGTCAGTCGTTTATACAGACAGCAGCCGCGAGGCCACCCTTGTCGAGTATGACAGCCGGAAACCGGCTCCAGCGTCTTCTACCGCCACGCCCCCATCGGCGGGGACAGAGTGGCGGCGGCCCGGGACACTGTTGACAGCCACACTTCCCCGTCCCCACGCTGACGGACATGTCGTGATAGAGCGCCATGGCGAGTCCACCTCATGGATAGCGGCCAGCGTGACACAGACAGTCCCCCTCCGCCTCTTCCGGCCTGAGGGCGACGGCAGCGGCCTCCATATACGCCGTGAGATACTCACCCCCGACGGCCAGCCCCTGGCACCCTCCGCCCTGTCCGCCCTCGCTGTCGGGGCGAGGGTCGTCGTCCGTATCACCGTCGTCTCCGGGCGCGACTGTGATTTTGTTGTCGTCCGTGACAGCCGTCCGGCCGCGCTCAGCCCCGTCGTCCAGGCATCCGGCTACCACCACGCCCAGACATCAGGGACAGCATCCGGTGCCTGCTCGGGATACTACCGCGCCACAGGCGACACCCAGACAACGTACTGGTTCGACCGCCTCCCGAAGGGCACACACGTCATAGAGACAGAATACACCATCGACCGTCGTGGCCACTACGCCAGCGGCACGGCCACCGTCTCCTGCGCCTATGCCCCAGAGTTCTCAGCCGTCGCGGGGCAGTATTCCATGTGACACCTCTCTCTCCCTGTCTCCCCTTCCCACTGTTTAGACGCATCCCAATCCCCCCATCCTGTCAATTTATATATAGGGTGATTCTAAGAAATAACCACCGTAGATATATTCTCAGAGTGGGTTATAACGTCTTGCCATCTTTCGCTCTCTTTTCGGTTGACCTGCGGTCTTCCTCCCATTACTTCCCGTTGGCCAGTGGGTCCAAGGACAAGTCTCTCAAATTACTTCCCGTTGGTCAGTGGGTCCACAGGACAAGTCTCGTGATAAAAGAAACCGTCCGTGACAGTCCGTGATAATCCGTGTGATATTGGCCAGTGGGG
>JBJEAW010000076.1:0-3827 GCA_051869435.1 Prevotella sp. | reverse complement strand
GATTAGTGTTTGAAAGGCGCACAAGCACGTCGCCCTTCTTCACCTTCGCCCCCTCCTCAACGACACGTTCCAAGACGATGCCCCCTTCTTCCGGTGACACCTGCACCACCTGGATCGGCACCACCTGACCATCGACTGACACATAGTCGTTGAATTCCTTTTTCTCGACATTGCCTATACTCAGCCCTCGCCGTTCCACTTTCAGCGTAGAAGCGAAATTACCCGTGGCGAGCCACACAAGAGCAGCCATAATCACCGTTCCACCTGCCGTCCATCCCCAATATTTCTTAGGAATGATGTACTTCTTCTTCTCAATCTTTATGTCCATATCTCAATCGTTCAATATTTCAATTTTCATAATATTCCACTAATCTCTTCTTTATCTCCGCCATCAGCCTTGTCTGCAACAGTTTTACCCTGCTGTCGTGCAATGTCTGCGCCGACGTGTGCAGGTCGAAAGTAGAGAGCATTCCTTCCTCATACTTACGCGTGTTGAGGTGGTGGGCGATGGAGTCGCTGGCAACCTTACGTTCCATCAGCGCAGCCTCCTTTATGTATCCGTCGCGGTCGAGCACCGCCTGCCGATAGTCGCTGTTGACATTAAGCACAGTCTCTTCGCGTTCAATCTCTGCCAAGCGCACATTGTTCCGCGCCTTCTTTATCTTCTTGTAGGTCGAGAAGTTGAACAGCGGAATAGAAAGCGAGGCATAGATATATTCGCCGAGGTTGTCCTTCATCTGCCGCGAGAAACTCGTCCCCGTTGCCCCTGCCGACAAGTTCTTGTAGTAGCTTGTACCAATGCCGCCGCCCACCGTAAGCGAGGGGAACAGCATTCCGCAGGCAATCTTATAGTCAAATCGCGCCGACGCAAGCGCACTCTCCGCTTCCATAATCCGCTCTGCCGCAATCCCCCGGCCTATTTCCTGTCCATAGCCGTGGCCTTGCGCCCGAAACGTCAGTGTAGAGTCGATAAGCATTTCCTCGCCCAAATCTATCCCTATCGCCCTCTTCAGCTCCACGACAGCCTTTTCTGCCGCTGTCTTTTGGCGCTCTAAGCTATACTCGTCCTCCGCCATCTGCGCTTCCACCTGTGCCACGTCGGGGTAGCTCTTCACGCCAAGCTCCTCCATGCGCCGTGTCTTCACAAGCAGTGAGCGGCTGTCGGCGAGCTTGTCTTCTGCAATCCTCAGTGCAGCCTTGTTATACACGGCATCCATATATCTCTCCATCACCTCAATCTCCTTCTCATCTTTCGTCAGCTCAAGCGCGTTGTCGCTCCGCTTCACGGCAAGGCGAGCCTTCCGAAACTCGTTCCACGTCCGCAGACCGTCAAACAGCGTCACGCTTCCGCTTGCCGAATAGCCGTTGGAGAAAGTCGTTATGGTGTTGTAGGTATTCGTTTCCGGGTCAACGTTACGGCCCCATGAGAACTGTCCGCTCACGCTTCCCGTCACCGATGGCATGAAGCCGCCCAGTGCCACCCCGCGGTCTTGTCGGGCATTGTCTGCTGCCACACGGCTTTTCATCACCGTCGCCGAGTGTTGCAAGGCATAGCCGATGCAGTCGTCAAGCGTCCACACTTTCTGCCCCCATGTCTCCGTTGCCACTAACAGCAGCAGTACAATGGCTGTGCAAACCGAACGCAGAGCAGGGACGCCCATGCTATGCTGAGGTGCAGCCAGTCTTCGGCGAAAGCCAATGGCTGTGCAAACCGAACGCAGAGCAGGGATGCCCATGCTATGCTGAGGTGCAGCCAGTCTTCGGCGAAAGCCAATGGCTGTGCAAACCGAACGCAGAGCAGGGATGCCCATGCTATGCTGAGGTGCAGCCAGTCTTCGGCGAAAGCCAATAGTCGTTCTTCTCATATTGATCATGTTTCTATTTTTCTTCCCGCTGCCGTCTGCCATAGTTGACAGAGGCTGCATCGTGATTTATGCTGCAAAGTTACATCCTTACGGCAGAAACACAATGGATATTTCCCCCTCATCCTGTTGATTGTATTAAAACAATACAATTTTCTGTATTAAAACGTTACAACTCTTTTCCCCTGTCTTGTTTATTTGAATAATATTTGTATCTTTGCAACACGATTCATGGCATGGCCACGTCTCTCACCCCATGCCTGATTAAACGTAATATATCTATGGCACATTACGGCACAATACTCATTGTCGATGACAATCCCTCCATCTTCACCACCCTCGAGATATGTCTTGAGGGAGTCTTCGACCGTATCATCACCCTGACAAATCCTGAGAGCATCCTCCCCACTTTGGGGCAGGAGCGTGTTGACATCGTGCTGCTCGACATGAATTTCTCTCTCGGTGTCAACAGCGGACAGGAGGGACTTTTCTGGCTGAAGGCCATCCACCGCCGCCATCCTGACAAGCCCATAGTCCTCATGACCGCCTACGCCGATGTCCGTCTGGCAGTGAAGGGGCTGAAGAGCGGTGCCACGGATTTCGTCACCAAGCCATGGGACAACCACGAGCTGATACGCACGCTGAAAGACGCGGTGGATGCCAGCATGGCCGTCGTCCCATTGGAGAAGATGGAGGAGGAGCATGTGAGGAAAGTGGTCGATAAGTGTCACGGCAATATAAGCAAGGCGGCCGAACTGCTTGAGATATCACGTCAGAGAATATATAAGAAACTCGGGAAATGACCATAATAATCATCATCATCGCACTCGGCATAGCGTCAGCGCTATTCATCGCCCATCAGGAGCGGCTGAAGCTCAGGGCACGCCTTATGCGCGAGGCTGTCAGAAACCGTGACTTCACGTTCCGTCTGCCTGTCAAGGGGCTGTTCTACGGCGAGAGAGCATTGCAGGAGGCGCTCAACGACCTGTGTCAGGATGTGAACAAGCTGGTGGCACAGAACGAGGTGGAGTCATGGCAGAAACTCGTCCGTGTGCTGACACATGAGATAATGAACGCCACAACCCCCATTTGCAGCATCAGCCAGGCATACATGAACCATCCGAAAGTGGTGGGGACACCGATAGAGAAAGGCATACATGCCATCAACGAGGCGAGCAACAGCCTTGTCTGTTTCGTCGAGAGCTACCGCAAGATGACCCAGCTTCAGGAGCCTGTCATATCCCGCCTCAGCCTCAGCGACCTCATGATGAGCGTCAAGGCGCTGTATCAGGATGTGGCATGGCATACGGACATGGGGAGGGAGACAAGCGTCATGACCGACGCGACACTCGTGAGGCAGGTGGTGGTGAACATCGTGAAGAACGCCATAGAGGCCGACGCGAAGACAATAGGAGTCTCCCTGGACGGCACAACACTGCGCATAAGCAACGACGGACGGCAGATACCGGCCGAGGTGAGACGCGACATCTTCATACCCTTCTACACCACAAAGGCCACGGGGACAGGGATAGGGCTGGCGTTGTCACGGCAGATAATGACCACCTTGGGAGGCTCGCTGACACTCGCCGACAAGGCCGACAGCGGCTATCACGCCACCTTCATCCTGAATTTCTGAGCTATGGGAGGATTCTTTCACCCTGACGTTAAGACCTTGCCCAATGCTGTTGCCCCAGAGCTGTGCCTTGGGCTATGAGCTTCAGCTCTTTCATGGAACACAGGAAAATCATATCTACCCCTGACCAATCAAACCGCCCATAGAAAACAAGGGCCAACAGCATAGAGAGCAGCGCGCCCTGAAATGGCAGCGAGCGCATGGCCAAGCGTATCGTTCGGGCCAACAGCATAGAGAGCGGCGCGCCCTGAAATGGCAGCGAGCATATGGCCAAGAATATCGTTCGGGCCAACAGCATAGAGAGCGGCGCGCCCTGAAATGGCAGCGAGCGC
>JBJEAW010000075.1:0-3871 GCA_051869435.1 Prevotella sp. | reverse complement strand
ATGAAAAGTATTAGGGACATATAACGCCGAGAGTATGAGAAGATACGCCTTGAGGCAGATAGACTCAAAGGGATACGCCATACCATACGAGGCGGACGGCAGGAAAGTGACGAAATGCGGCGTGACAATATCGTCAGAAGCCCGAACCATTACCCACTGGCGAGCCGTGGACGACAACGGGAACATCATTGACGAGCAGAAGTTCTAAAAGGGGGCCATCGAGGGTAATACCCCATATGTCCCGTTCTGACAAAGCGAGACTATCCACTGACAGGAGGGAACCACCCTAATATAACCCACCTATGATTAACCAACTTTGATAATATGACAGAACAACAGAAGCAATCTATAATAGATAGCGGAAAAGAATATTTCCGCTTGAACATCATACCCAGTCATATAAAGAATCTGAATAAACTGAGGCTGAAAGATTTCGACATCAATCCATTTCTTATAAACTATCTTGCAGCTTTCCTTTGTGGCAACACAGAGCCAGAATCGCTTGCCAAGGCATTGGTATATCCGCGTATTCTCGGGTCAAGCCTCAATACCAGTTTCGGCATGAGCATCCAGATATTCATCTCACAGATTCAGGAGATTGTAGGTGGCGCGTCGGGCATTGACGGCATAGACATAGAGTTTATAGACGCTATTGACGGGCGCAGGAAATACTGCCAGTGTAAGGCTGGCCCAAAGACAATCAACAGGGATGATGTGGAGACAATCCTCGGACACTTCAAGAAACTCATTGGCAAAGCCCGCCTTGACAGGATGCCCCTGCAGATGGACGATATGATTGTAGGAGTACTGTACGGAGAGAATATATCAGCCAACTACAAGACCATCAACGCCTCATACCCTGTATATGCAGGAGCTGAGTTCTGGGAACACCTTACAGGCGACAGACTCTTCTATAACAGAATGGCAAAGGCATTCGGCGAGGTTGTGGAAGAAGACGGCATAGACGGCAGCAAGCTCATCCTTGAGAAAGTGGACGATATAGCTGAGGAAATAAGACAAAGAGGCGGTTTATAATAAATATGACATTTATATCAGAGAATAATTTAGCGGCTCTCACAGGCACATCTAACCATACCGTGCAGACATGGGGCAGGAACGGACTTTACCCCCAGCAGGTGAAGGATGGCATCAGAGGGTTTGACATGGAGTGTCTGCGTGCCATTCCAGAGATACAGGCTATGCTCGACAGCCACTGGGAGGAAGAGGCCGGTGTAACCCCCCTGCGCCCGTATAATTCTATAGAATTGTTTGCCGGAGGCGGAGGGCTGGCGCTCGGCATGTCGCTTGCCGGATTCCGCCATGTCCTCCTCAACGAGTTTGACACGGCGGCTTGCAAGACGTTGAGATCCAACCGCCCTGACTGGAACATCATAGAGGGTGATGTCCGCCATATAGACTTCTCGCCATTGAGAGGCAAGGTGGATTTCCTGTCAGGTGGATTCCCTTGCCAGGCTTTCTCTTATGCAGGAAAAGGTGCAGGATTCAATGACACACGCGGGACACTCTTCTTCGAGCTGGCACGTGCCGTCAGCGAGATACAGCCTAAAGTGTTCATGGGTGAGAACGTGAAGGGCCTCACATCACACGATGGTGGCCGCACCATCACCACTATCAGGAACACCATCTCAGAACTTGGCTACACACTCGTCGAGCCACGCGTCCTGCGTGCCATAATGTACCAGGTGCCACAGAAGCGCGAGAGGCTTTTCCTCATCGCCATACGCAATGACATCGCCAGGCGAGTGCAGTTTCACTGGCCGACACCATATCACGAGGTGCTCACACTCCGCGACGCCCTCTTCAAGAGCGTCATCTTCGACAGTGACGTGCCACAGTCAGAGGGCGTGGTATATCCGGAGAAGAAGCGGAAGGTGCTGGAAATGGTGCCACAGGGAGGCGACTGGCGCAGTCTGCCCGAAGATGTGGCGAGAGAATACATGGGAGGCAGCTGGCTGCTCGGAGGAGGAAAGACAGGCATGGCGAGAAGACTGTCACTCGACGAGCCATCGCTCACACTAACCTGCTCGCCATGCCAGAAACAGACAGAACGATGCCACCCGTTGGAGACAAGACCACTCAGTGTGCGTGAGTATGCCCGCATACAGACATTCCCTGACTACTGGCAGTTCCAAGGGAGCATGGGCGACAAGTACAAGCAGATAGGCAACGCCGTTCCCGTCAACCTCGCATGGGCTGTCGGGAGGGCCCTGATACGCCTTCTCAATGACATACAGACAATACAGCCAGAGGAGACACAAGATTGCAGCGAGGATGTCAGGGAGATAATCCATGAGCAGTCGAGCCTCGTTGTCGTCAAGGACAAAGCCACCCAGACATCAACAATAAAGAAAAAGAACCAGCAGCCGAGCTTCCCAGGACTATTAGAACAATTCACAGCCAACAGTATGGTGAACGACTGCCCGATACAAGAATACGGAACAGGAGAATCCTCCTGACAACAAAATCTTATACACATGCTACAGAGACACGTAAACGTCGTGGCGGCCGTCATCGTGGCCGACGGGAAGGTGATGGCCACACAGAGGGGATATGGCGAGTGGAAAGACTGGTGGGAATTCCCGGGAGGGAAGATAGAGAGCGGCGAGACGCCCGCGGAGGCCCTGAGGCGCGAGATACATGAGGAACTGGACACAGACATCGAGACAGGCCGCCTGCTGACCACCGTAGAGTATGACTACCCCACATTCCACCTCACCATGCACTGCATCCTGTGCCGCCTGCCGGAGGGCGCCCGCCCGCGTCTCCTTGAGCACGAGGCCGCGCGATGGCTCGCCTTCGACAATCTGCACAGTGTCAGATGGCTCCCAGCAGATATACAGGTGATTGACATATTGTCCGGTATGCGGAATGACGGCCTGTTGTGACAGCTGTCGTATAGCGACAATTGGATTACGTGAATAATATATCCCCACAGCCTTTTTCCTGAGGCTGTGGGGATATATTTATGTGGTGATCTGTAAAGGGTGTGTTCGATGAATTAACGTGAGTTCGATGAGTTTTATCCGTTCATACATTATAGTACATGTAGCAAGCCACGCCTTGAAAGGGCGCGAAGATTGTACCCAAGATATTTCTGGGCGTGAAGATAACATCTAAGCCATGTAACTGACAACTTGAAATCAAGATGGGTTATATTCGTCGAACTCACTTTAAATTAGGTTTTGCAGATTATACTATGGGTTCCCTCCCTGCGGTCATTGGAGCGGGATGAAGGCAGTCCACCTTACCCACATAAAAAAAAAGGGACTCCACCGAGTCCCTTGAAAATTTACATTTTCAACTTAAACCAATTAAAAAACCTAATGATTGCTTCCTATTTCTTGTTTGCCATGTGCTCTTCCTGTTCTTTCTCGTCCTGAGACATACGCTGGTGGTCGGGATTGCTGTCCGTATAGTCCGCTTCATTGATGCCGTATTTCTGCATGAGGGCCTCTATGGCAGCGGCTTTCCGTGTGTCGTTGTCCTGACGGGCATATCCAAGAGTTCCTACAAGCGATTTGGCCGTGCGGCGGAACACAGCATTGGCATAGCGCAGAGACAGCTCTTGTGAGCGGAATGTGCCGTGCTGCCCACCGAAGTTGGCTGCCACCGATGCCGCCTCACGTCCCATCTTAAGAATGTCAGGGTCGTTGGTGTCGCTCGCATAGACAACATCGGCAAGTGCCTTCATCATTGTCACATATTCAGGAGCGGGCATTCTGAACATTCCTATTTCACCGTCATCCGAAGGCTGATATTTCTTCTTCAGCGAATTATGGAGTTCGATTGCCTTACCGCCCGACACGTTGAGCATCGCTTCCCAACGCTGTTTTATGCTCACGGTGTCTAT
>JBJEAW010000074.1:0-17986 GCA_051869435.1 Prevotella sp. | reverse complement strand
ATAAGGTAACCGGGCAGAAGCCGCAAACGACAGGAGGCTGGCCGGCAGCAAATAACGATAGAAACAAGAACAAACTAACAATATAAAACCGTTTTATTTATGGAAAGAACATGGAGATGGTTTGGCAAGAACGATAAGATAACGCTTGCCATGCTGAGACAAATCGGTGTCGAGGGCATAGTGACAGCTCTTCACGATGTACCATTGGGACAGGTATGGACACGCGAGAAGATACGCGACCTGAGAGAATACATCGAGTCGTACGGCATGAGATGGTCGGTGGTGGAGTCGCTGCCGGTCACAGAGACAATAAAATACGGAGGCCCTGACCGCGACGAGCAGATAGAGGTGTATAAGGAAAGCCTGCGCAATCTCGCGGCAGAGGGCATACACACCGTATGCTATAACTTCATGCCTGTGCTCGACTGGGCACGCACTGACCTCCTCCACCCTAACGCCGACGGCACAAGCAACCTCTACTTCAGCATCCCGGAGTTTGCCTATTTCGACATCCACATACTCAAACGTGAGGGTGCTGTGGACGACTGGAAGAACTTCAAGGTGCTCGGTCCGGACGGGAAACCTAACGGAAGAGACATTCTGAAAGAGGTGGAGGAGCTGCGGCTCACCATGAATCCGGAGAAGGATCACGCCCTCGTAGAGAACATCGTCATAAAGACACAGGGATTCGTCAGCGGCAACTTCAAGGAGGGCGACGAGCATCCCGTAGAGCTTTTCCGCGAGCTCCTCGCACTGTACAAGGGCATCGACCGCGACAAGCTGCGCCAGAACATGGCCTATTTCCTCAGCGCCATCATGCCGGTCTGCGAGGAGTGTGACATGTATATGTGTGTCCACCCTGACGACCCTCCATTCCAGATTCTCGGCCTGCCACGCATAGTGACTAACGAGGAGGACATCGAATGGTTCCTCAAGGCTGTCGATAACAAGCATAACGGACTGACATTCTGTGCCGGCTCGCTGTCTGCCGGGGCGCATAACGATGTGGTGGACATGGCACGCAAGTTCGCGTCACGCACATGGTTCGTCCACCTACGCTCATGCAAGGTGTTCCCTAACGGCGACTTCACCGAGGCGTCACACCTCGGCGGACGCGCCAATGTCGTCGAGCTCGCACGCATCTTCGAGCACGAGAACCCCGCCCTCCCGTTCCGTGTTGACCACGGCATGACAATGCTTGGCGACGAGAGCCGTGGGTATAACGCCGGCTACTCGTTCCTCGGACGCATGTTCGCCATGGGACAAGTGCAGGGCATTCTCGCTACAATAGCACAGGAATAAGAAAAGAAAGACTAACAGGAATAACGAGAAAGTAACATCATGTCTGAACTATTCAACATCAAAGACTACGTCGTAGTCATAACAGGCGGCACAGGAATCCTCGGCCGCTGCATAGCAAAATATCTCGCCCTGGAGGGCGCAAAGGTGATTATCCTCGGACGTAAGGAGGACGTGGGCAACGAGATAGCAGCCGACATACAGGCTGCCGGAGGCGTCTGCGAGTTCATGAAGACCGATGTCATGGACCAGGCCGTCGTGCAGAAGAACTGCGACGACATCATCGCGAAATACGGACGCATAGACACTCTGCTCAATGCCGCCGGCGGTAACATGCCCGGAGCGACAATAGCTCCCGACAAGAACTTCTTCGACCTGGAGACAGAGCAGTTCCAGAAAGTGCTTAACCTCAACCTCACAGGCACCGTAATCCCGACACAGGTGTTCCTGAAGCCTATGGTAGCACAGGGCAAAGGCTCTATAATCAACTTCTCGTCGATGGCCGCTTTCCGCCCTATAACACGTGTCTGCGGATACGCTGCGGCAAAGGCTGGCATAAGCAATTTCACCGCTTTCATGGCCACTGAGTGTGCGAGGAAGTTCGGAGAGGGCATCCGTGTCAATGCCATCGCGCCGGGATTCTTCATCACAGAGCAGAACCGCACACTGCTCACCAACCCCGACGGCTCATACACACAGCGCGGCAATGACGTCATACGCCAGACACCATTCGGGCGCATGGGCGAGCCTGACGAGCTCTGTGGCACAATCCACTACCTCATGTCCGACGCCGCTAAGTTCGTCACCGGCACCGTAGCAGTCGTCGATGGCGGTTTCAACTGCCTGTCGATGTAACAGCCTTTCATGTTTATCGGACAATAATAGATATATCTATCAAGCCTCAGAGGGGCGACACACGTCCACCCAGGTATATGACACTATGCATATCCCTGAGCCACAAGGACATGTGCCGCCACTCTGAGGCTTGATGTGTTTTGTCGTCACGCTCCCCATCGCCAGCCCCACCACTCAGGCTCACTGACAGCCTCCACCGTCTTCCGGCATATCGTGAGATATCGCTTTGTAATATGCACAAAACATAAGAATATGGCACATTTTACCGAATAATTGTATAAATGATGTTAAAATGGGGGGGGGGGGGTAATATTTGTTAAATTATTTACTGTAAATTTGCACAAGAAAAATAAATGTTATGAAGAATCTTGTGAAATTCTGATTAGGTCCTCATGATATTTGTTAGAAAAGATTAGACAGAAAGAGAACTGCTGAATTAGGATTGTTTGTGAAATTATGACTACACGACTAACGTGCATACTGCCACGCAGCGATGCACGCAAGGGATGGTATATACCTGTATGTACCATAGTGTAGGCATAATTTTTCTCGTTTAAATAGCCTACGAGCCAACATCCCGCTGTCAGCTATCTCATCACAATACAGACAAATATTAACACACAACTAAAAACAAAGAAGGTGATGAAAAAACAGTACGAGAAGCCCACGCTCAGTGTGATAGAGATGGGCAAGGAGTTGCTGCAAATAGAGGTGGGCAGCAACGGCGAGAGTGGCTATAATGCCCTAAGCAAGGGTAACAATAACCTCTTCATGGACGAAGAGGAAGAGACTGACAACGACAACACCCACAAATATAACTTGTGGAGCGAGGACTAATCAATAAACACATACAGATTATGAAAAAGATTCTACCTATTATAGTCACAATGCTTGCCATTGCCGCAAACGCTGTGGCACAGACAACGGTATTTAAATGTGGTACAGACAGCAGATACTACCGCATCCCTGCCATCCTCAATCAGAATGGCACGCTCTGGGCGTTTACCGACGACAGAACCAGCGCAAGCGGAGATATAGGCTCTGGCAACATAAAGATTGTTGCAAAGACCAGTTCTGATAATGGCAGTAGCTGGACATCACCAGATCAAACAATTGTAAATTTCAATAGTAGTGCATCGTCTCCATATTTTGACTATGCGCATGGTGACGCCGCTGTAGTATGCGATAGAGAAGACCCCAAAAAGATGCTGCTTATGTGTGCATCAGGAAAAATTAGTTATAGTAGCTCAAAGGTAACATCTGATTGGAGTTTATGGAATGGCTATACCCTAAACCTTGACAATGCTATCCGTGTAGGAAAATACACAAGTGATAACGGTGGCCAAACATGGAGTAGTAGCACTGATGTCACCTCAGATATCTACGGAATTTGGGATACAAAAAAGGGAACGTATCAGGATTACAACACAACAGTCCAAAGGCTTTTCTTCTCCAGTGGCCGTATCTGCCAGAGTGCAAAAATAAAGACTGGAGATTATTACCGTCTGTATGCCGCATTGTGTACAAACGTCGGTAGCCTCGTGGTTTATTCTGATGATTTCGGAGATAGTTGGAAAGCATTAGGTGATATAAGTTATCGCCCTGTTTCCGCTGGTAATGAAGCAAAGATTGAGGAACTGCCGAATGGAAATGTATTGATAAGCTCACGTACAGGCGGTAGATACTTCAATATATATAAATATACAAATCAGAGCACGGCAGAAGGCTCATGGGGAAGCTATTCTACAGCTTCTATAGGCTCAAGCAATGCCACAAATGGTGAGATTCTTCTTGTTCCTGCCATGGCTTCAGGCAGTAGCAAACCTATATATATTGCATTACAGTCTGTCCCTGCTGGCCCATCAGACAGGTCTAACGTCTCTATCTACTGGAAAGCTCTTAATTCTGTCAACGACCTTGACGAGCCAGCCGACTTTGTATCTGATTGGAAACAGTATCAGGTATCTACTACGTCCTCCGCATACTCAACCATGACGCTTGACAACAATGGCAACGTCGCTTTCCTGTATGAGGAGAATGCTGTCGGCAATTGTGGTGGCTGTTATGACATTCAGTTCAAGTCGCTATCATTAGAGACAATAACAAACAATGCGTACACATACACCACTATGACTGAGGCAAACCACAGAACAGCATTCCTTAACTATGACCCATGGGAAGGAAAGGTTGTGACACTGAAGGCGAAGCTTGTAATCCCAGACGGCGATACTAAATATTTCTATCTCCATAATGAAGGACTGAACCTGAAAGTGGAGACTGAAGAGCCTACACTAACAGACTATAGCTATTATTGGGTGATATCAAAGGATCCTGGCACAAGCACATACTATCTCTCATCACTGAAGGGTGACGGATATATGGGTAAAGGATATGGCCGTGACTACAGCATCGAAGACGAAAATGCTGATGGGGCATATAAGGAGAACATCCCTGTCTGTACAGACGATTACCAAAAAACCTTTGAGATAACAGGATTTGTGAAGCAGGAAACCGTTAGCGATGACGCTGCTGTGCTGATGGACGGTTATGCTATCAAGTTTGTTAGTGGTGATAGCTATAGATACGTGGCAGTCAGCGAGGAAGGCGCAATCAACTGGTTTGACCATACAGCAAAGGGTGAATATTCAAATAGCGGAAAGGCTCCATACTGGACCACTGACTTTGAGATAACAGAAGTTGAAAGGGTATATACCCCTGACACCTACGGCAATTGGAGTAAGCCTACGCACTTCGGCTTCCCGGTAAGGATGACACGTAGCGATGACGGCAAAGGCAACCAAGAGTTCGAAGGCTATTACTATTACGCCACGCTCAAGCTCCCGTTCGCCATTGACCTTACGAAGGAGAATGTCAAGGACGGAGGAAACGTATCAGGGTACGACCTGACAGTGCTTACATGTAAAGAGCCGAAGCAGAATGTTGGCGAGAAAGTGATACTGGACGACGGAATAACAACGACGCTGAAAGCGGATGGCAGCTACACCCTGCCACGCGAGACACCTGTCATGCTCAGAATGGGAGAGCATAAAACGGCAAAATATACAGCTTCTCAGATTACGCTGTATTTCCAGCCAACATTCGCAAAGCCAATTATCAGTGACACCGGCTTCAAAGGCACATTAGGACAGAAGACATTCACAGACGATGAATATAACCCGAAAGAGAATGCGAACTTCTTCATCCTCGGCAAGAAGAGCGACGGACGTATCAAGTTCTACTATATGTCCAACCAGACCCTTGCTGCCAACAAGGCATACTATGTCTTTGACACGACAACAGGCGCGAAGCCGACATCCCTTGTCTTCAGCTTCACTGACGACAGCTTCACGACGGGCATCACACAGCCAGAGGCTATCGAGCCTGACACAGACGGCATCATCTACGACCTCTCAGGCCGCCGCATCACATCGGCAGTAAAGAAAGGAATCTATATCCGTGACGGAAAGAAATATATAGTAAAATGAATTCAGTTTGAATTTTAGTCTAAACAATAATTTCACATAACAATTAGTAGTTTGGAGCTTCCATTTGTCGCGAGGACACGTGGAAGCTTTTTTCTTGCTATCCCTCACACCTTTATATCCACAGACGCGACACACCGACAAGCCATTGCACACAACAAGAGAGAGCCATATCCTGACCCTTTTCTCTGGGAGGATATGGCTCTCAATTATGTTATTGCTCAAATACAATCTGCTGTGCTGTGGCTGTTATCTCTTGTTCTGGAGATGTGTGGCGACCTGGTCAGCGAAAGCACGCATACCTTTCACTGACGGATGGCCATACTGCTTGTCAATCTTCTTCAGCTGCAGCCACTCTATCCCATACCGCTCCAGGATAACCTTCATCGACTCTACGAAGTCAGGCTTCAGCTCGCTGTTGATGATGAAGAGTGTCTGTTTGTCAGGATAGAGACGCTTCAGCTCAGAGCAGAACTTAGCCATCGCCGGGCGGAAAGTATATAGGTCGGCCTCTGTCCACGCCTCATATTTATACTCTCCCAGTTCCTCACCATCCCACGAGTCATTAGTGCCGGCACATATAAGGATGAGGTCAGGATTGCCAAGGTCAGGCAGACGGGTTATGAACGAGCGTGGCTTGTAGTCGTCGTGCTTGCCAGTCTCTTTTATTATGTAGCCCGTATATCCTATCGTTGAACCGCTGTAAGAGTTGTTTGTCTCAAGCCGTGCCCCGAGTCTCTCTATCACCTGCCACCACCATGTCTGTGCCGGATGGCATACATCATTGCCTTCTGTCCTCGCAGGAGAGCCAGGCCAGTAGTACCATGGCTCGTTGGTTGACGGGGTCAGATAGCCCTCAAACGTCGAATAGCTGTCTCCGAAGATAGAGACCCTCAGGGGCGGGGGCAGTGTAGAGGTGACAGCACGGCCTTTAGGGCCTGGGACGGTAGAGGTGGCTGTCACACAGCCGTCAGCAATCTTGGCGTCGATGACACGCCCGCCAGTGGCGTGGAGGCGGAACTCCGCGTCCCACTCCATAGGCCAGCACGGGAAGAGCATCACCTCACCGTCGGGCTTCTCCTGCAAGAGCATCTCCTGCAAGCCTATCATGGCCGAGCCACCACGGTTATGGTCGGGCGCCCAGTCGAAGCCTCTCTCCCAGAAAGCGGGGAAACGATAGGGGCCGTCAGCGAACTTCTCCTTGCAGAGGCGGACAGCGTCAGGGAGGACACCCAGTGTGGCTGCCCATATATTATCCTGCTTCCATCCGGCCGACGAGCGCATCTTCTGCACATAATCGTCCTTGAAATATGTATTTAGCGCTACATCAATATCAGGACGCCCGAGGCCATAAACACGCCAAGGGAAGACGGGATAAAGCTGTGGAGACTCAACATTGTTGATGCGCATCCATGCGACAGCGGGCGCGATGCATGTCAGATTGTCTATCAGGCGTGTGGGAATCGCGGGGATGCGGGCGGCGAGTGTGGAGTCAAGGCCCCATGCCGCCAGTCCGCCATGCCGATTGAGCGAGGCGACAATAGCCTGCAGGGCAGCGACAACACTGCTCGGATTGTATGCCATCTTGTATGTCTCGCATCCTGACGAGGGGTAGATGACGAGGTGGCCGTCCTCTGTCAGGGGCTTTGAGCCACGCTGTCGTGCGAGGTACTGGTAGTGCTCGTCGAAGAAACGGACAGCCTCTGTTATCAGCTCACGGTAGGGCGAGAGTTCCATGCCAGCATACTCATTGGCAAGTAGAATCATCTGGCAGAACTCGAGCACGGTGTCATACTGATACTCCAGCCAGCTATTCTTCATCCACGAGGGGTCCTGTCCGGGCTTGTGATTGCCATACTCCGCGGGATTGGGCAAGCCGAAATTCTCTATCTGTTCCTCAAAACACGCGCCTCCATGCCCCCAGTAATGACGTGTCCTTGCCTTCGCTCCGGCAAGCATATAATTATATGTAACGAACTGTGAGCGCATCATATCGGTATCGCCCGACTTAAGCATTGGCCAATAGACGAGGCGCTGGTTCTGGGCTGTCATGGTGCCTCCACCCCAGCAACGGAAGTCGGGTGTGAACGGATTGTCCTGCTGGACATAGACGGGATCGAACGTGAAGAGGCCGCCATTGAACTTCGTGGGCCACTCGCCATAGGCATTACAGCCGAGCATATAGCGGAAAAGCTCATAGTTGCGGGCTATGCGCGACGCGTCAGGATGAGACGACTTGATGTATGAGCGCTGCCAGAAGGCGTGCCACCACGCGCTGCTGCGACGTTTGGAGACATCGGCCGTGACGCTCTTTGTGGGCAGCGCGAGCGCACCCTTGTTAACGGCGAGGTCAACGGAGATGACAGAACGGGAGAGCGATGGGGCAAGGAAGTTCCACGCACGGTAGTCGGTCGAGGCATAGACACCCTCTGTCGTGCCTGTGTATGTGAATGATGGGGCTGTCATGCGTCCGCCAAAAGAGAGGTCGCCAATAGGGTTGTTGATCTCGCCCTTTACAGCGTCAAGGCTCTCATAGCTGACGGTATAGTCGAAGACTGTCTCCTTGCGGTTATGGTGTTCGAAGATTATGGAGCTTTTCTCCGGACGGATGCTGTCAGCGTAAGTCACATGTCCACCTTTCGACAGCCACTTCCATGAGAACTGCTGTATGGCACCTTTCGGCACGGCACGGTCCTTATGCCGCCACGACTCGTAGGCGAGAGAAGCCTTGACGGGCTTTGCCGACTTTATCTCGGCGAAGACCTTCGGCTCATGGACATCGGCCCAGAGGCGGACGGTGACACCTCCGCCCTTGACATATACCGCTCCATCGTCGAGGCAGAGGGTCTGGCTGAAATCGCCGTTGTCAAAGACAGACTGTCCGCTTCCCGCCTTCGGCTCTATGCGGAGACGCAGGCGGCCGGCCTTGAGGAGAGTGTTGTGCTCGTCGAAGAATCCGCTGCGGGAGAGATAGACAAGGAGGTCGCCCCGCTCCACCCACACGTTCATGCCGATGTCATGTCCACCACAAGGCATGGAGCCGCTCGAGTTGTCGCACTGTGTGGTCCATGTGTATGGCTCGGGAGTGTAGTCCTTGGATGCCGTGGCAAACAAGGGGAGCAGGAAAAGAAGTGTTGAAAGGATACAGTTGAGTCTCATAGTATATAAGTATGTGAACAAAAAAATCAGTTATCAGGTAGCGGGAAAAGAATATCATTCAGGACTAACAGACGCAGGCCGCGCCTTTCTAAGCCCTATTTGCCATCAGACATATAACGACAAGCAGCGGAGAGAAGCCTCGCAGGCATGGCCGCTGACGGCCACCGAGCGGCGATAACAGCGGGGGTCAGGCCAGCTCTATGCGGAATGTCGTGCCCACCCCGACCTCTGACGTCCTGACGTATATGCGCCCATGGTGATACTCCTCGATGATGCGCTTGGCGAGCGAGAGACCTAACCCCCAGCCCCGTTTCTTCGTGGTGAATCCCGGACGGAAGACATTTGCCATGTCCTTCTTCCGTATGCCTTTGCCGGTATCGGAGACATCGATGATGTTACGCCCCATGTTCGTGAGGACGTTGATGGTTATATGCCCCTCCCCCTCCATGGCATCGACAGCATTCTTGCAGAGATTCTCTATGACCCACTCGAAGAGCTGGCGGTTGATCATCGCTGTGGCCTGAGGGTTGTCGATGGTGGTTGTCATGATGACCTTGTGTGATGTGCGGCGTTCCATATACCCCACCACATTCTCTATGACCTCAGACAGAGGCTCACTGCGCAACTCGGGCATAGAGCCTATCTTCGAGAAGCGGTCGGCTATGAGCTGGAGTCTCTTCACGTCGTTGTCCATCTCTGGTATGAGCGTGTCCTCGGGATATGTCTCGCGTAGTATCTCCACCCACGCCATGAGCGACGATATGGGTGTGCCAAGCTGGTGGGCGGTCTCCTTTGACAGCCCCACCCAGACCTTGTTCTGCTCAGCGCGCTTGGAGGTGAGGAGGGCGAAGACAGCGATGACGGCAAATAGGACGACAATACCAAGCTGTATGTAAGGATATGTGGCGAGGCGCTTTATCATGAGCGACTCGTCATAACACACATTAATATACGCCCTGGCGTCAATCTTTATGCGCACGACATGCCCCTCACCTTTCCACGTCTCGGCGAGGCGTGTCACCTGTCTGACGCTGTCAGCCTCATCCTTGTACGACACCTCGACATTGCGCATAGTCTGGACATGGCCTTTCTCGTCAGTGACGATGACAGGTATCGTGTTGTTCCCGTCGAGCACACGAAGCACAAGATTGAGGTCGGTGGTCTCGTCGGCGGTATTCAGCGAGCGCATCGCCTCGGCCCATATCGCCATCTTGTTCTGCTCCTCAACCTTGAGGTCGCTGACAAGGATATGTGACGCAATGAGCGAGGCGGCGGCTATAATCACAGCCACTGCCACCAATGCTATCTTTACCTGACGTATATGGTCTGTCCAAACCATGGTGATAGATGTATGGATGGGTATTAGGGGTTACCAGTAAAACCCTGTGTCAGTTACGCATCACAAAAACCATTATAAACCCCTTGAAGAGTATGTGGGGGCAGAGCCCCTGGTGTCAGTCTTCCGCCTAGGTCTTATAAGAGCAAGCTCTTAACGCCCCAAGCTGAAGCCTTACACCACCTTCTTTCAGAAGGCCACCATCCTCTTCAAGGCGATAAACATGAATGGATATGCTGAGGTGCAGCCGATATTCTACGAAGTAAAATGCAGCCAGCCCTCGACGAAGCAAAATAAACCTTTTGTCTGGAGAGTTACACAATTTACATTCGATTATTCTTGCAGAAGAAGGGTTTATTTCATGTTTATCGCCTTGTGAATGATGCAAAACCCGATAGGGTGATGATGTAGCCGTCTGAAAATATCTGAGCTTGCTCAAGGATTTTCAGACGGTTGCATCATCTATGGCTCGCAAGAGACATTTTTGCATCAAGAGCAAGGGGTTGATTCTAAGTTTTTGTTTTTCCTGTTGACACAGGATTTTCCTAGTACCCCGGTATTAGTCTGGGATTTTACGGATGGAAACAGACTGACCGATTTTTGCTGGCCGAAGAGGAGAGCGAGGCCCTGACCGCCCTACTCCACCCTCGACATCCTGTAGCCTAAGGCTTTCAGCTCGACAGCCATGCCCATGAGATAGAGCTGGCGAAGACAGGCGACATAGCCACGGAAAGCCTCTGGCGTGGCCGGCTCAAAGCGCTGGTGGAGATACAAGCCATAGACGCGCTCGGCTGTGTCGCCGGCAAGCTGGCTCATGACACGCTCGTCATCGCCACCAAGCGCGAGCACCTCTTGCAGGATATACTCGTCGGTATGGTCATAGCCACGCTTGTCGCGTAGGGTCTCGTAAGGCTGTTCTGTCTTCTTGTATGTCTCCCAACCGGTGTCCCACATCTTGGCGACGGCCATGCCTATGAGCATCATCCAGCCGAGCGAGACTGTGGGATAGCCGTTGAACTCACGTATTCCGTCGGGCAGATATGCCGCGCCTATACGCTCCCATTCTGCCTCCACGTCGGGGCATTCAGGCATGTGTGGGTCGGCAAAGCCTTTATCTACAAGATACTGGTGTATGTCCTGATGTATTTTATCTTCGAATGTCATGGTCTGTTTCTGTATGGTTTCATAGTGGGAATCCTGCCCTTGGTGTGGCTTACGGCTCGTACCGTGTTGTCTGCTTACGGCTCTTGCCGCTGTCCTTTCGGCCTGGATGGTCATATACAGCCGTCTATTGGCATGTGTGGCAGCCCGGATGGCGGCGTTACCGTCAGCGGCCTACCGCTTCAACCTCTTCAGCAGGAAACTGGTATTGTATCTCATATAAACGCCGGCGGCTATGCTCATCGCGCTTTTCTCGCGGTAGTGGCCCTCCTCTATGCTGTAGGCGTCGGCCCCGAAGTTATTGTATATCGAGGCATGGAAGCCCAAGGAGAATCCCTTGCCTATCTCCTGCCCGTAGGTGGCTGTGGCGTATGCCATGCGCTGGCGGCTGATGGTATATCCGTCCTCGTCTATGCTGATGGCCCCGAAGAGGGGGTTGCCGAGCACCGTGATGAAGTTTTTCGCATGCCAATAGGCCGCCTTCAGATTGACACGCCATATCTGTGCCGACACCTTTGCGTGCAGTCCGAGGCCGTTGTCCATAGGCAGCTCCTCTCCCGCCACTTGCCGGTAATGAGCGGCGAGCAGCTCGATATTGACATTACTGAGCACGCTGTTGGCCATATTGAACGTCATGCCACACCCGACAGCGGCATTGAGCCATGTCTTCACGCTGCGCTCCTCGGCCTCGGTGTTTGTCTCGCCGCCATGATGCTGGGCGACAGTCTGGAGGGGGATATAGACATGGAGGGGCGAGGAGGGGCGGTTGAGCAGGAGGCGCGACGACAGGCCGTAGGTGAAGCTCTCCTGATGGTCGTCGCCACGATAGATGAAGCTCTCCCAGTTTATCCATGTGTCAAGCCTCAGCCACGGTGTCGTCCATAGTATCTGGAAGCCCGTCTCGGGGTCGGCCGACAGGGCCATCTCAGGATTATAGAGCGGCTCGGCAAGGCGGTGGCTGCACTGGCCGTAAAGGGTGCCAAGGACAAGATTGACATTCACTGTGGGCGCATACTGCACCCGCATGACGGGGACAAGGTGGAATCCGCGCTGTGTCTGATTGCCCATCCACACGGGCAGACCGCCGTAGTTCAGGTTGGGATATTTGTTGGCACCCCAGTAATGGAGCATATAGACGCCACCCTCAAGGCGCAGACGCGTCAAGGGCTGGTAGCTCACTGTGGGGCACAGACGGAATCCGGGGAGGGTGTAGCCCTTCGTAAGATGCCCCTTATACTCATTGTCACGGAAGAAATCGAGATTGTCGATATTCAGGCGCAACTCATTGACACCTGCCGTGTCCAGGGCGTGGCTCTCCTCGAAAAGCAGCGAGTCTGGCGCCGCCTGGCCATATGTGGCCACAGCGACGGTGAGGAGCAGTGTCGTGAGCAGGGTGTCTATGAAGCGGGTTGTTCTCATTTCTTCTATATCATTGTTGACGTTTTCGCCAGCTGTCAGGAAGCCATTCCCAAGTCATTATAAGACAGGATGTTACATTCGCCCCGCCCATATATGCTGAATGAGGCCGTCATTCAGCACATGTGAGCCTCTCATACAGTACCGATGGGAGGCTCATCCAGTACACCTTGGAAAACGGCCGTGTATCTGCTGTCTTACAGCTATCACGCAGGGCTATTTCTTCTTGGGCTTCACGCCGGCATGGCGCAGAAGATTGTCGAGCACATCGCGCGAGACTTTCACTATCGTGCCGTGCTTGTGGGCTGCCGGGACGCTTATCTTTTCGTTTATCGGGGTGAATGTCTTGAAGTCTCTCGTCTTCACGGCTCCAAACTCTTGGGTAGGGCGGTACTGGTCGAAATATATCAGCCACTCGTCGCCGACCTTGATGGCACACGGGCCCTCAGAGTATTCCCTGCCGAATGTCACTGTCGGGGTGGTGCCCACAGGGGCGTTGTCGGCTGTGACAAAGGGGCCGTGGAGCGACGACGAGAACGCGCAGAAGAGGTTTGAGAAGCCCGGCTTGCGGTTATCCTTCGCGATGAGGACATAATCGTTCTTGGCACGCTTCAGTAGGAAACCGTCGATACTGTTGAAGCCGGGGTCATAATGACGGCGGGCAGGAGTGAAACGGCGGAAATCACGTGTCGTGGTGTACCACATGCGGTGGGCGCCATTCTGGCCCTTCTTGTCAGCCTCTGTATATTCTTCAGGAGCGATCATCGACGACCATATGATGACAAACACCTTCTCGTCGTCATCATACATTATCTCGGGAGCCCAGACATTGTTTGTCGGGATATTCTGCATGACAGGTATCTCTATCTGTGCCGACCAGTTGATGAGGTCCTTTGAGCGGGCATAGCCGAAGCCTCTGCTGCCCTGCCACTGGGTGGTCCAGACGAGATGGAACGTCCCGTCAGGGCCTTGGGCGATGGAGGGGTCGCGCAGGACACGGCTGTCAGGGGCGAACGTAGGCACGGCCGCCTCATGGGTGAAAGCGTCAACATAGCCACGGTCGTTGCCTATCATGGGCGTCATCCATACTCCGGGTATCGTGTCCCAGTGGAGCGCGTCATAGCTGTAGAGGTATCTCAGGCCGTCGGTTGACGGCTCGTTGAACGACGTGAAGATATATGCGTCCTGTCCCATCGTGACAATGCTGGAAGCAAGACAAAAGAGCGACAATAATGCTTTTCTCATGGTTGTCAGATTTTTTAATGTATGTTATTTGCTTAGGTTTTTGTGTCGTTTTACACGCCATGACACAGCCTGAGCTGACTCGGCGGTGTCCCGTAAAGCTTATCAGAAACAGCTATGTTGAACGGCCATATGCCCCCAAGGCAAGTCTGAGACACACGTATGTAGCCCCCACCTGCCCAGCTTTTCATAATGCAAAGATACATAAAGTTAGGTATAACGCCAAAAGAAATCACGACATTTTTTCGGGTTACCAGTAAAACCCTGTGTCCGTTACGTATCACAAAAACCATGATAAGCATGAATGGCTGTGCAAACCGAACATGACCTTGTCCTTTACAGCCCATGTATTTGACAGAGGCCTCACATGTCGATTCATACGAACACATGATGATATCTGACGGGATGACGCTTCTGCGCTTACAGCGCGTGCCGCTTAACATATTCGTCGGGTGATTACCTCGTCTTTTCCCAATCCCTTAATTATCGTTAAATATCATGTCCCAACGATTGTTTTTCTAACGAAAAATAATAAATTTGCTGACGTGAAACAGCAGTTGGATTTATGCCATGACAACACAGCCGGAAGCATGTATCCATAGCATGATAAGGAAAACGACACTGTCTATAAACATACAATAATTAACCTTAAAAATCAAAGACATTATGAGAGTCGGTATTCCAAAAGAAATCAAGAACAACGAGAGCCGTGTCGGCATGACTCCAGCCGGAGTTGCCGAGTTGGTGAAACACGGACATGAGGTTTACGTTCAGCATACCGCTGGCGAGAATAGTGGTTTTGCCGATGACGACTATACGGCTGTCGGCGCTACCATAGTGCCGACAATAGAGGAGACATACGCCATTGCTGACATGATAGTGAAGGTGAAAGAGCCTATCGAGCCAGAATACCCTCTCGTGCGGCCAGGACAGCTGCTGTTCACATATTTCCACTTCGCCTGTGACAGAGAGCTGACAGAGGCCATGATAAAGAGCGGCGCAGTATGCCTCGCATACGAGACTGTGCAGCTTGACGACGGCTCGCTGCCACTGCTGGTGCCTATGAGCGAGGTGGCAGGACGCATGGCAACGCTCAACGGAGCATACTACCTACAGAAGACAAAAGGAGGAAAAGGTAAGCTGATCTGCGGAGTGCCAGGAGTGAAGCCGGCAAAGGTGCTCGTACTCGGAGGCGGAATAGTAGGACAGGCCGCGGCAAGAGTAGCGGCCGGAATGGGTGCGGATGTCATCATAACTGATATCTCCCTCCCAAGACTCCGCGAGCTGTCTATCACCATGCCAGCCAATGTCAACGCCGTTTACTCGTCGCGCCACAACATCAAGCGTGAGCTGAAGGATGTTGACATCATCATCGGCTCTGTCCTCGTGCCAGGAGACAAGACCCCGCACCTTATCACACGCGACATGCTGAAGCTCATGGAGCCGGGAACAGTGCTCGTCGATGTGGCCATCGACCAGGGCGGATGCTTCGAGACATCCCACCCCACAACCCACTCTGAGCCGACATACATCATCGACGGCATCGTACACTACGCCGTAGCGAACATACCGGGAGCTGTGCCCAACACATCAACAATAGCCCTGACAAACGCCACGCTCGGATATGTACTGAAGCTGGCCGACAAGGGATGGGAGAAAGCATGCGAGGAGGACACAGCACTACAGCGCGGCCTGAACATCGTCAAAGGCAAAGTGACATACAAGGCCGTGGCAGACGTGTTCGGGCTATAGGTGGGGGCTATTAATTTCCACCGTCAAGATATGACAAGCGGACATAAGCCGGCGGCATGACATGAGGGAGGGGGAAACACACGCCCCGCCACACAACATGACCACCGGAGACACATACCAACCTGCGACAGGGCGTACACCAGACATCGGCAACAGCAGCCAGATGGGGTGTACGCCCTGATTGTCATGTGACACCCCACAACCAAGCCTGTCACACCAAACAATCTGATATTGAGAACAATATGACACGAAAGAACGCCATACAGACAATAAGCGGCCGACAGGCATTCTGCCATAATGTCAGACATATGACACACGGACGCACATTGGCATAATCGTTGTTGAATGATAAGCGTGATGCGGTCTGCACGATAACAAGACATAGGGACGCACGCATCTTATAAAATAGAAATAATAACAAAAAAAATACAGAAAGGAACCAAACAATGGGAAAGATTATCGGTATCGACCTTGGTACAACAAACTCATGCGTTGCTGTCTTTGAAGGCAACGAGCCAGTAGTAATAGCCAACTCTGAGGGTAAGCGCACAACACCTTCCATCATAGGATTCGCAGACAACGGCGAGCGCAAAGTGGGCGACCCGGCTAAACGCCAGGCTATCACAAACCCAAAGAAGACAGTCTATTCAATCAAGCGCTTCATGGGCGAGACATACGCACAGACAGCAAAAGAGGTAGAGCGTATGCCATACTCTGTTGTCAACGAAGGCGGAATGCCACGCGTGGACATCGACGGCAAGAAATACACACCACAGGAAATCTCTGCCATGATTCTCCAGAAGATGAAGAAGACAGCAGAGGACTACCTCGGACAGGAAGTCACAGAGGCTGTCATCACTGTGCCAGCATACTTCTCTGACTCACAGCGCCAGGCAACAAAAGAGGCAGGACAGATAGCAGGCCTCGACGTGAAGCGTATCGTCAACGAGCCTACAGCAGCAGCCCTCGCCTATGGTGTTGACAAGGCTAACAAGGACATGAAGATAGCAGTCTTCGACCTCGGTGGCGGCACATTCGATATCTCAATCCTCGAGTTCGGCGGCGGCGTGTTCGAGGTGCTCTCGACAAACGGTGACACACACCTCGGCGGCGACGATTTCGACCAGGTCATCATCGACTGGCTCGCCAACGGATTCAAGGCTGACGAGGGCATCGACCTCACAAAAGACCCTATGGCAATGCAGCGTCTGAAAGAGGCTGCTGAGAAGGCGAAGATAGAGCTCTCAAGCTCAACATCGACAGAGATAAACCTCCCATACATCTCAGCAGAGGGCGGCGTGCCTAAGCACCTCGTGAAGACCCTCACACGCTCACAGTTCGAGCAGCTCGCACACAACCTCATCCAGGCTTGTCTCGTGCCATGCCAGAACGCCGTGCGCGATGCGAAGATATCAACATCTGATATCGACGAGGTAATCCTCGTAGGTGGCTCAAGCCGTATTCCTGCCGTACAGACACTCGTGAAGAACTACTTCGGCAAAGAGCCTTCAAAGGGCGTCAACCCTGACGAGGTGGTAGCCGTAGGCGCAGCAATACAGGGCGCCATCCTCGCTGGCGATGCCGGACAGGACATCGTCCTCCTCGACGTCACACCTCTCACACTCGGCATCGAGACAATGGGTGGAGTGATGACAAAGCTCATCGACGCCAACTCGACCATCCCATGCAAGAAGTCAGAGATATTCTCTACAGCCGCCGACAACCAGACAGCAGTGACAATCCACGTGCTTCAGGGCGAGCGTCCGATGGCATCACAGAACAAGTCAATCGGCAACTTCAACCTCGAAGGCATCGCACCAGCACGCCGCGGTGTGCCACAGATTGAGGTGACATTCGACATCGACGCCAACGGCATCCTCTCCGTGTCTGCCAAGGACAAGGCGACAGGCAAGGAGCAGTCAATACGCATCGAGGCATCATCAGGTCTCTCAAAAGAGGACATCGAGCGTATGAAGGCTGAGGCAGAGGCTAACGCCGACGCTGACAAGAAAGAGCGTGAGAAGATAGACAAGCTCAATCAGGCTGATTCGATGATCTTCCAGACAGAGAACATGCTCAAGGATTCTGGCGACAAGCTCCCTGCCGACGTGAAGTCAGAGGTAGAGGCCGCTGTCAGCAAGCTGAAGGACGCACACAAGGCACAGGACATCGCAGCCATCGACGCCGCCATCGCCGAGCTCAACAACGCCGCCCAGAAGATGTACCAGGCACAGGCCGGAGCACAGCAGGCAGGCCCACAGCCAGGCGCTCAGGGCTTCAACGG
>JBJEAW010000073.1:1646-18086 GCA_051869435.1 Prevotella sp. | reverse complement strand
TATTTTTTTGATATATGTTTGGTGTTAAAGAAAAAATGCTTATCTTTGCCATCGAATTCTGACTACGAGTGTGGTTTCCCCATGCTAACCTTAGCAACATGTTTTATTCGTACAACATAGTGTATTAAAAAAATTATCTATTTCTAAAATCTAACATTATGCAAAAAAGAAGGATTAGCTTCAGTAAGTGCCTTTTCGCGTTACTGATAGCAGGTTCTGCAGCATTCTGTCTTCCACAACGCGCATTGGCTGTTGGGAAGTCGGCTGATGCCATGCAGAGTGTCACACAGACAAAGACTGTGAAGGGCCGTGTTGTTGACTCTAACGGTGAGCCTCTTATCGGCGTGACGCTGCGTGCGTCGAAAGGCAATGGCGCCGCGATAACAGACATCGACGGTAATTTCTCGTTTGATATCTCACAAGGAAGCAGTGTGACTGTGAGCTATGCAGGCTTCAAGTCACAGACACTCAACATCAGCGACGGCATCGTGATAAAGATGGAGTCAGACCTTGTCGGTCTTGACGATGTTGTGGTCATCGGCTACGGCACGATAAAGAAGCGCGACCTTACGGGTGCCGTCAGCTCTGTCAAGAGCGACGACATAGCCCGTGTCCCTGTCAGCAACCCTATCGAGGCCATCCAGGGCCAGGTGGCAGGTCTTGACATCACACGCACATCGGGCGACACCGACGCGGGGCTGAACATCTCGCTGCGCGGCACACGCTCTATCAACGGCGACAACACTCCGCTCTTCATCATCGACGGTGTTGAGGGCTCATACTCAGAGCTTAACCCGGGCGATATAGAGTCGATAGAGGTATTGAAGGACGCGTCATCTACAGCAGTATATGGTTCGGCCGGCGCCAACGGTGTCATCATCATCACGACAAAATCGGCCAAGGAGGGCAAACGCCAGGTGAACTTCGACGCATACTATGGCTGGAACACCATACCGTCATATCCCGCTGTGCGCACAGGAGAGGACTACATCAACTTCCGCCGCCTGGCACAGCAGAACGCCGGCACATACGCTGGCGAGGAGAACCTCTTCTCCACGGCCTACCAGACGCTCATAGACAACGGCAACTGGGTTAACTGGTTTGACGAGGGAACGCAGACCGGCGTGACACAGAGCTACAACCTCAGCACATCATTCGCCAACGACAAGGTCAGCTCATTCTTCTCCCTGAACTACTACAACCAGGAGGGAACGCTTGAGGGCGAGCATCTCGACCGCTACTCCGCACGCGCCAAGATCGACTTCAAGGCGAACAAAATCCTCAAATATGGCATCAACCTCTATGCCATGTACTCGAACAACGACCGCCGCTCAAGCCGTATCTGGAACCGTATGATGAGCACAACGCCGCTCGGCGTGCCATACAACGAGGACGGCTCGATAAACCTTGACCCGTTCGGCGACGGCGGCAACACGCTGAACCCTATCGCCGACCAGGCTGAGGGACAGTATGTCAGCAACGTGAAGAACCTCTCGCTGACCCCGCAGGCATACCTTGAGGTGACTCCGCTGAAGGGTCTGCGCTTCAAATCGACCGTGAGCGGATATTTCAACGCACGCAAGGAGGGGCTATATATAGGCAGCAAGTCATACGAACATCTTGAGAAAGAGCCTATCTCGGCCTCCATACCTAACACCCTCAGCTACCGCTACAAATGGGAGAATGTGCTCTCGTACAACTTCACTCTCAAAGACGACCATGACTTTGTGCTGACAGCCGTGTCAGAATGGTCGAAGAACCGCACTGAGCGCGTCACAGCGACAGCCGTAGGATTTGACTCAGACTCTTTCGGCTACCACAACCTTGGCGCCGGAACAGGCACACCGACCGTCTCATCCTCATACGTCGGCAACCAGAAGATGTCATACGTGGCACGTGCCAACTACTCATACAAGGGCAAATATCTCGCAAGCGTGTCAGCCCGCTGGGACGGTTGCTCTGTCCTGGCCGACGGCAACAAGTGGGACATATTCCCTGCCGCAGCCATCGGCTGGCGCATCAGCGACGAGCCGTTCATGCAGTCGCTGACAGCCATATCTGACATGAAGATACGCGCCAGCTACGGTGTGACGGGCAATGCCGGCGCGGCAGAGTATGCCACGATAAACAATGTGCGCTCAGGCCGCTTCGGTTTCGGCTCAGACGTGCAGAACTATAGCGGCTACAGCTCGCTCATCGCCAACAAGGACCTCGGCTGGGAGAAGTCATACCAGGTGGACGCCGGTATCGACCTCTCTCTCTTCAAGAGCCGTCTCGTGCTTAACATCGACTGGTACCGCACAGTGACAAAGGACGTGCTCTACCAGAAGAGCCTCCCTTACGGAGCGGGCGGTTTCGGACAGTCGGCATTCAAGACATGGGCCAATGTCGGCGAGACACGCAACACGGGATGGGAGATTGGCGTAACAAGCCGCAACATCCAGTCGCGCGACTTCTCTTGGACAACAACACTCAACTGGTCAACCAACGACGAGGAGGTGGTGAAGACAACATCTGAGGGCCCGCTCCAGTTTGGCGACTACTACCTCATCCCGGGCGAGGCTGTCAAGACATACTACGGATATAAATATGTAGGAATATGGGGCACAGCAGAGGCTGACGAGGCCGCCAAGTACGGTCAGAAGCCAGGACAGGTGCACATAGCAGAGAAGGGCGAGGCAGACTACAAGCTGAACACTGACGACTACTATGTCCTCGGCAACGCCACACCGAAGTGGACCGCCAGCATGCAGAACACATTCACATACAAGGACTTCGACCTCACCGTGCTCATGCTCATGCGCTGGAAGTACACTATCGCCTATGGCATGACAGGATGGTACCGTGCTGACGGCGTCTCTCCGTCACCTGTGATATGCGACTACTGGACAGAAGAGAACCAGGGCGCGCGCTACGCCATGCCTGACGCCAACAACAGCAACCCGAACTACATGCAGTGGGCTAACTACTTCGACGGCTCATACTTCAAGATAAAGACGATAACTCTCGGATATACCGTACCACAGCAGTGGCTGAAGAAAATCAATGTCGAGCGTGCGAGAATATACTTCACCGCGAACAATCCGTTCGTCTTCACAAAATGCTCTTACCTCAAGGACTATGACCCTGAGAAGGGTGGCAATGATGACGACACACCACTGTCAAAGCAGTTCGTCTTCGGTATTAACCTTACATTCTAACCCTGTTTAACCCACGATAACAATGAAAACATATAAATTGATTCTTACGGCTGCGGTGATGGCCATGTCACTGGCAAGCTGCAGCCTTGACGAGACAAACCCTTCCGGCTCAACAGAGGCTGAATGGTCAACGATAGCGGGATATGAGAAGAAGATCAACGACTGCTACTTTGACATGATACGTGTCATATACGGCCAGGCGGAGGACAGCTTCCTCTTTGAGGCCGAGGGCGGCACAGACATATGGGCCGATGTCAACCCTGGCACTAACGGCAACTACAGCAAGCTCATGAGATATGAGGACTTCGGCGCCAACTGTAACCTCATGAACGAGGGCTACCAGGGATTCTACGGCACGCTGAACGCCTGCAACGGAGCGATAAAATACGAGACGATGGTGACCGACGCGCCACAGGAGAAGGTGAACGCTCTCGCGGCCGAGGCACACTTCATCCGCGCCCACGCCCTGTACAACATCGTCGAGTACTGGGGCGGCAAGTATCTGAGCACCGAGCCGACATCGTCTGAGATGAAGTCTCTGCCGATGAGCCAGGTGAGCGAGTTCTATGACGTCATCCTCAGCGACCTTGAGTTCGCCATGAAGTATCTGCCGCTGAAGCAGTCTAACCAGGGACATGTGCGCCGTGCGGCCGCCTACCACCTCTATGCCAAGGCATGCCTGACATACGCCACATATACCGACGACCTCTGCCGCAATTGGAACGCCGAGCCTATCTCACAGGCCGAGGCACAGGAGCTGCTGAGGAAAGGAAAGGCTGCCGCCGACGAACTGCTGAACAACGCCGAGATGTTCAACACGGGCCTCTATGCCGACGCGAAGGACATATTCGCCGAGGCTAACAACAAGGACAACAAGGAGGCTCTCTTCGTCATAGCACGCTCAGAGACAGAGCTGAGCCTCAACCCACGTGGCAACTACCCTAACCGCACATGGAAGAAATTCTGCGCGTACAACAACAACAAGGAGGGCATATACATCGAGGGTCTGGAGCCAAGCGTCAAATCGACACCGAAGGTGCTGAAGGGCGACTGTGTCTTCGAGCCTAACAAGTATATGTATAACCTCTACGCCGACCGCCGTGACAGCCGCTTCGACGCCTTCTTCCAGACTGTCTATTACTGTAACAAGGCCACAAACGCCGCCAAGACAGCATACACATGGAACGAGACTGACGCCAAGCGCTACAATCTCGACGCCTCACGTGCCGGCAACGCCGCATACGATGTAGCCCTCGGAGACACCATCATACTCCTCTCAAGAGACTACAAATCGGCCGCTGAGCGCAATGCGAAGAACTACGCCATATACAACATCGACGACAACTACGCCGACGAGGCCAACCCCAAGCGTTTCTTCCCTACGCTCATAAAGGGCTACTGCATGATTCCTGACTATCTCGTCAACCCGAACAAGGCTTATGTCGCCGCCGACCAGTTCATATACCGTCTCGGCGAGACATACCTCGTAGCGGCCGAGATAGACTACCGCCTCGGCGACAAGGCATCGGCAGCGGCACGTCTGAACACACTGCGCAACCGTGCTTGCTACAACCACGACGGAAGCCTCAACGTCTCTGCGGCCGACATCACCGACGACTTCCTGCTCGACGAGTATGCACGCGAGATGATAGGCGAGTGGAACCGCTGGATGACACTGAAGCGCTTCCGCGCCTTCGAGAGCCGTCTCGCACGCTGCAATCCTCAGGTGAAGAGTGGCTCGTTCGTAAGGGATATCCACTACGTGCGTCCTATCTCAAGCAGCGAGATTCTGCTCCTCGACAACGGCGCAGAGTATCAGAACAAGGGATACTAAGACATAAAACGATGGCAGCTGTCTCATGCCTGTACTGACCGATAGAAGACTGTCACAGGCATGAGAGAGTTGCGGAAAACGACAATAATACGTCAGAGCATAATCCTGCTGGTGTAACGACGGCAGCGGCCGCAAACCAGCAGGAGCTCTTCCCTCCCCCCCCATGAAACGAGAATGTCCGCAGAAGAATGGGTCATGATGACGCCCATATCTTCTGCGGACATTCTCGTCTGTGTCTTTATCCCCAGCGTGTCCCGGAGTGGCCCGGAGTGGCTTTATGGCTTTATGGCAGGGTCAGAGCTGCATGGTGTAGCAGCGGCGGCGCTTGTGGGTTATATAGTCAAAGTATTCCCATTGTGAGCCTACCTGTATGTTCGTGTCCATCTCAGGGTTTGTCTCCGCCCATTTGAAGCCCATCTTCATATATATAGGTATGAGGTCGTTGAAGAGCAGGGCGTTCACGCCGCGGCCCTGATAGTCAGGCCGGACAGCGATAAGCAGCAGCTCCACACCGTCCTCATGCTTGAACTTCAGCGAGCGCAAGAGGTGGAACCACCCGAAGGGCAGCATCTTTCCGCCCGACTTCTGGAGTGCCTTGACAAGGCTGGGCATACAGAGGCCGACACCTACCACCTCGTCCTTCTCGTTCATGACGAGTGTCTGCATGTTGAGGTCGAGCAGAGGTATATACGTGTGGAGTATCTGGTCTATCTGCTTGTCTGTCAGGCGGGAGTAGCCGAAGAGCTTGGCGTAGCTCTCGTTGATGAGGTCGAAGATGGCCTTGCCGTAGCCGCCCTCATAGACTTCCTTGAGTTTCTTCAGCTTCTTGACATGGAGGTTGGAGCGCCGTGTGGCTATCTCCGCCACACGCTTGAACTTCTCTGGCACTCCGCCCTCTGGCACCATGACACGACGCTCTACCCAGTCAATCTCCTTCACGAGGCCGTGGCGTATCATGTGTTTCGGGTAGTAGGGATAGTTATAGATGGTGGACATGGTGCCTACATGGTCGTAACCCTCGACGAGCATACCCTCACGGTCCATATCTGTAAACCCGAGCGGGCCCTCCATGGTCTCCATGGCGTGGCGGCGTCCCCAGTCGGCGACAGCATTCAGCAGAGCCTCGCTGACGCTGTAGTCGTCGATGAAGTCTATCCATCCGAAGCGCACCGCCTTCTTGTTCCATGTCTCGTTGGCATGGTTGTTGATGATACCGGCCACACGCCCGACGACATTTCCATCCATCTCTGCCAGGAAGAGCTTGAAGTCGCAGAACTCAAGGGCGGCATTCTTCTTGGGGTTGAATGTCCCCTTGATGTCAGAGTAAAGCTCTGGCACAGCATAAGGATTGCCTTTATACAGGTCGTAATTGAAGTTGATGAAACGGTCCATGTCACGTGACGTGCTGACCTCGATAATGTTTACTTTTGGCATCGTATCGTGGTTTTTTTCTTCTTAATTAAATGGGAGCCGTCAATGTGGTGTCTGCCCTGTTAGCTCTGCCTGAAAATAAAGGCTGGCACAGGCCAACAACAACTCCCGTTAACTACGCCTGGCTCCCCAAGCCCTACAATCGCCTCGCGTTATATATAGTGTTCAGCGCGAAGTAGAATATCACGCCGAAGACAAGTCCGGCAATGGCGTCGATGGCATAATGTGCCTTGATATACACCGTAGAGAGCGACAGGAGGATATATACCGGGATGTATATGGCCAGAGGCTTTATTGTCCTGCACTGTCTGCAATAGCGTCCTATAAGCATGAGTATGACTGTGGCTATACCGACATGGCTCGACGGGAAAGCGGCTGTGGGACGCTCGCCGGCATTGTGCATGGCCTGCACGAAGAGATGACAGGGGCCGCCGCTGCCCGGCATAGGGAGACAGTCGCTATGTGTGGCAAAGTATGTTCCCACATCAGGGAAGACTCCCTGCAACGCACTGTCAACGCCGATGGCATGGAAGTAATACTGCGGACCTGCGACAGGGAGGAAATCAAAGATGATGTAGAACAGGAAAAACGATGTTATCAGCACGAATGACGCACGGAGAAACTCGTTCCTGAACCTGAGGAAATACATCAGCGGCACGATGAGCAGGAGGAAATAATACGCTCCGTAGCCGAAGTGCATCAGCTCTGAGAACCACCACCATGGCATCGTCTCAGAGAAGAGGAGTGACGGCTGGCAGGAGAACAGCTCCTGCTCCCATGTGGCGACAACGGGGTCGAGATTCGTCAGGATGCTGTTGAGGGTATATGTGTCGGGATACCACTCGCCGAGGAGCAATACCTGGGACAACACTCTGAGAAGAAGCATCAGCGGACATGGCAGGAGACGGTAGAGCCCCCAGAAGGCCAGCATGGCCGCGATAAGCTTCACGCGTGTCCACACAAGGGCTGCAGGGTCAGCATAGCTCGTCGAGCAGAAGACGACCATGGCGAGGGTCATGATGGCGTAGAAGATGACTGCCCACTCATGTGGCAGAAGTCCGCGGATAGGTGTTGGGGTTATTTTCAGTAATTTTTCTTTCATTTAATGCTTCACAGCGGGGTGGCTGAATGATATATCCTGTAACATGCGTGCCCCTATTTACGGTAATGCCTGGGCATGGGGATGGCATGTCACATCGGGGATAGAGTATAGGAGATACCGCCTGGGGAAATATGTTCCGGTAAGAAGGATGTTATTTGTTTTGTCTGGTAAGTGTCATATCCACTTGTTCTTGAAATACCATTCGACGGTGCGCCGGACGCCTTCAGCCAGCTTCACCTGTGGCATATATCGCAGCGATGTCCTGGCAGGGGTGATGTCACAGCGCCAGTCTCTCAGCGAGAGGATATTATATTTGTCCTTGTTGAGAGCCGTAGGCTTGTGCGTCAGCTTTGAGATATGTTCTCCCGCCACACACACGGCCTTCAGGACACACAGCGGCACGGTGAGCCTCATGACTCTATGGCGGCGTCCCTTGATGCGCGTGATGTTGTCGATGATGAGGTCAGAGAAGTCGCGCGACGAGTATTCCTCGCCGTCAGAGATGGCGAATGTCTTGCCCGCAACGTCGGCGGCAGGCAGCGTGGAGGCGTTCATGGCCGCACGGACGATGTCGTCAACATACACGAAAGTCAGTGTCTGGGGCTTCCTCCCCACCATGAAGTCGGTATGTCCCATGATGCTCTTCACCATGAGGAAATAGTCTGTCTCACGCGGCCCATAGACTCCCGTAGGCCTCAGTATGACATGCTCCAACCCTGACACCCTCACGATGTTCTCCGCCTCAAGCTTTGAGTCGCCGTAGGCTGTCGCCGCCCCACGTGCCTCGCCGGGTATGGAGTTGATGACAGAGAGCGAGCTCATCATGACAAGTCGCCCCACACCTGTCTGCCGGAGAGCCTCGACGAGATGGCGTGTCCCCTCGGTGTTCGTCCTGAAGAAGTCCTCACGGTGCAGACACTTTGTCGCCCCGGCGGCATGGATGACGACATCAAAGCGATGCGGCCCCAGAGCCTCCTGCATCTGGCTGGACGACGAGAGGTCAAGCTCTATGAAATGGAGGCGTGGGTCAGAGAGATATCTGCGCGACGATGTGCGGCGCATGGCACACCACACTTCCCACCCCCGGCATAGGGCTTCCTCTGCTATATGCGAGCCTATGAAGCCTGAGGCTCCAGTTATAAGTATCTTCATCGTTATCTATGGTTGGTAGGGTTAAGGGGGATGACAGGGCGGGAGCTACGGCCGGCGGCCATCAGACATAACCGGCCGGAAAGCCTCAGGATGTCTCTATGGCCATGGCGGGGTGTGGCCAGAAACGATACCACCGCAAACATGACACGGCAAAAGGTATCACAGCCTCCCTCAGACACGTCACCGTCAAGGGGCATGGCATACAAGAAAAAAGTTAAAGTCTGTCCCAAGGGATGTATCTTTAACATTATTTTCATGATAAGTGCTTGCAAAGGTACAAAATATTTCGTTACTTTGCAAAAACTAAACACAAAAACCATGGGAAAAGGAAAAAAAGGAAGAAAACGCATGACAAAGAAGCAATTAGCCGAACTTTTGGCTGATTTCTTCCAGAACGAACCCAATACCACATTCACGTTCAAGGATATATTCCGCAAGCTGCATCTCGACACACACCCGCTGAAGCTGCTTGCTGTCGATACATTGGAGGAAATGGCGTGGGACGATTTCCTCACACGCGTCACTGACACATCATACCGTCTGAACCTTCAGGGACAAGTGCTTGAGGGAACTTTCATACGCAAGAGCAACGGCAAGAACTCTTTCCAGCCGGACGGGACTGACCAGCCCCCGGTGTTCATAGCCGAGCGCAACTCTATGTTCGCCCTCGATGGCGACCGTGTCCAGGTGACAATGGTGGCACGCCGAGACCATCATATCAAGGAGGCGGTGGTGACACAAATACTGGAGAGACGCAAACAGCAGTTTGTCGGCAAGGTGAGCGTAGAGCACGAGGTGACATACGTCACACCCGAGGGCGAGAATGTCTATCGGGACATCATTGTGCCTAAGAGGCTCGTACACAACGCCAAGCCTAACGACAAGGTCGTGGTGAAGGTGGCTGAATGGCCTAAAGAGGGCCGCGGACATATCATAGGCGAGATTATAGCTGTCCTCGGACAGTCAGGAGAGAACAACACCGAGATGCACGCCATACTGGCACAGTACGGCCTGCCATACGCATACCCGAAGAATGTCGAGGAGGCCGCCAACCGCATATCAGCCGAGATAACGGCCGAGGACTATGCCGAGAGGGAGGATTTCAGGGAGGTATTCACATGCACCATAGACCCTCATGACGCCAAGGACTTTGACGACGCGCTGTCACTGCGCACTCTTGACGACGGCACATACGAGGTCGGCGTGCACATTGCCGATGTGAGCCATTATGTCAAGGAGGGAAGCGTCATCGACAAGGAGGCACAGAAAAGGGCGACAAGCATTTACCTCGTTGACCGCACCATACCGATGCTGCCCGAGCGCCTCTGCAACTTCATCTGCTCGCTGAGGCCTGACGAGGAGAAGCTGGCCTACTCTGTCATATTCAAGATGAACAGCGAGGCGGAGGTGCTGGAGTGGAGACTCGCGCACACCGTGATAAAGAGCGACAGGCGCTTCACATACGAGGAGGCACAGAGCCGCATAGAGGGCGGGGACGGCGATTATAAGGACGAGATAAACACTCTCTGGGGGCTGGCACGACAGCTGCGTGAGAGACGCTTCAAGAACGGAGCCGTAAACTTCGACCGTGAGGAGATGCGATTTGACATAGACAGCGAGGGACACCCTACAAGATGCTACTTCAAAGTGTCGAGAGAGGCCAACAAGCTCATAGAGGAGTTCATGCTGCTTGCCAACAGGACAGTGGCAGAGAGCATCGGACGGGTGAAGAAGGGGACAAAGCCCAAGGTGCTGCCCTACCGTGTGCACGACGCGCCTGACCCGACAAAGCTTGAGACACTCAGAGACTTCATCGTGAGGTTCGGCTATAAGCTGAAGACAGCGGGGACAAGGGCTGCCGTGACAAAATCGCTCAACAAGCTCCTCTCTGACTGCAACGGCAGGAAAGAGCAGAAACTCATAGAGACCGTCGCCCTGAGAGCCATGATGAAGGCAAAATACACCACACACAACATAGGCCACTACGGCCTCGCCTTCGACTATTACACCCACTTCACATCGCCTATCAGACGTTATCCCGACACCATGGTGCACAGGCTCCTGACACGATACCAGAAAGGAGGACGCTCGGCAAGCGAGAAAAAGTATGAGGAGCTGTGTGAGCACTCAAGCGATATGGAGCTGCTGTCACAGCAGGCTGAGCGCGACTCGATAAAGTACAAGATGGTAGAGTTCATGGGCAAATTCCTCGGCCAGGAATATGACGCTCATATATCAGGCATATCGGCTTACGGTATATACTGTGAGATTGACGAGAACCACTGTGAGGGCATGGTGCCTATGCGCGACCTCAACGACGACTACTATGACTTTGACGAGCGCAACTACTGCCTGCGCGGACGACGGAGACATAACATCTACTCCCTCGGCGACCCTGTCCGCATAAAGGTGGCACGCGCCAATGTCGAGAAACGCCAGCTTGACTTCGTCATAGTACAGGACATGCCCAAAAAGAAGAAATAATGACACGGCCACAGCACGGTAACTAATAAGCTGCCATATCGTCCCTTGACGAGAACAAGGTGAGGATATGGCAGCTTTGTTGTTACATGATACGCCCATAAGAAGTAAGGGGCTGTAATCACTGTCGTTTTGCTATTAGAGGGAAAGCGGCAAACAGCTCAAGCGCTGAGCATGTATCATCTATGAGCTTATTCTTGACAAAAGCCTTTGACTTCATATCATTAAGGACCTCACCGAGTCCTTGCATCAAAAGTTTTGGACTTGTACCACGCACATGCTTTGCGCATAACGAAGCATATTCACTTACACTCAGGCCTGTCCTTAGCTGGACAATCTCCGCATTGATTTCAGTATGGTTCTGCAAGAAAAAACACACGTCAAAGACATCACGCGGAGAAAGACGTTCACCCATGGCACACAGCTTGTGAGCAAACATATCAGGCATCGTCATCACACGGATATCCGTGCCTGCCAATGAACGCGTCTCGTAATGGTTAGGATACTGACGAGTGGATATCTCCACCTTCAGCATTCGCTCGCCCTTGCCATAATTTAGCACAAGAACAGGGCCATATTGTTTCTTCGCTTCATCGTCAATCTTGCCAAAACGTGTCAGTATCGCTCGTACTTTATCATAAACCATGTCAAGCTTTTCCGGGACAAGGATATTGAAACCCAAGTCAGTAGAAAAACGATTAAGATTATGGAAGAACATCAATGATGTCCCGCCTTTGAACGCCAAGACATTGCACAGATCCTTGTCCTTAAAGATAAGGCTCAAGATCTGAGCCATATACAGTTTATGTTTATTCTTGTCCATGTCGATTACAGATTTAGCATTTCAGAGACCCTCTCTACCAACACCTTTGACCGATATTGTGGCAGGATGCGTTTCACCCGTGTCTTATTAATTGGATGCAGATTATCAAAATAGCAGTTGCCCGTACTAAGATAAACCATATCGAGGAATGCACGTTCTGGAGTGGCTATAAATATATTGTCATGTTGCTCTATACCCTCCATACCTATCCATAATTCAGGCTTGATAATGCGAAAACGATAATTCTTATCATCAACCTCTACAATTCTGCTTAAATAGCTCACACACGTCACTGTGTCGTCATATTGAAAAACAATGCCACACCGCTGGAGTACATACTCCAACGAGACATAAGAAGGACGGAAAAGACAGCAAGCCATTTCCCGCTCATCATAAGTCTGTTTGGTATATATACCACGGCGGGGATTGCGTATCTTCCCCTCCTTAACATAATAGTGCAGTGACTTTATCAGCCTCTGGCTATCCTCGCATTCAGTCTGCATCATCAATGTTTGCACATTGAAAACAGAACGTGGACTGTTGAGAATCACTTCTAAGACATTCTTTCGCGAACCCATAATTCTAATTATTAGTATTATCAGTTTGCAAAATTATTAATAATAAATATTTTCAAAGAGATAGCCCGGGAAAATAGCAAACTATGCTGAAAATATTATAACCCTAAGTTTACTCCCATTAATAATTACGCCATTTGCATAGAACCTAAGACATATATTCCAGACATGTTAGGGGCATGACACAGCCACAGCACGCCCATAAGAGTTAAAAAGGCTATAAATATATAACGAAACGAGCAAAAGGGAAGCAGAATTGAAGAAAAAAGCGTACCTTTGCAAAAGACAATAATACCCAAACCAAAAACATCATGGAATCAATAAAGAACGCCTTTGCAGCAAAGCTGCTCGCCATCAAAGCCATAAAGCTTCAGCCACAAGAGCCCTTCACATGGGCTTCAGGATGGAAATCGCCTATCTACACCGACAACCGCAAGACTCTCGCCTACCCTGACGTGCGACGCTTCGTGAAGCAAGAGCTATGCCATATCGTCAACAGCGAGTTCCCAGAGGCTAACGCCGTAGCAGGTGTGGCGACAGGTGCCATAGCACAGGGAGCACTCGTGGCCGAGGAGCTGGGGATGCCTTTCTGCTATGTACGCTCCAAACCGAAAGACCATGGCATGGGCAATCTCATCGAGGGAACACTGCCTGAGGGTGCCGATGTTGTCGTCATCGAGGACCTCATATCCACCGGCGGCTCATCCCTAAAAGCCGTTGAGGCGCTCAGACAGGCCGGATTCAATGTCGTGGGAATGGTGGCAAGCTACACCTACGGATTCCCACAGGCTGAGGAGGCATTCAAGGAGGCTGGCGTAAGACTCGTGACAATATCTGACTATGCCCACACAACAGCCATTGCTGCCAAGACAGGTTACATCAAAGAGTCTGACCTTGAAGTGCTCGCCGAGTGGAGGAAGAGCCCTTCTACATGGATGAAATAAGCCGCCTTCTACAGGAAGGTTCTACATATAGAGACACAAGGGATGGCGGGACATAACATGGCTCGTCGTCCCTTTGACTGATTAACAGGCAGGCCCACACTCTGTCATCTGACCATGACGGGAAAGTCTGCCATAATAACACCATAATATACACATAATGGCAAAATACGAAAGCGACGTAAAGATGGTGCCACAGGCCACATGTGAGCAGATATACCAGAAGCTGGCAAACCTTGAGACATTCAGACCTGTTCTGGAGAATGCCGCCGACAACCCTGTGATAAAGCAGAAACTACAGGAAGCCGGGCAGGACCCCGCCCAGCTCGACAAGCTGAAGGATGTCCAGCTGACTAACGATTCTGTCTCCATCCCCGCCCCTATGATAGGCAATCTGACACTGACGATAGTTGACAGAGAGGAGAACAGATGTGTGAAGATGGAGACAACCGACTCCCCACTACAGGCCACGCTATGGATACAGATGCTCCCCGTATCGGCTGGAGGAGCAAAGATAAAATGCACACTGAAGGCCGAGCTGAACATGATGCTGAAGATGATGGTAGGCAAGAAGCTTGAGAAAGGCATAAACAATTTTGCCGACATGCTCGCACAGCTGCCTTACCAGATAATGTGACGCATTCCCATCCCCACCCCTCTCACCATATATCACCCCCCTACCCCACCTCTCACTATATATCACCCCCGCCCCTCTTCATCATCACCCCGCCCCCACCCCTTTCCACTCCAACTCATCCGCCGTTTTTGGCGGATGCCTGACCCAACCCTAACCCAACCAACACCACTATGAAGCTCTGGGAAAAGAACTATTCGATAAACAAGGAGATAGAACGTTTCACCATAGGCCGTGACCGCGAGATGGACCTTTACCTCGCCCGCTATGATGTCTTAGGCTCCATGGCCCATATAACGATGCTCAACAGCATAGGCCTGATAGCCGACAATGAGCTGCCACAGCTGCTGAGAGAGCTGAGGGCGATATACAGCGTATGTGAGGACGGCACCTTCGTCATTGAGGATGGCATAGAGGATGTCCACTCACAGGTAGAGCTGATGCTGACAAGAAAACTGGGCGATATGGGCAAGAAGATCCACTCCGGCCGCTCACGCAACGACCAGGTCCTTGTTGACCTCAAGCTCTTCACACGCGATGCCCTGCACACTGTGGTCGATTCTGTCAAGACACTCTTCGACGAGCTGATACAGAAGTCTGAGCAGTACCGTGACATTCTCATGCCCGGCTACACACATCTACAGATAGCCATGCCCTCAAGCTTCGGACTATGGTTTGGAGCATACGCCGAGTCATTGGCCGACGATATGCTGTTCCTTCAGGCCGCCTACCGCATGACAAACCGCAACCCCCTTGGCTCTGCCGCAGGCTACGGCTCGTCGTTCCCGCTCAACAGACAGATGACGACCGACCTCCTTGGATTCGACTCCATGGATTATAATGTTGTCTATGCACAGATGGGACGTGGGAAGATGGAGCGCAATGTGGCCTTCGCCCTCGCCAGCGTGGCGGGCACGATAGCCAAGATGGCATTCGACGCCTGCCTCTTCAACTCACAGAACTTCCAGTTTGTGAAGCTTCCCAAGGAGTGTACCACAGGCTCGTCAATCATGCCACACAAGAAGAACCCCGATGTCTTCGAGCTGATACGCGCCAAGTGTAACAAGATACAGGCCTTGCCACAGCAGGTGACACTCATCATGAACAATCTGCCATGCGGATATTTCCGTGACCTCCAGATAATAAAGGAGGTGTTTCTCCCGGCCTTCGACGAGCTTCACGACTGTCTCAGCATGGTCGCATACATAATAAACAATATGAGTGTGGCGACAGACATCATGGACAACCCAATGTACGATGCCATCTTCTCTGTTGAGGAGGTGAACCGTCTCGCGGCAGAGGGAATGCCGTTCAGGGACGCATACAAGAAAGTCGGGCTGGACATAGAGTCAGGCCAGTTTGTCCCGGACAAGCACATCTGCCACACTCATGAAGGCTCCATAGGCAATCTCTGCAACGACCGCATCACAGCGCTCATGGAGAGCATCATCGCCGCCTTCAATTTCGGGCGTGTCGAGGAGGCAGAGCGCGCGTTGCTTGCCACAGGAGAGTAAAGCCCCTCCCATCATACACAGCCACGGTGAGCCGTTCTTGGCTCACCGTCCCCCTCTCCTCCCTATAACGCCCCATAATGGCGTGCCAACAGCCTTATCACCATCTCAACGATACATTATGCCACGTCACCTCATACTGCTGCTCATAGCCTTGATTCTCGGCTCATGCTCAGACAGCTTCACATTCTCTGAGTATCCCTGTTATGTCGTCATAGACAACAGCATACATCAGGATGCCACCCTCGCCTCTGCCATGAGCCCCACATCGCCTGGGGTATTCTGCCTGATATCCGCCGATGAGGCGAAGCATCAGTACAAGATGGAGAACAACTACGGCCAAAGCTCCGTCACGGCATACACCGCCGTTGACCTGCGTCTGACGCGTGATGTAGGCATGAACAACGCCATCATCGTGGGCTACGGCTCGCTTACCGGCCTCTTCTACGCATACGACCGTGAGTGTCCCAACTGTTTCAGTCCTGACGCCATACCCGTCCGCTCCAAGCCCCTTGCCATCGGGCAGGATGGCATGGCGACATGCGCCGTATGCAAGCGCAAATACGACATGAACAATGGCGGCAACTGTGTCTATGCCGAGAGCGACACTGACGCCAAAGGCGCGAAAGGCATGACACGCTACCGTGGCTCAACGACAGGGCCTTTCGGACGGCTTGCGGTAAGTAATTGATTGCTTGCTTCCTTTATTGTAATTGAAAGGAGACAGAACCTCGATATAGGAATACACCCCCGGAA
>JBJEAW010000073.1:0-1546 GCA_051869435.1 Prevotella sp. | reverse complement strand
CTCCGGCCACCCCTACCCAAAACAGCAAGCCCCCCGCTTCATCACGAAGCGGGGGGCTTAATATTATATATTTACCTTGCGAATGATAGTTTACTTTGTCACGCAGATAGTAACGCGGTTAGAGTCGTTGTCAGCGAATGGCTGAACGGTATCACCCTTGAACTCAGTGAAGATACGCTCTGCCTCAATGCCGAACTCATTGCGCAGACAGTTAGCGACGTAGTTCACACGGCCCTCAGAGAGACGGAGGTTGATGCGTGCGTTACCTGTGCCCTTGTCAGCATAGCCTGAGAGAGTAACCTTTGACTCTGGGTACTTCTGCATATAAGCGGCGAGCTCCTTGATCTTAGCATACTCCTGTGCCTCAGCGACAGTCTTGTTGATCTTGAAGAATACGTTGCACATGAATGGCTCTACCTTCTCCTCTACGACAACTGGCTCTGGCTCTGGAGCTGGTTCCTCGATAACGACAGGTTCTGGCTCGATAACCTCAACAATCTTGTTGTATGTCTTGCCGAGAGCGATCTTCACACCAGCGAGAACGTTGAAATACCAGTCGGCATTGTTCTCGTGCTTGCCATTATAGTGGTCGCTGAGAACGTGTGCGAGACCCTCAACGTTGAGAGATACGCGGCTTGATACAGCGAAGTCGAGGTCAAGACCGAAGCGGCCGAAAGGCATTGTTGAAGTGCTTGTGCGATAGTGAGGCATGATGCCTGGCACCTTTGCGTAGATACCGTCAGCGTCATCAAGGCTGTTAGCGAAGTTCACACCACCACCGGCGATGATGTTAGCTGTGAAGACACGGTCGTGCTTCCAGCCCCAGATAGCGTTAACGATGTTGAACTTAACGTCGAGGGCAGGAGCGACATAGTTCCACTTGAATGTGTTCTGTGGGAGACCCCATGCAGCAGCTGTGTTCTCACCCCAGCCGCCTTTGCTCTGCCATGCGTTAACACCGAGACGGAGAGCCCATACCGGAGAGAACTGATAGCCTATCTCACCCTGCACAGTAGGAGAGAGAAGGTCGCCGAACTTAGCCTCACCGAGAGTCTCCTGCACACCACCCTGAAGCTGGATGAACCAGTGTGGCTGGAAGGTGTAAGTAACTTTCTCAGTAGGCTGATTCTGTGCCGATACCATACCGAATGCCATCATTGACAGCATAAGGAGAGAAAAAATACGTTTTTTCATTGTTAGTTTATGTATTTAATCGATTAAAAAATTTACTTCCATACATGATGGCACACTCCACCACCGTATATTTTAATGCAAAATTAAGTATTTTCCTTGATACTACCAACTTATTTTATGTTTTTTTATGCATAACAGCCTAAAAAAATACCATATTATATACAATAATGTACTTTATTATATGATATTTGGACAAAAACGATAACAAAAAACGGCAAAGAGCTGTATGTGTGCAGGGTATAGGGATAAGGCAGAGAGAAACAGAGAGAGAGGCTCTCGATAAGAAAGAAAGTGACGATTCCCTCCCTGCATCGACGGCTCGCCGTCGATGCAGGGAGGGAATCGTCATAAG
>JBJEAW010000072.1:0-4103 GCA_051869435.1 Prevotella sp. | reverse complement strand
ATGGGCTTCTGCGCTTTCAGCGCGTGCTACTTACAATATTCGCTGAATAGTTACTTTCAATTGTAATATACAGCGCGTGCCAATTAAGAAATAAGAATTCGATTCTCTCGAAACAAAACTCATTCGCAATATAGTTATCCGGGGCAGGGGAGTGTCTATGTTAATCTCTACAACACAAGAGCGTTGAGGCTCCTCGCAGGTATTGTTTCTCCTCACTTCACAGATGTCAATCAGATGTATAACGTCCTATATTACAGGCTGTCCCATGGCTTCATATCGTATCTTCTGGCACTTTTATATTGTTCCCTTGACGCTTGTCAATAAAACATGTTATTTAAACATAATTATAGACCAATTATTTCTCATTCTCATTATAATATTTGTATCTTTGCATCGCATTTGGGAAAATGCGTATTTAGGTTAGTTAGTTTGATAGATTTTTTTAAGGTAAAAGACTTATAGGCCGCTTGTAGCTAAAGTCAGTTATTGCTCTTGGCAGGATTAAATAATTATTTCGCCTTGAGCGACGGCCTGTAATTGAAAGTCAGTATGAGTGATCATGCTGGCTTTTTCTTTTTTTATGTCCTCTCCCTTATGTCTCTTTCTGTCGGTGATGTTCCGTGTTTTTCACCCTCACCTGTCACCCCACACCACTCATAACCAGTCTGACTTTTGCTGAGAACACATCGTTGTCCCTCGGCTGCTTACAGTCTGTAACTTCACGCTATGATAATGCTTACGGTTTCTGTGTGAAATCTTCAAAGTGGCAAGAGATACTGAATCAGCCCGTCATAGATACTCTTTGGGCCCATCATCCAATACTTCTTACACCCTCAGAGATACTGCTTACAGGTTTTTAATGGCCCCCCAAAAAATCACTTTCCTCTGGCCAGGCGGGTCGGAAGGGTATGTCTCGCTTTGTCATATTTCGGTGTTATTTTCGAGGTCAACCGATATAACAGCGAGAGTGGAAACTGAGTTTGCTCAGAATTATCCCGAAGCACGAAAGGTTATGGGTAGGCGAGCGAAACTCGGAAGACTTGTCCCTCGAATCCACTGACCAAAGGGATGTGGTTTAATAGAACCACCCTATACTGAGAACGACGTTACCTGCATGCCTGTATATGCCAGTCAGACAACCAGGTCGCTTTTGCGTTTTGCTGACTCTGTGTATGCCCTGACGAGCATGACGTTGCCCAATGTGATTACCCCAACTCGCCCGATGAACATCAACACAATAAGGACAATCTTGCTGCCTATGCCGATTGACGACAGTATGCCGGATGAAAGCCCGGCTGTTGCCAATGCTGATGTTGTCTCGAACACAATGTTGAGAAAACACTGCCTGCCGCCTTCGAGCAGTGTAAGCAGATAGATGCCTACAAAAAGGATCAAGGTATAGAAAACGGAAGTGGTCAGGGCTGCGTCCACACGGTAAGCCGGAATCTTATTTCCTGCCAGCGATATGTCTTTCCTGAGACCGAGCTTGTTCTTCGTATAGGAGTATAAGGCTGAGAGAGTGGTCGATTTCAGTCCGCCACCGGTGCCCGATGGTGATGCTCCGATGTACATGGAGAATGACAGGACAATCATTGTCATGGCACATACAGAACCAGTGTCTATCGTATTGAAACCTACTGTCGTAATAGCTGACATGGAGTGAAACCATGATGCAAGCAGCCTGTCTGCTGCAGGCATGGCTTGTAGCGTTGGCTCGAAGAAGAACAGATGCAGGGTGCTCCAAAAGGTCAGTCCTGTAGTGATTACTGCTATTACCTTTGTCGTGAACGAGATGCGGTAGCTATGCCTGCGCAACTTTCTGACTATATCGGTCATCATGATGAATCCCATGGCTCCCATATAGCTCAATATGGCGATGACGACGCTCACATACCAGTCGGTCTGGAACTGCATGAGGTTGTCGCCAAAGATGCTGAACCCCGCGGTGCAGAAGGCTGAGACAGAATGAAATGTCGCCGCCCACAGCGGATGGTCAACACCGTGAAGCAGAAAATGTGGATACAGCAGCAGAACTCCCATAACCTCAAACGCTAATGCAAAATTCACGATGTTTCCCAACATGTTGTCCGACTGCATCTTGTCGGGAAATGAAAACTGTGCATGGAACATCTTGGCCTCGTTCGTGCCAAGGTGATGGGGCAGGCGGAACATCACGTATGACGAGAATGTCATATAGCCAAGTCCGCCGAGCTGGATGAGCAGCAAAATGACCAGCTGCCCCCAGAAAGTATAATCAGAGGATACGTCAACAGTGGAAAGCCCTGTTGTCGATAGAGCTGAGATGGCAGAAAACATATTATCCACCATGGATATGCCGTCACGGCAGCATAATGGGAGAGACAGAAGAAGAGTCCCGAGGATGGAATAAACTGAATAGCCTAAGAGCAGCTGGCGCTGAGGATATTCTGACTTATATCCCAAAGATAGTGCAAGGGGAAGCAGTGAGCCAAGCTTTGCTTGAGCTATTTGCCGAGTGCAGCGTGTCTTGATTAATGAAAACAGTGTCTCGATGTTCAATCTTCTCATAATACTAATATTATATCTATTGACATCATTTGCGCTGCAAATATATGGATAAAAAAGATATAATAATCAGTGTCATCACAAAATATGAAGAAAAGCCACGATTTCTTGACATTGAGCATCAGTATTACGATGGGCTTTTGATTTACTTCCCTTTGGTCAGTGGGGCCGTCAGCCAAAATGTCTTATTATGTGTACCCGTTGGTCACTAAGGGCTTATCTGCCGGGGGCTACCTCGCTGCGCCTCTGGCGTTCCCCCCACTGCTGTCATCCTCCTGACCGTTCCGTATCACGCGTGTCCCACATGCGCGATACTATGTCAGGATGATTCTCTACAGCTCATCATATCTTTGGCTGAAAGTGTCCCCTCTGGATATGTCGCCTGTGTGGGCTCCCAGTTTGAGCCATCTGCTGCGTTGTGCTGATGTGCCATGGTTGAACGTCTCCGGCACAGCGTATCCTCTTGCTTTCTTCTGTAGGTAGTCGTCGCCAATCTTTTGTGCCGCGGTGAGCCCCTCGTCTATGTCTCCGTCCTCAAGGCTCCCGAACATCTTGTTGTCATGGTAGGCCCATATACCGGCATAGAAGTCTGCCTGTAGCTCAAGCCGGACGCTTAGGCGGTTCCTCTCCTTCTCGCTTACAGACGCCATCTGCTGGTGTACTTTGTCAAGGTCGCCAAGGAGATACTGAACATGATGGCCCACCTCATGCGCTATGACGTATGCGTATGCAAAGTCTCCATCAGCCCCGATATTCTTCTTCATGCTTGTGAAGAACGACAGGTCAAGATATACTGTCTGGTCGGCAGAGCAGTAGAAAGGTCCTGTGCTTGATGTCGCATTGCCGCAACCAGAACGGACAGCATCGTTGAATATGACCAGCTTTGGTGGCACGTATGTCTTTCCGTTTTGCTTGAATATTTCTGCCCATACATCTTCCGTGCCTGCCAGTATCTGTCCTGCGAATTTGTACAGCTCCTGTTCCTGCTGTGTAGGCTTGTATTCTGTTTGTGTTTGTTGGCCATCGCTGAGTCCAAGAATCTGTGTAAGCCCTTCCGTCCCATTGCTTAATAGAGCTATTACTGCTATCACTACAAGCAGCAGTATCTTCTTCTTTCCTCCACCGAGTAGTCCAACGAGGTTGAGTAGTCCCATTCCGCCATTAGCACCACCTGATACTCTCCGTCCACGCTGGTCGTCGATATTGTCACTCATTCTTCGTCCGTTCAGTTTCATAGTCTATTATTTCTTTAGTAATGCTCAAAAAACTACTCTACGCTGTCAATGGAGGGGAGGGGGCGAAATCCCCCACCTATAGTCTGTTTATAGTGTCAACAGACAGTCTCGTTATCAACGCTATCTGCTCTATTGCCATTCCATTTTCCTTCATAATCTTTGCCGATGATATGATTATGTCTCCTTGCTCAGCTATCTGCTTGCCTTGGTCAGCTATTTGCTTGCCTTGGTCAGCTATCTGCTTGCCTTGGTCAGCAATCTGCTTGTCCTGGTCTGCTATCTGCTTATCCTGCTCCTCGATTCTCTTGTCACGCTGCATGATAG
>JBJEAW010000071.1:0-18353 GCA_051869435.1 Prevotella sp. | reverse complement strand
CATCACCCTATCGGGTTTTTGCATCAATCACAAGGCGATAAACATCCATCGGCTCAGCTCTGCGTTCGGTTTGCACAGCCATTGACTTCGTCGAAGGCTGGCTACATTTAACTTCGTTGAATATCGGCTGCGGCTCGGCAATATGAGCAAGCTCTATTGCACTCACCTTGCACGATATTTCGGCATAGTCAAAGCAAGCTTTGCCTCTGCTCTCGTTTGCACAGCCATTGATGTTTATCGCCTTGAAGAGGATGGTGGCCTTCTGAAAGAAGGTGGTGTAGGGCTTCTGCTTGGGGCGTTAAGAGCTTGCTCTTATAAGACCTAAGCGGAAGACTGACGCCAGGGGCTCTGCCCCCCACATACTCTTCAAGGGGTTTATAATGGTTTTTGTGATACGTAACTGACACAGGGTTTTACTGGTAACCCGATAAACTGATATTCTATGTATATGAACTTGCTTTATCAGATAAAAATGTATATCTTTGCGCTATGATACAGAGAGCCGTTATGAGCAAGATATGCCGATTGGGCGCATTGCTCGTCCCGATTGCCATATCATTAATGGGATGCCAAGACCAAGAGGCAGACTTTCTTGATAAAGCAAGCGGGATGGCAGAACATGCGCCAGACTCAGCCATCGACTTGCTCGAAAGACATAAAGTTGATGCCCGCCCGATGAGCGATGGCCAGCGGATGAGACATATAATTCTTCTCGCTGACTGTCGTGAGCGGTATGGCCTTACTCTCTCAGACGACACTCTCGTAGCTGAGGCATACAGCTATTATGAGCAGCAGGGGAGGAAACGTGAGCGCATGATGGCACGCTTCATTGCCGGATGCGTATGCCGCGACCGTGGCGACATCGATGCTGCGGCTTATCATTATGGGGTGGCTCTGAGCCTGACAGGCAACAAGGACAAGGAGCCGGAGCGGACGATGGCTATGCGCATCAGGCTGTCACTCGCACGGCTATCCATTCTGCAAGGCGATATACAGGAGTCTATAAATGAAGCGCGAAGCATCATCACCGTAGCGAGGAGAAACAAGGCTGGGAGATACGTGCATGAGGGCATGGCGGCTCTCGCTGAGGCTTATATGGCGGGCGGCAAGATGGGTGAGGCTGAAAACGTCTGCCATAGGCTCCACAACAGTATGGTGAGGGGAATCCTCGACTGCTATGCTGTAAGGAATGTCTGCCCGAGACTCGCTGACATGCTTGTCAGGCTGGGGGATTATGACAAGGCAGGGAGGATATTGGACATTGTTTCTTTATATGCGAAGGCATACGTCCCGCTGTCGTCAGGAGAGAATCATGACAGGGTGGATATGAGACATTTGTATGCAAGATACTATGAGGGAATTGGCAAATCAGATTCGGCACGTCTGTACTACATGGCTATGCTCGGCACAAAAGACTCAGGGCAGCGCATAGTGGCATACAGACATCTCGCCAAACTGGCAGCAGACGGGGGAGACAACGATGGCAGCATGAGGTGGAGCGCGGAGCTTAAAAGCGTTGAGGACAGCATCACAAGATGTGTGGGGCATAGTCTGAGAGCGTCCCGCCGCCATGACGGGCTGTCCCTGTCCTCAATAATCAGGGAGAAAGAGACGGAGCGGAAGACGCTGGCCCTGTGTCTGGCGGTCGTTGTGCTGCTGTTTGTGGTTAATGTGATAGTATGGAGAGCCACAATGCGCAAGAAGAGGAAGCGGATCATGGCGCTCCAGAACCAGATGTACCATGACACCTTAGACCGTCTGCGGCAGGCTCGCCATGACTACGAGACGCTAAGAGACGACGCGCGGAAACTGGCCCGAGAGAAAGAGATGGAGATAAGCAGCCTGCAAATGCAGCTGTCGTCGTTCATGGAGAAGACGGGAAAAGACGAAATAGACAACACCGTGCGCGACTTCTACACGTCTGACTTCATTGTCGGTCTCCATAAGCTCGCCGCACGCGGCAAGACAATATCGCCCGATGATGTCTCAAGGCTGAGGACTTTGATTGAGACGGAGATGCCGTCGTTTGCTTGTGCATACAAGGCGAGGGGAGACCTCCTGTCGCCTAACGAGGATGCGATATGCCTGCTGACAAGAATGAGATTCCTGCCGACAGAGATAGCGGTGATGCTGGACATGACACCTCAGCGTGTGACAAATCTCCGGGCAAGCATCAACAGGAAGATGTTCTATGCAGACGGAGCGAGGACATTCGACAGGAACATTATGGGCATGGAGTAGGCCATGGTGGAGCTGATGGCAGACGTGTACAGACGCTAATGTCGTGTCCTGCTATGCAGACTGCGCCCGCCTTGTATGGAATGGCATGACTGTCTCTGGGGCAGAATGTACCTTGAGAGGAAACGAATGGTTTTCTTCCAAGCCCACATAGATTATTTACCTTACTTCTTTTTATTGTATGGACTCTTTATACACAGCAGCCGAGATATTCATGATAGCACTCTCCTTAGCTGTCATCTTCCGGATATTTTATAGCCTTGTACGTGAGGTGTACAGCATAGTGCGGCATCTGATGGCAGGAGAGAAGCGTCAGATAAATGCGGTCTCGATATCACTACATATCTTGACGGCTCTGATAGCGGTATGGTGGTCAACAAAAATATACTACCACATCTACCGCCTCCTGCCATAAGCCATGGCTGCTTTCCCTCATTCTTTCAATGCGCTGCTGGCAAGCATGCTGTTCCTATAGAGGTGAATGACAGGGTTCTGGTGCTGGGAAAGGATACATCAGTGATGAAAAAAATACCGACGCGGCATATAAGGCCAATGTACACATGTGTGCGTCTGCCTTATATGCCGCGTCGGTCTGCTTCTGTATAGGTGCGGTTATAGCTCCAGCCAGTTCTTTACTATCTGCCGTCCCTCGGGTGTCAGCACGCTCTCGGGGTGGAACTGTATGCCGTGTATGTCATAGTGGCGATGGCGCAGGGCCATGATATAGCCGTCGTCGGACATCGCTGTCACCTCAAGACACTCTGGCAGCGACGTGCTATCGACAACCCATGAATGGTAACGCCCCATGACGATACGCTTTGACATGCCACGGAAGATGGGGTCGTTGCCGTACTGGGTGCCCTCAGTGGCCACCCCATGATATACAGAGGAGAGGTTTGTCAGACGTGCACCGAACACTTCGCCGATGGCCTGATGGCCCAGACAGACACCAAGCATAGGCTTGCGGCCACGGTATGTGCGTATGACATCGAGCAGCAGGCCTGCCTCTGACGGGATGCCAGGGCCGGGAGAGAGGATGATCTTGTCATACTGCTCTATCTCGTTGAGACGGAACTTGTCGTTGCGATATACTGTCACGTCGGCACCAAGCTCTTTGACAAGGTGGCTCAGGTTGTATGTGAATGAGTCGTAATTGTCTATGATAACTATCTTCATAACGGTCTTCTTTTCTTGTGGGTTCTCTCTTGTTAGAGTCATTCTGGCGGTGGAAAGGTGATTGTCCGCCATGCAACATGGCCTGTAGCGCCAGTTGACCCTTTCGTCTATCACATTTTCTCGGCCATGATTATGGCACGGCGCAGCGCGCCAAGCTTGTTGTTCACCTCCTGCAGCTCATACTCCTCGTCGCTCTTTGCCACTATGCCGCCGCCGGCCTGGAACCACAGCTCGTTGTTACGGCTGACAAAGGTGCGTATGGTGATGGCCTGGTTAAGCGAGCGGTCGAGGCCTATGAAGCCTATACAGCCGCCATAAGCGCCACGGTTGTGCGGCTCATACTCTGATATGAGCTGCATGGCCCTCACCTTCGGGGCGCCAGACAATGTGCCGGCGGGGAATGTGTCGATGAATGCCTTAATAGGGTCGGCGTTGTCGTCGAGAGTGCCGCTGACACGCGATACAAGGTGTATGACGTGCGAGTAATACTGCATGTCCTTGTAGAAATCGACATGGACATCGTGGCAGTTGCGGGAGAGGTCGTTGCGCGCGAGGTCAACAAGCATCACATGCTCGGCATTCTCCTTGGCGTCATTCTTCAGATACTCGGCGTTCTTGCGGTCTTGCTCGGCATCGCCTGTGCGGCGCGTCGTGCCCGCGATAGGGTCGATATATGCGTGGCGTCCCTCTATGCGGCAGTGTGTCTCGGGGCTCGACCCGAAGATGCGGAATCCGCCAAAGTCGAAGTAGAAGAGATAGGGCGAGGGATTGATGCTGCGCAGGGCACGGTAGAGCTTGAAGTCATCGCCCTCATAACGCTGGACAAAGCGGCGCGAGAGGACTATCTGGAAGACATCGCCACGGAGACAGTGGCGTATGCCACGACGTATGTTCTCCTTATGCTCCTCGTCGGTAAGAGGTGATGTGGTGTCGCCGACGGGGTTGAAATCGTATGGCTTGACGTTTGTGCGGTTTATCTGGTGGATGATGTCCTCGACATCGCGGTCTGAGCCGAGGGATACTATGGTGAGGCTGTTGTTGAAATGGTCGAAGACGATAACGTCACGATAGAAGATATAAGTCATATCGGGAGCGTCGTTCCGCTCGAGCGTGGTGTCCTTGACCGCTATATCCTCAAAATATCTCACAGCGTTGAATGATGTGTAGCCGAATAGCCCGCAGAAGGCTGAGGCGTCGCCCTCGATAGAAAACTCAGAGAGGAACGTGTTGATGGCATTGTCAGCACGGTAGTCGTGGCTGACCTCGTGGCGTGTCGTAGTGCCATCAGGATAATGGCATATGGCGTCTCCATGGCTTATGCTGACACTCGCGATAGGGTTGATGGCGATGAACGAGCGGGAGTTGTTTGCGTCATGATAGTCTGAGCTCTCCATAAGGGCTGACTGTGGACTTGTGTCGCGCAGACGCATATAGACACTCACCGGAGTGTACATATCGGCGAGGATGGTCTTGGTGTGGGTGGTATATCTGAACATCTTTCTTTATTCTTTTTTCTACGTGATAATATGGTCTTTAGAGGATAGTGTTATTCCATGCAACACTCCTTGTGTGAGAGGTACGTGTCAAGATCCTTGTCGCCACGGCCTGAGACAGTCAACACGACGATGTCGTCTGGCTTGAACTGCTTGCTCACTTTCGGCAGCAGGGCGAGGGCATGAGCCGACTCAAGCGCCGGGATGATGCCCTCAAGGCGCGTCAGCTCGAAGGCGGCGCGCAGTGCCTCATCGTCGTTGGCGGGCAATACCTGTGCGCGGCCTGTCTCATAGAGATTACAGTGGAGAGGCCCGGCGCCAGGATAGTCAAGGCCGGCCGATATGGAGTATGGCTCGATGATCTGCCCGTCGGGTGTCTGGAGCACCTTGATGCGTGAGCCGTGGAGTATGCCTGTCGTGCCTACCTGCATCGAGGCGGCTGTCATGTCTGTGCCGACACCTATGCCGCCAGCCTCACCGAGGATGATGCCGACACGGTCGTCGTTAAGGTAATGGTATATCGTGCCGGCGGCGTTTGAGCCTCCACCGATGCACGCCATGAGATAATCAGGATAGTCACGTCCTGTCTTTTCGAGCAGTTGCCACTTTATCTCCTCGGATATGACACTCTGCAGGCGCGCCACCATCTCTGGGTATGGATGGGGGCCTACGGTCGAGCCGATGATGTAGAATGTGTCAGCGGGATGGCAACACCAGTCGCGTATGGCCTCGTTAGTGGCATCCTTGAGGGTCTTGTTGCCGCTCTCTACCGGTGTCACCGTGGCTCCCAGCATCTTCATGCGCTCAACATTGACATGCTGGCGCTCAACGTCGAGGGCTCCCATATATACCGTACACGGCATGTCCATCAGTGCGCACGCCGTGGCTGTCGCGACACCATGCTGGCCGGCGCCCGTCTCGGCTATGATGCGCGTCTTGCCCATACGTCTGGCAAGGAGTATCTGGCCGAGGGCATTGTTTATCTTGTGCGCCCCGGTATGGTTGAGATCCTCGCGCTTCAGATACAGACGGCAGCCATAACGCTCAGACATGCGGCGGGCATAATATAACGGTGAGGGACGGCCGACATAGTCTTTCAGAAGCGAGTGATACTCTGACTTGAAACTCTCACTGTCGAGAATCTCCTCGTATGCGTTCTTCAGATTCTCTACTGTCTTATATAAAATCTCAGGGATATAGGCTCCGCCATAATTGCCATAGAAGCCCATATCATTGACTGTATATTTGCTCATGGATAGGAATTATGATTTGTGTTGTCTGGTGGCTCATGGGTGTTTCCACCGTGATGGCCTTAGTGATGATGTTCCCGTGTTGTGGATATCACTGGTAGAGAGAGGCTGACGCGTCAGCTGCGCAGAGCTTCGAAGAGGTTGTCAAGAGCCTTGTCGGCATCACCTCCGCTCTGGGACAGCAACTGTACGAACTTGCTGCCGATGATGGCACCCGCGGCATTCTTCTGGGACGATTCAAGTGTCTGCCTATTGCTTATGCCGAAGCCTATCATCCTGGGATTGGTCAGGTTCATGGCGTTTATGCGCTGGAAATATTCTTGCTTGGCCTCGTCGAACGAGCGCTGGGCACCGGTGACACTCGCTGAGCTTACCATGTATATGAAGCCATCCGTATGCTGGTCGATGAAGCGTATGCGCTCCTCGCTCGTCTCCGGGGTGATAAGCATGATGATGCGTATGTCATACCTGTCGGCTATAGGCTTTATGTCTTCCAGGTAATCACGGAAAGGGAGGTCGGGGATGATGGCTCCTGACACGCCACACTCCACACACGACTGGCAGAAACGCTCTATGCCATACTGCATGATGACATTCAGGTAGCCCATAAGTACCAGGGGCACCTCAACTTTGTCCTTAATCTCGCCCAACTGGCTGAAGAGACGGGTGAGTGTCATCCCGTTATGGAGGGCTGTCGTCGCGGCTTGCTGTATGACAGGCCCGTCGGCCATGGGGTCGGAGAATGGGATGCCCACCTCTATCATGTCGATGCCATGACGCTGCATGGACATGATGACATCGCCTGTGCCTTCGAGTGTAGGACATCCCGCACAGAAATATAGAGAGAGCAACTTGCGCTCTTTACTCTCGCTGAAAAGTTTGTTTATCTTGTTCATTGTGTTGTTCGTTATGTATGGGATGATGATGATGAGTATCCCCATCGCAGTATCAAGAAAGAATGCTGTCCATGAATGCCTTGACCTTCCCGACATCCTTCACGCCTGGTTCCGTCTCAAACCGTGAGTTGATATCCACGCCTATCATCATGGGATGGCTGATTGACTTGATGCTCATGGCATCGTCAGGGCCTATGCCCCCAGAGAGCAGGAAAGGTATGTCCCCGTCATATTCGTTCAATATGTTCCAGTCAAACTTGCTGCCCGACCCTCCATGCTGCTCACACTGTGTGTCAAAAAGAAGCAGGTCGGCATGGCCGCTGTATTCACGCCATCGCTTCACATCGTCAGCCTCACGGATGCTTATGGCCTTGATTATCTTTATGTCTCCCGCTATGTCTGGCACAATGGTCTGCCGGAGATTGTCTATGTATGTCGGGCTCTCCTCGCCATGAAGCTGGATGCAGTCGAGATGGCTGTCATAGACTCTGGTGATGATAGTTTGGGGCATATCATTTACGAAGACCCCGACACGCAGAGGTGACTCCTCGGTCTTCTCCACATTGCCTATCGAGCTGGTGTTGGGTATCGTGCCAGAGTATGATGGCACCTGCCTGACAAATCTCTTGCTGTCAGGACAGAAGATGAAGCCTATCATGTCAACACCTAATGATGAAATGTCTCTGATATTTTCCGGCTCACGCAGGCCGCAGACTTTGATAATCATATTCCTGTTATAGTTTGTTGTTTCTTGTATTGTTGTCTCTCATGGCTATCGCCAGAGCTGTCATATTGTATCAGCATTTTTATGGGCATGATGGTATGGCCAAATGAGGGGCGGCGGACATGCTGATGTCATCCGATGGCACGGATGAAGCCGGCCAGTGATTCCCCAGGGTCGGGAGTCCTCATGAAATGCTCGCCTATAAGGAATCCGCGATAGCCAGCCTCTCTCAGAGCCTTTACCGTCTCAGGAGATGATATGCCGCTCTCACTGACCTTGCAGGCATCCTCAGGTAGATGCTCAGCCATGCGGAAAGAGTTATCTACCGACGTTATGAATGTCCCGAGATTACGGTTGTTTATGCCGTACATGTCAGGGCTGAGGGCCGCATAGTCAAGCTCAGACAAGCTGTGCATCTCGAGCAGGACTTCCAACTGAAGCTCATGAGCCATGGAGAGGAGCGCGCCACACTGAGAGAGAGAAAGGGCGGCAGCTATGAGGAGCACGGCAGACGCCCCGCAGGCACGGGCCTCGAACAACTGGTACTCGTCAATGACAAAGTTCTTGTAGAGCACAGGCAGCCGCACACCCGCCTCGCGGGCTGTACGGATGAAACTGTCCCGGCCGCTGAAATACTTCTCATCGGTAAGTATGCTTATCGCCGCGGCGCCATTCTTCTGGTAGGACAGGGGGATCTCCTCTGGCCGCCCGTCCTCTTTTATCCAGCCCTTAGAGGGAGAGCGGCGCTTGAACTCAGCTATGATGCCGCTGCTGCTGTCAAGCAGAGAGGCTCTCATTGAGGGCTGTGGTTCTCCACGGGACATTATGCCCTCGACAATGCGGTAGAGCGACGAGGGGCTGAGCATGGCCTTGTGGCTCTCCACCTCTACACTCTTATATGCAACGATCTCGTCAAGTATGTCTGCCATTCTTTTATTGCTATGTGTATGATTGGGTGATGTACATGTTTGCTGATGCCCCCCATTGGGGGAATGGGGACAGGCTGTGGACTGAGCCTCAGCTGTTTATCTCGATGAATCTCTTCAGTGTCTCTGCCGCCTTGCCGCTTTCCAATGACTCCCGGGCTATGGCTATACACTCGCCGATGTCTTTCTTTCCTCTCTCCATGACCTGTATGGCGAAGGCAGCGTTGGCGATGACAACATTCTTCTGGCCCTCCGTCGCGGTGTTCTCCAGCACAGAGTCGAACAGCCTCATGGCCTCCTCTTTAGTCTTGCCGCCCTCCAGCTCAGCCGCCGTTGTCTGCCTCATCCCGATATCTGAGGGCGAGAGAATCTTCTCGTAGTCGTTGGTCGTAATCTTGAAGTTTCCTGTCAGTGATATCTCGTCATAACCCTCGATAGAGTTCTCTATCGCATAGTCAATGCCAATCTTCCTATAGACATTGTTGTATAGGCGCATCTGGTCGAGGTTGGCGACACCGAGCAGTTGGCATTTCGGCTGTGAGGGGTTGACTATCGGGCCAAGGAGGTTGAAGACTGTCGGGAAGCCGATGAGCCGGCGTATGGGAGCGACGAACTTCATCGCACTCGCAAAGAGCGGAGCGTGGAGATACACCATGCCAGTCTTGTCGAGCGAGCGGTTCAGCCGGTCGATATCGCTGGTGAACCTCACTCCGTGGCCTTCCATGACATTGCTGGCGCCTGATACGGATGTCGCGGCGACATTGCCATGCTTCGCGACCTTATAGCCCGCACCCGCAACGACGAAGCACGCGCAGGTGGAGATGTTAAACGTGTTCTTACCGTCGCCACCAGTGCCGACAATGTCTATGTAACGTTCAGCGTCAAGGATGGCAGGGACGCCTGTCTCGAGTATCCCATCGCGGAATCCTAACAGCTCCTCGACAGTGATGCCTCTCATCTGGAAGCATGTCAGCAGCGCCGCTATCTGGACATCTGGAATCTCCCCGCGTGTTATGGCGAAGAGTATATTGCGCATCTCCTCGCGTGAGAGAATCTCGTGATTCAATACACGCTCCAAAATCTGTTTCATGTTCATGGCTTTATGCGTTTATGCTGGTTATTGGTTTCTGTTTTGTGAGATAGTGTGGCTGAGCCCCGCCCCTGATATGAAGAGAAAGGCCTGTCGTGACTGCGACAGGCCTTTCTCTCATAAATCATGTTGTCTATTAGAGTGTATATACATACGGCTTACCGGCTCACGACATATAATATCCCGAGAGACACCACCACCAGTATGTAGATACGTTGTTTGACATATTGAAAACTATTTTAATGGTTTGTTGTCTTAATTGTGATGCAAAATTAAGGATTTAATTTTAATCCTCCAAATTTTTAAGGACTTTTCTTGCAAATTATTTTTCTGGCGTGGTCACGGTGACATGGTTTTCCTTGACGACTATGCCACAGCGGCGCAGGTTATACAGCTCTCCGAGGTCTCTGACGACTTGGGTCAGGAGCCTCATGTTGATCGTCTTGTCGTCGGTCTGTGGCCCTGTGTTGTCAATGTCGAACTCATACATGACGTAAGGGGCCTCGTGTCGCGACGGGCGTATATCGGCTTTGCGTTGTCTTGTCATACGGGCTATCGTCCTGAGCATAATGTCACGCAGGGTGTCAGGCTTCAGCTGGCGTGTGCTGTTATAAAGGGCTTGTGAGGCGAGGGCTCCGTATATGGTGCGGTAGTATTGTGCCACCTCATGGAGCGTACGGTCGTCACCATTGTCAAGCAGCTGGCTGATGCGCGAGGGATAATACATCGTCTCGTGCTTGATGGCCGAGAAGGAGTTGGCAAGGACGTTGTTGGCGACATGCAGCCTGTCGTGCTCAAAACGGAGCTTCCTGAGCCGTGTCGTGAGCTCCTCCCTTTGCGCGCGTCTCGCCTCGATATCGCTCTTCAGCCTCTTGATGGCTGTCATGACATCAAGGATGACATATCTGTAATAGGCGAAATAGTATATGGGGAGAAGGGACAGCAGCATGACCGCGAGAAGGATGATGGCGATATTGCTGTTTGTCTCTGCTGTCTCCATGCGCTTGCAGTATTCCTCAAGGGTGTTGTCGGCCGACAGGATGCGGAAGAGCTGGGAGTATGCGGCGTTGTTATAGTGATACAGATGCCAGTCGTGCAAGGCCAGTGCGGCGACAGCGACCTCATTGCGGACAGAGAGAAGCGTGTTGTAAGGCGCGTTGACAGAATCGGCTATCCATCTTGCCTCGGCCGGCACAGTGGACAGTGGGTCATAGAGCATGATGGTGTCACGGGATGCGGGGCGCAGCTTACTGTACTCCTTGTTAAGCTCATACATATACTTGCGTGCATAATGTATGGCGTCTTCATATGCGCCGGCAATGTTTGCATGGTAAATGCTGTCGGCGTATGCGTTCGAGATGATGTTGACGGGCGATGTTGACTGGCTTGTGGCGTAGGACAGCGTGGAGAGCATGACGGCCGCGATGAGGGACAGGGCTCTCCTGATGCCGTCGGGCAGTCTGAAGAAAATCCTTGTCCCTTCGCCGGGAACGCTCTCCACGCCTATTGAGCATTTTGCGAACAGGGTGTTTGTCTTCTTGTACTTCTCTATGATGCCCTTACAGTTGGCCAGCCCGAAGCCATGGCTACGGGACTTGGCTGCCGTCTTGCCGTCGGTCAGGGTCTCGTCGGTTATCGCCTTGATGTCAAAGAGTGTGGCCTGCTGCTGGGGTGTCATGCCCTGGCCGTTGTCGCTGACACTTATCTCTATCATGGTCTCATCGTGCCGCCGGGCCCCGACCGTGACGAGGCCGCCGGGAGCGGTATGTTTGCGGGCATTGTCACATATCGTGTTGAGCATGAAGAGGGTGAGGGTCTTGTCGGCCTTTATTGAGAGCCCGGTCGGCTCGACGCTCAGTGTCAGGCCATTGTCGCTGAACGACGACGTGCCGGACGATACAATGTCGAACAGCTCTTGCAGCCTGAATGTCTCTATATGGAGGGATAGCGTGCCTTGTCTTAGCTGTATCCAGCGGGTCAGGAAGTTGTTCCCGGCATTTATGCCCGTGACTATCTCCCTGATGTATGTCCTGCGTGCGGCTCTCTGCTCCTCGCTCTCTTCCCTGCCGGCCAAGCTGCGTGTCTCGTGGAGAAGACGGTCGAGCAGGGGTATGAGTGATGTGATAAGATGCATCCGCGCCCTGTTCTCGGCATATTGCTCTTCCTGTCTCGCCGTCTGCAGCTCGGCCACGGCACAGTCCTCGTCAAGCTGCTCTATCTCCTCGTCAAGATTGTCGAGCTGTATCTTGTATTCTTCCTGTAGTGTATGCAAGGCGCCTCGCTTGCGTGGCTCTCCGGCAGACCTCCTATGACGACGGATGATGAGGACAAGCAACACCACCACAAGGAGGACGAAGAGGGCGATGATGACGAAAAGGAGTATTCGCATACGGATTATCTTCTGGTTCAGCTGGTCGGCACGTGCCTCAAGCTGCCTGTCCTGTCTTGTGTCCTCATAAAGGTCGAGGTACTCATTGCGGTAGCGGTCGCTCTCAGCCTTGTGGTCTAAGGCTGAGTGGGCCATGGAGAAGAGTTCGTAGATAGATGCCATAAGCGCGGGGGCCTGATGTAGGGCTGTATCTACGCGTAATGCCTGCTGTAGGGAGAATACTGAGCCGGGAAAGTCGCCCAGCTCGCCATAACATCTTGACAGCACACGCCATGACGCCGCTTGCTGATAGACATCGCCATACTCTCTGAACAGCCTGAGGGAACGCTCGGCTATATTGCCTGCAAGAAGGCTGTCGGGCACATTGTCTATATTGATATATCTGGACATGGACGGATTGTCATGCATGTACTGTCCCCTGTCGTCAAGCATGTGCTCTGCTATGGCCTGAAGGGAGTTGGCCTGCCAGTAGGTGTAGCCCATCTCTGTGGCCAGGCTGTAGCATCTGATGAGATAGTCGTATTCTAAATATGCTATCTCGTCTCTTGTACCATGGGTCAGTATCCCGCCGGCACCGATATTGTAAAGATATGCCAGTGTCTGGGCTGTGTCTTGCCGGTTTATGCCTATGCTGTCAAGCTCCTTGAGGCTGGCAATGGCATCGCCAGTGCGCCCGACATAGTATTCATATACTGACGACACAAGCCTGAACTCTGACTCCGCGTACATGATTCGCTTACGCTGCCTCACGGTGTAGCCGTCCTCCTCGTGTATGCGTTTCAGGTGTGACAGAGCGTCCTGACGGTATTCATAGAAAGCCTTGTTGCGTGAGCGGCGCTGGCAGAGCCTCATGTGCTGTATGCTGGATATGCACAGCTCGATATGGTTGTCTGTCTCGCGGTCAACAATATTGAGGATGGAGTCGGCGATGGAGTATCTCATCTTGCCGATGTAGAAGAACGCAAGATTATTGTGGGCTTCTGCCCGTGCGTCACGTCCCGCTGTCTTGTCGTTAAGGATGCTGTCGGCATAAGTCCTCACGCTGTCAAGCGACTTGTAGTGGTATGCGTATGCCATGTCGTTAAGCCTTGACACTCGGGTGTCGCCTGCCGATGTGCATGACGATAATGCTTCTGCTGTGAGGCACAGCAGAAGTAACAGGCGGACGATATGTTTATGTATGGTGGATCGGCTTGCTGACTGCATCTCTTCCTTGGTGGATATAATAAATACAACTTCTGCAAACGATACATTGATTATGTATGTTGCAGAAGTTGTGTGTGTTTATACCTGTTGTGTCTGGCTTCTGCCCATAAGCGATGTGGCTATACAGACAGCCATTATCCTGTGTGGCTGCACATCCTGACATGGCAGACAGCCGGATGGTTATGGCATCACTTCCTTGCCTCGGCACAATAGCCGAGCGCCTCCTTACACTTGTCTGTGATATACTGCCAGTCGCCTGCTGCAACCTTGTCCTTCGGGAAGAGCTTCGAGCCCATACCAACACAGAATACTCCAGCCTTGAACCACTTCGCGAGATTCTCTTTCTCAGGAGCCACACCGCCGGTCACCATAATCTTTGACCATGGCATAGGCGCCATAAGTCCCTTGATGAGGTTAGGGCCTACGACATCGCCAGGGAATACCTTTGTGAAATCGCATCCTACCTCCTGGGCTTTGCCAATCTCTGATGGTGTGAGGCATCCCGGGCAGTATGTCACGCAACGGCGGTTGCAGACAATTGCGATGTCAGGATTAAAGAGAGGGCCGACGATGAAGTTTGCGCCAAGCTGCAGGTAAAGGGCGGCTGTAGGAGCGTCAACAACGCTGCCAATGCCAAGAGCCATCTCCGGACACTCGGTGGCAACAAACTTTGAGAGCTCAGCGAAGACCTCCTGGGCGAAGTCACCACGGTTGGTGAACTCAAAGGCGCGTACACCACCTTCGTAACATGCCTTCACGACTTTCTTTGCGACCTCTGCGTCTTTATGATAGAATACAGGTACCATTGGGGCCGATGCTATCTTCTGCATTACGGCCAGTTTGTCAAATTTTGCCATTGATATATTTATATACCTTATATAATATAATTATTTATACCGTTAAGGTCAGGAAGCAGATCGCTGTCTCCCTGTTTCCCAACCCTGTCTTGTCAATATGCCTACAGGAAGAAAGGGGGAGGCTGGATGTCAGCTCTTCCTGTCACGCCTGTATCGACAATTATCGCTGTACACGGCCGTTGGCATTACCACCGGCGAGTGCCTCTACCTCTGCAACAGATACAAGGTTGAAGTCTCCGTTGATAGTATGCTTGAGGGCAGAAGCCGCAACAGCAAACTCAAGAGCCTCACCCTGGTTAGGCTTTGTGAGCAAGCCGTGGATAAGACCACCAGAGAATGAGTCGCCACCACCTACGCGGTCGATGATAGGATTTATCTCATAGCGCTTTGACTGGTAGAACTCTTTGCCGTCATATATGAGAGCCTTCCATCCGTTGAATGTGGCAGAGAAAGACTCGCGGAGAGTGGAGACAACATACTTGAATCCGAACTCCTCCTTCATCTGCTTGAATATGCCCTCATAGCCAGCTGCATTCGTCTCGCCACCCTCAACGTCGGCGTCAGGCTTGAAACCGAGGCAGAGCTCTGCGTCTTCCTCGTTGCCAATACATACATCCACATACTGCATGAGAGGACGCATGATGGATATTGCCTTCTCTGATGTCCAGAGCTTCTTGCGGAAGTTAAGATCGACAGATACAGTCACTCCGTGGCGCTTAGCTGCCTCACATGCCAGCTTTGTAAGCTCAGCGGCCTTGTCAGAGATAGCTGGGGTGATGCCTGACCAGTGGAACCAGTCGGCGCCTTCCATGATAGCGTCAAAGTCGAAATCCTCAGGGTTAGCCTCTGCAATGGCAGAGTTTGCACGGTCATAGATAACCTTTGACGGACGCATTGAGGCTCCTGTCTCACAGTAATAAAGGCCGACACGGTCGCCACCACGGGCTACAAACTGGGTGTTCACGCCATAACGACGCAGAGCATTCACTGCAATCTGCCCGATCTCATGCTTTGGGAGCTTTGACACAAAATATGCGTCATGACCATAGTTAGCACAGCTGATAGCCACATTGGCCTCACCGCCGCCTGGTATGATGCGGAAAATTTCTGACTGGATGAAACGGTCATTGCCGTTTGGGCTGAGACGAAGCATTATCTCGCCCAGAGTTACTACTTTTGCCATAGTGTTTGATTTAAGTTTGTATTATGTTAATGTGTCTTTTTCTTATGCTATGTTGTTCAAGCCCCAAAATTACACATATTTTCGCAAAAAGAAGAAAGAAAAAAGCGAAAAATCACTTTTTTTAATAAAAATGCGTCCTGTGCGTTCACACAATTCAACTTTTATTACTATTTTTGCAGTTGAAAAATAAAAAGGAAAAACGCTATTTGATGACGCAAAAGATAACAATAAAGGATATCGCTCTGAAGGCTGGGGTCTCGGTAGGCACAGTTGACAGGGTGCTGCACAACAGGCCAAATGTCTCCGCATCGGCTATGGAGAAAGTGACCCACGTGCTTAAGGAACTGAATTACCAGCCGAATGTCTATGCATCGGCATTGGCTGCCAACAAGCATAGCGTGTTCTATATCCTCATGCCAAAGCATGAATCGGAGGCTTACTGGGAAGAGGTGGAGGAAGGAACGCTGAAAGCTGTCGAGCACAGACGCGACTTTAAGATTAACACGAAGTCAATATACTATGACCGCTTCAACCCGGAGACATTCTCGCAGGCATGCCAGCAGTGTCTCGACCAGAACCCTGACGGTGTCGTGCTGGTGCCATCAGCATTGGAGCAGACAAGGCGATTCACGGACGAGCTGCACGCCAGGGACATACCATTCATCCTGCTTGACTCGTACATGCCCGACTTGAAGCCTCTCGCCTTCTATGGGCAGGACTCGTTCCAGTCAGGATATTTCGCGGCGAGGATGCTCATGCTCATAGCTCAGAAAGAGACAGAGATAATGCTCATGAAGCAGACAAAGAATGGAAAAGTGACCTCAAAGCAACAGGACAACCGTGAGGTGGGATTCAGACACTACATGCATGACCACTTCCCTGATGTCAAGATAACGGAGCTCGACCTCCCAAGACGTGCGGAACGCAAAGTGATAGAGGGCATACTTGAGGACTTCTTCATTTCCCATCCTGGCATACACCACTGCATCACATTCACATCAAAGGCATATATCGTGGGAGAGTTCCTGCTGAGGACAAACAAGAGAAACATACAGATAATGGGGTATGATATGGTCAAGGAGAATGCCGAATGCCTCCGGCAGGGAAGCATATCATTCCTTATCGCCCAGCACGGATACATGCAAGGATATAACTGTGTTGACGCATTGTTCAGGGCCGTTGTGCTCAAAAACAAGGTCAGCCCGGTCAATTATATGCCTATCGAGCTGCTGACACCAGAGAATGTCGATTTCTACCAGCGTACACAGGTGTGAGAGGGACAGAAAGTCATGCGTACCCCAATTGAATAGAAACACAAATCATACACTAAATCTAACATTATGGAACTAACAACATTTCTGAAAATCAATCCGGCAGACTCTGTAATCGTCTGTCTGCAGCCTCTCGCCGCAGGCACTGTAGTCGAGGTTGACGGAAAAAGCGTCACACTGCTGCAGGACACCCCCGCAGGCCACAAAGTGCTTATCAATGATGTGGCTGAAGGACAGGACATCATAAAATATGGGTATCCCATAGGCCATGCAATGAGAGCGTTGAAGGCAGGAGAATGGGTAAACGAGGATAACCTGAAGACTAACCTCTCAGGGAAACTTGAGTACACGTACTCTCCTGTTGACGAGAAGCTGGCGATACCGGCTGAGGGACGCACATTCCGCGGATATGTACGCAAGAATGGCGATGTCGGCGTGCGTAACGAGGTGTGGATTGTGCCTACGGTAGGATGTGTCAACGGCATCGCCGAGCAGCTGGCAAAACAACTTGAGGAGGAGACATGCCTTGAAGGCATAGATGCCATACACGCATGGCATCATAACTACGGATGCTCACAGCTCTCTGACGACCATGAGAATACACGCAAGGTGCTTCGCGACCTTGTCCTGCATCCTAATGCCGGCGCCGTACTCGTCCTCTCTCTCGGATGTGAGAACAACCAGCCAAAAGACTTCATGGACATGCTCGGCGAATATGACCATGACCGCATAAAGCTACTCATAACACAGGACGTTGATGGCGACGAGGTAGAGGCCGGCATGGCGCTTCTGCGTGAGATGTACGCTCTGGCAAAAGAGGACAAGCGCGAGGATGTCCCAGTGAGCAAGCTGAGGGTAGGCCTTAAGTGTGGCGGCTCAGACGGTTTCTCAGGCATAACGGCCAACCCTCTTGTAGGAGAGTTCTCTGACTGGCTCGTGGCCCAGGGCGGCACATCAATCCTCACCGAGGTGCCGGAGATGTTCGGTGCGGAGACAATTCTCATGAACCGCTGTGAGACACCTGAGCTCTTCGAGCAGACAGTGAGGCTCGTGAACGATTTCAAGGAGTATTTCCTCTCTCACGGAGAGCCTGTCGGCGAGAATCCCTCGCCAGGCAACAAGAAGGGTGGAATATCAACTCTTGAGGACAAGGCGCTCGGATGTACACAGAAGTGCGGGCGCGCTCCTGTCAGCGGAGTGCTTGGCTATGGCGACCGCCTGCAGGTTAACGGCCTCAATCTCCTCTCTGCACCGGGCAATGACCTCGTGGCCTCAACAGCGTTAGCTGCCGCAGGATGCCATATAGTGCTGTTCACAACAGGCCGCGGAACACCTTTCGGAACATTCGTGCCCACAATGAAGGTGGCCACAAATCCTACTCTCGCCGAGCGGAAGGCAAACTGGATTGACTTCAACGCCGGACAACTGATTCAGGGCAAGGATATGCTCTCTGTACGCAATGAGTTTATCGACAAAGTGCTGTCTGTGGCCAGTGGCGAGCAGGCACGCAACGAGAAGAACGGCTACAGAGAGATAAGCATCTTCAAGAACGGTGTGACACTCTGATGCTTTCATGCTTCCTGACGAGATATAATAATCAAGGGTGGTTCTATAAATTCGCAAAATCGAGTGGAAGCCATTCCGTTTGACTCAA
>JBJEAW010000070.1:0-18743 GCA_051869435.1 Prevotella sp. | reverse complement strand
GTTTATATTGGTTTTCGTGATACGTAACTGACACAGGGTTTTACTGGTGCCCCCTTATTATCCCTATTATGTCCTGTGGTTTCCCGGCCAGTGTTGTCGCCCCGTGCTCTATGAGGAAGTCACGGTCTCTGAATCCCCACAGGACAGAGATACAGTCGAGTCCGGCGTTCCGCGCTGTCTCTATGTCCACGTCAGAGTCGCCTATATATACTGTTGACGCTCTCTCTGCCCCCATGGCCTCCATCGCTATCTCCACCATGTCGGCTGCCGGTTTCCTCTTGACGCCCTCTCTCTCGCCGACAGCCACATCCATTATACCTGCAAACCATGTCGTGGCGAGCTCGGTCACTCCGGCCTGCAGCTTGTTGCTGACGACAGCCATCCTTATCCCCATGCCTTTCAGCGTCTCCAGTGTCTCCCTTATTCCGCTGTACAAGGCCGTGTTGTCCTGACAGTGTACGATATAGTATTCCTTGAATGTCTTGAATACTTCCTCGAAGAGAGGGTTCTGCTCTCCGTCCTCTACAGCTCTCCTTATGAGCATCCTCACTCCGTTGCCCACGAATTGTCTTACCTCGTCTCTTGTCCTCTCCCTCATGCCCCATGTGCGGAGGGCATGGTTAGTGGCCGCGGCGAGGTCGTCGAGAGTGTCGAGCAGGGTGCCGTCGAGATCCCATATTACAGTGTCGTATTTCATTTCGTGTATGATGATTTATGCCCCTCGCCCAGACGCTGTGCCTGGGCGAGGGACGTTGTCCGTATTCCTATGCCTCGTCTTTCAATATTGGCAGCTGCCAGTGGAACACCACGGCACATACCCTGATGACCACCACAGCCACAGCACACGCTATCTGTGCCATACCCTCAGGCACGCCCATCATCAGTGCAGCCATGTATATCAGTCCGCCGACGAAACACGCCAGCGCATAGATGTCTCTCCTGAACACCAGCGGCACCTCGTTGATGAGTATGTCACGTATGACGCCTCCCGCCGCACCCGTCATCATGCCCATGAGGATTGCGGTCCAGAGGGGGAATCCCGCCGCGGCGGTCTTCTCGAATCCCACTACGGTGAACAGGGCGAGGCCGATGGTGTCGAATGTGAACAGCGTCCTTGATATATGGTTTATGAAGCTGTGTGCCGGGATGTACACGAGCAGCGCCACTCCTGTTATGGCGAGGTATATCCACTGGGTCATCCAGAACGGACTGACGCCAAGGAAGACATCGCGCAGGGTGCCGCCTCCGCACGCTGTCGCAAGCCCGACGATGAATGCCCCGAAGAGGTCGAAGTTCTTCTTGCTCGCGAGGCGTATTCCGCTGATGGCAAAGGCGAACGTGCCTATGAGGTCCATGATGGTAGTGATAGATAATGTCAACATCTGTCTCCTGTCTGTTTATTGGTTATTGTGTATGCTGTGTGTGTGGGCTGCTCCACCCTATATATAATAATGTGTTGTAGGGTGTGGTCTGCAATTGGAGTGCAAAATTAATAAAACTTTTCCTGTCTCTACACATTCCTCTCAGTTTTTTTTATTACTTTTGCATGACAAGCGGGCTCACTCCGCCTGATGAATCAAACCAAGACAACAATGAAAGAAAGATATCAAGAAGAGCGTGGCAATAGTGTCACACATCTTATCGGAGCCATATTCGCCCTGTCGTCCATCTGGATGGTATGGCCGGCAGCGTCGTTAGGCTGGCGCTGGTCCATGGGTGTCATATTCTTCATAGCCGGCATGTTCCTGATGTTCCTCAGCAGCACCATCTACCATTTCCTCCCCCAGGGCCGTGCACGTGACATCATGCGCCGCTGCGACCACATCAGCATCTATGTCATGATAGCCTGCTCCTATACCCCCATCTGTGTGTCTATTGTCGGCGGCATTGTCGGATGGATGGTGTTCGCCATACTGTGGGCTGTCGCCATTGGCGGCTCTGTCTTCAAGATTGTCGCTTTGGGGCGTCATCCCCGCCTCTCTCTCGCCGGGTATCTTGTCATGGGATGGAGTGCGGTGTTCATCGCCAAGCCTGTCTATGACAACATGTCGTCGCTCTCGCTCCTCCTCCTCCTTGCAGAGGGAGTGTTATATACCGTAGGCACATACTTCTACGCACGTGACACGCGCCGCCATTACCATACCGTGTGGCATATCTTTGTCCTCCTCGGCGCCCTTGCCCATTGGGGAGCGGTGCTGACGGTCATGTTGGGCGAGATGGCCTCACGCTGACAGCCACGCCCACATTGACAAAGGCGTATGACAGGCCGCTATGGCTTCATGATTGTCAGGTAAGAAAACATGCAGACTATCTGACATAACCTGAATATACTAACCCAAATATCACGATAACAATGAAAAACATGCTACACACTCTCGCACGTCTGTCCCTGCTCGCTGTGCTGATGTTGCCCGCGATGGCCTCATGCCAGTCGGCGATAGACGATGAAGCCACAGACCCCACCACTCCCTCTTCCTCTGAACGCTATAAAGTGAAGGTCATCACCCGCAGCGCGACGTCCTCATCCTCGATAGTCTATCCCGTCACGGTCAACGCCATATCCTCAACGGGCGACATCGTGGCCCGGCAGCAGATAGAGTCAGCGTCAGAGTCGCTCTCGCTCTCGCTTCCAGAAGGCGACTATACCCTTGTTGCCATCTCCGGCTCTCGCACTCTTCCTGACGGCTACGCCACGCTTCCCACTATGACAGGCAAGACGCGGGTCAGCGTCTCGGGCTCGTCTGTCAGCGCCAACATCGTCATGGGATATGCCGTGGCGAGACTCGATATCTCGCTTTCGGGTCTCCCCGCGTCAGTGTCTGACGCCACCGTGACATTCTCTCCGCTCTACGAGTCGCTGTCCGAGGCGGCAGAATATACGGGCGAGTCACAGGCTGTCATTCCGCTGACACGCAACACTGACGGCACATGGACGACAGGCACCGTGTATGTCATGCCATCGGCAAAGGCTGAGACCGTCATGACAGTCACCATGAACAGCCCCGGACAGACGCCCGTCGCTTATGGCATAGCCTACCATGAGGGGCTGCGTGCCTCTGTCCCGTACAGCTTCAGGGGCGTGTTCTCAGGAGAGCAGAGCACAGATGTAGAGGTGACAGGCACACTGTCGTGCGGCGACTGGAGTGATATTGTGGAGGGAGAGTTCTCTTTCGGCCCGACAGGCGACAACGCCTTTGGCGGCTCGACGGGCGGCTCCACGGTCTCTGATGTCATCACTGTCGCCTCGCTGCCTCTCCCGGGCACGCTATGTGGCGGCCATCTCGTAGCCTCCATCGACGATGATGGCGACGCGCTGCTAATGAGCACGGCCGAATGGGACGGGCTGACATCAGCTTATAATGAGGAAGACCCTGACGTGCCGATAATCATAGCCGAGAGCTATACCGAGGGAGACATGCCGTCGTGGAGAATACCGACCGGCGCCGAGGCTTCCACGCTCATGAAGCTGTGGGGAGGAGAGCAGGCCGATGTCCTCAATGCCACGCTCACTGGTGCAGGCCTCACACCTGTAACCACAAAAGAGCCATCGACAGGCAACAACGCACGCTACCTGTGCTCAGACGCCACACAGACATTCTCGTTCGCGGCAGGAGGCAAGATGGCTACAGCAGGCCGGACGGTCAAGACATACCGCCTCCGCCTCGTCAAGTCTGTCAGATACGTGATAGGGTAGGGGATGTGGCGACGTTGTTTCTATCCGCCCTTTTCTCCCCAATATCAGCCATCACCTTGTCCGACTCTGGTGTGCCGATGTGTGATTCCATCCGTCCTTTCCTCCACGTATGATGCCACACGCACGTCTCCTTACAGATTGTAACTTCACGACAGACTTCAGCTTATAGTTTTATTGCGCATAGCTCAATTTCACGATAGGCACTGTATTGGCCGCCAAGAGATACTGTCTTGGTGACCGATACAGTGCCTTTTGCGTGCCCATTCCTATTGCTTACAGCCAGTAAATCTTACCCCATGCTGCCCAAGTCATTTTCCCCAGTTGTTCATCGCTTTTTTCTTCTCCATCCTCCTTTGTCGGTATATGTGCAGATAGTGTGGAAGAGGGGGTATAGCATGTGGAATATCAAAACAAGAATCGGGCTCGGGGATACATGTGGCGTTGTCTGAGCCGGACATGAAGAAACCCGAGTCTCGCTGTCTGCACAACGGAGGCTCGGGCGTCATCTGTACACCTATATTTTCAACAATCAATATTTTGTGTTCTGTGGGTCGAAGTTTGTCCAGCCTGTCAGCCAGTTGTCTGTGGCGTTGAACGCTCCGACATACTGCACCTTGTCGAGCCATGGAGAGGTCTCACCGTCGAACGAGGCAAGGCTGAGCAGCGGACTTGTGGCTGTCGGCATGAATGGCGAGCCAACACCTGAGGCGTCTATGAGGGCGAGCTGTGAGGCATCGTCATATGTCTTGTTCTTCAGTGCCTCAAGGAAGAAGAATGTGTTTGAGTATGACTTCTTGCTGCTGTCTATCACTGTCTTGTTGACAGCGTCGTAGAGGACATCCTCGTAAACCTTGTTGGCGTCAGAGCCTGTCACGTCCATGCCTGCGAAGACATTGTTGTGGAAACGTATCGTGCCGTCCTTTGCCTGTGCTGGAGTGTCACCCTTCTCGCCGTCGATGATCAGGCCGATAGGCCATCCGGCAGCGACAGAGTTGATGATATTGAGGCGTGAGCTGCGGCGTATCTGTATGGCAGCCTGGAACTTTCCGAGGGCCGAGCCGTTGTTGGGGTTCATCTGTCCGCCTGTTATAAAGTCGGCTGAGTTCTTGAAGCTGACCCCTGTCTGCATCTTCGGGCCAATGATGGTTATGTTAGAGAATGTCGCTGTCGTGTAGGGAGAGACATCTGAGCCGCTGGCGTTGTTGTCGCTCTCGAAGCCGTTGCTCTGCGATTTGTCCGCGATGCGTGCGTCGCGGACGACAAGGCCATACTGCACAGCGCCAGAGAATCCGTTGTCTGTGTCGAAGTCGTCGTCCCATCCGTGGTATGCGACAAGGTTCTTACAGTTGACCGTTCCGCCGAACCACTCGTACGAGTCGTCGTTTGAGTATGATACCTGTATGTGGTCAATCTGTGTGCCGCTGCCTACAGAGCCGAGTGTGAGACCGTTAATCTCCTGGTCGGTCTGGAACGGATATCCGGCGAACTCGATGCGCACGTAGCTGAGGATGCCAGAGTTGTCGGCATCGTCTGTGCCGCCATGCTTGGTGCGCGGGCCGCCCTCAATCTGCATCTCTGTCTGGTTGTTGCGGGCCTTTCCGCAGACGATGATGCCTCCCCAGTCGCCTGGCTTGCGGCTGCCGGCAGCCTCCTCTGATGTGAACACGATAGGCGCTGAGGCTGTGCCCTTGGCTATGAGCTTGCCGCCACGCTCGACGATGAGCGACGCCTTTGTCTGCTTGTCGCCCTTGATGACAGTGCCCGGCTCGATGGTCAGCTCTGCGCCGTTGGCTATATATACCCATCCTTTCAGAAGGTAGGTGCCTCGCTTCAGTGTCTGCTTGCCTGTGAAGACGAACTCGGCGTCTCCGTTGCCAATCTGTGTTCCGTTGGCGTCCTCACTGTTGTCTGCAACACTGAAGAGCAGGTGGTCACATGCTTTCAGACCGCCGTCGGTGGTCCATGTGTAGGCCTCGGCCGGTGGTGTCACAGGCTCGTCGTTGTCATCACTGCTGCACGCTGTCATGCAGATGGCAAGCGCGAGAATGCTTGCCTGACTCAAAAACTTCATTTTTTTCATCTTACTTGTTGTTTATAAAAAACTGATTGTTTATATCTTGTTTGTGTTGGCATGATGTCAGGAAGAGTAGCTTCGTTTGTCCGTTCTCTTAGAAGCTGACCACGCACGCCAACCCGATATTGCGCCCGGGCTTGTACTGGCGTGTTGTCTGCACCACCTCGTGTGTCTGGCCGTCCTTCGCCGTGACTGTGTCAAACTGCTTGTAGCTGACGTTCTGGGCAAGGAGGTCGCGCACGTTTGCCTTCAGCTCTATATGTCTGCCGAACTTCTTCGATATGGAGAGGTCGATGACATCGCGTGGCATCTCGTACGAGTCTGGCACACGGGCGTTATCCTCGCTGCCTGAGCTTCCCTCGCTCCTGCCCACACCGATGATGCGTTTGCCGATGCGGTTGTAGAGGAGAGAGACGCTCAGCTGCCGCTTATCGCTCTTGTAGAACAGTCCGGTGTTTATGAGGTAGGGCGACTGGCCCTGCATCGGGCGGTTCTCATTGCGCGAGCTTTCCGGGAAATTGACGCGTGAGTGAATCAGAGTGCCGTTGAACGACAGGGAGAAGCCGGGCATCCCGATGAACGAGAGGTCTTTCCTCACGTCGAGCTCTATGCCGAAGTTGTCCGCGCTCTTGGCGTTCTCGTATGAGTAGATAAGGCTTGTGCCGCCCGCCACAGTGTATGTCCACTCTATCGGATTGTCAAAGCGCTTGTAGAATCCCGCCAGCGTTATCTGCTCTCCGCGTGAGGGGTAGAGCTCATAGCGCAGGTCGATGTTGTGTATGTAGCACGATTTAAGGGCTACATTTCCCTGTACGTGTGAGGCAAGGTCGAAGTCGTAATATACCGATGGTGACACCTCGCGGAACTCTGGCCTGTTGACAGAGCGGCCGTAAGAGAGGCGCATCTGCTGGCGGTCGCCAATCTTATAGGTGGTGTTCAGCGACGGGAAGATGTCGCTGTCGCTATAGTATTTGCTGTGGGGGCTCTCCACATCGTCACGGGTGTTTGTCGTCAGCTCCATCTCGTTATACTCGTATCTCACGCCGGCGTTGATGTCGAGCCGGCCTATGGGGAGAGCTGCCAGGAGATAGCCGGCACCAAGCGTGTTGCGGCCCTTATAGTTGTTGCGCATGCATTTCTCCTCCAGGAGATAGAGACGGTCGGCCCCGAAATACTCCTCATTGCTCAGCAACTCTGTCATGTCCATCTGCCTGAAGCCTTCGGGGAGGGTGTTGTCAGCGACGTTCCAGTTGTAGATGAACTGACGGGTGAGATACTCGCGCGAGCGGTGCTCGCCGTAGGCTCCTATCTGTATCTTTGGGTTCAGAGAGCCGACAGTGAAGGTGTGGGCCTCGTTTATGCCAGCCGACAGGATGTGCTCGTCGAGCCGTGTGAACTCACGGTTTATCTCGTTGCCTGCTGTCAGCATCATCGTGCCACGCTCCAGGGCGTCATCGATGGTATAGCGGCGTCGGTCAGGCATACGGCGGTTGGCATACGAGTAGCTTGCGCTCCAGTCTATCGCGTCGGCCGGCAGGGTGTGTCTTCCTGTCAGCTGCATGTTGTATGTCGTGCGGCTGCGGTAGTAGTACTCTGCCCCAGTCTCGTTGTCCGACTGGGCGTTCACCCCTGTGCGGTCAGTATAGCGGTTGGTGGAGAGCTGGTTGAAGATGTTCTTCAGCTCGTATTTGTTGTTGCCTGAGCGCGAGAGCAGGGCGATATTGAGCAGCGAGCCTATGCGCACATTGGTGTTGTACTGGTTGTCTATTGACTGGCGCAGGTAGTTGCTGCGGTCGTTCGCTGTGTCATATACTCCGAAGAGGTTGTTCACCATGTCCTTGTATGCGCGTGTCTCGTTGGTGTAGTTGAGCGCGCCCACCATCCCGAGCTTCATCCCGCTTATGTCCCAGCGGTGGCTCCAGTCGGCTCCAACCTTCAGGTCGCCTATTGGTTTGCGGCTTCTGACGCGCCAGTCGTTGTTCAGTCCGTTGCCCAGGAGGTCAACAGTCCCCTCGCCCGCGATGGGTTTCAGCTGTGAGTTGAATCCGCCGGAGAACATCCTCATCCCGTTGTCGAACGCGAGGAAGTCTGTCGCGCTGCCCTTCGTGTATTTGAAGTCAGTGAAGTCTGTGGCTTCATTCCAGTTGCCGCCGACAGAGACAGAGAAGCTGTTCTCTGACGGTATGTCCTTTGTGTTTATCTGGATGAAGCCTCCGGAGAAGTCGGCAGGATACTGTGCTGCCGGCGACTTTACTATGACGAGGTTGTCAATCTGGTTGCTCGGGATGATGTCAAACGAGAACGCCCTTGAGTCAGCCTCTGAGCTTGGCACCGCCCCGCCGTTTATCCATACATTATTATATCTCTGTGACAATCCTCTCACCATCACGAATTTGTCCTCTATAAGGCTCACTCCCGGCACACGTCTGACCACCTCGCCCGCGTTGGTGTCCTGGGCGCGCTTTATCTCCTGTGCCGAGATGTTGCTGACGATGACCGAGCTGACCCTTGCAGCCTCGATCATCGCCGCCTCAGTGTTGTGGCGTGCCATTCCCGTCACCTTCACCTCGCCGAGAGTCTGCCCGTCGTCATCCATCTCTATCGTGATGTCTTTCCCGTCGCCCGCCATGACTCTCAGCTTACGGTCTTTATACCCGATGTATCTGACAGTCAGCTCGTGCTCTCCTTTCTCGAGTCCTGTTATCAGGAATTCTCCGTCGGCGTTTGTCGCGGCTCCCTTCTCTCCGGCCATAATGGTGGCTCCGATAAGTGGCTCATGCGTTGTCTTGTCTGTCACACGCCCTCTGATGTCGTCAGCCCATGCCATGAGGGGTGTGAGGCTCATAAGTGCAGATAGTGTGATAATCGTTGTTATCCCTTTTCTTCTCATATTGTCTTCTATGTTTCTTAACCGGCTGCAAAATTACCTCGGTTGTTTTTCATTCCTGTTACGTATATGTTATATATATGATACAATTTCCTTTTGCCGCCGTTTGTCCTCCTGCCCGACAGGCTGCAAGGGAATAGCAAACCGTCCCACGCCTGATATGCATAATAAATATAAATATGTATATGGATTGAGCATTACCCCTCTGTTTTCGCTTTTCGTGCTCACAGCCCTCTGCATATTTATGCAAAAGAAAAAGACCGTTGTACATACTGGAGACGCTGATATATGTTGATGAATGTCAAAAAAAATAGTATATTGTTGCGCCTTCATCAAATCTTAATAAAAAACACAGTCCTTTTGGCTTAGTATTCAAAAGATTATATGTAATTTTGCATCGAGATATCGTCCTTGATACGTTTTGGGGATGGTATCCGACAATAGGTTATATAATATTATTTCAGGTAAAAATGGCAGAAAAGAAAACAACAACAAAGTCAACAGCATGCAAGAAGACAGCTGCTGCTGCAACAACAAAGCGTGCTTGCGCAACAAAGGCCACCAAGGCTGCTGTAGCTGTATCAATCAGCGCAGAGAACGTGGGCTTCCGTGCAGGTGATGTCTATCAGGCTCTCGCAAGCGAGCAGAAGGCTCTCAGCGTGAAGGAGATAGCAAAGGTAGCTAACATCAGCGAGACAGAGGTGCTCCTCGGAGCAGGATGGCTTCTCAAAGAAGGCAAGATCAAGGGTGAGAACGACGTTATCTCTCTTGCTTAAATATTCAGATAGCAATATCGACTTCTTACATCCCCAATAAAGGAGGAAAGGGCTCTGTCATTTCGAGGTGATACTGAGAGATGGTATAGCTCTTTCCTCCTTTCTGTTTATATCCTTGCCGCACCTTGCCAGCGAAGAGAGCGAACAGAAAATGCTGAGAGCCTCTTCCACTGCCTGCCATACCGCCTGGCCCATCTCCCCCCCCCCCGATGTGTCGCCTACACAAAGAAAAGACATCCCCCTTCACTATATACCCACCTGTAATCATCATATCATCATACATACATTAAGTGACAGACTATAGCAGAGACATCATCGACATACTCTCCATGGCACCCGACGGGTTGTCTATACGCGCCATATCGAAACACGTGTATAACAGGCATAACACATTCTTCGAGCAGGCCGACATGGACGACATCAAGGTAAGGGTGACGCGCTTCCTGTCCACCCGCTCGCGTACACGCCATCCCATCCTTGTCAATACCGGGCGTCGTGGTGTCTATAAGCTTAACCCCAAACTTAACCGGCCGACGGAAATGACGCTTGAGTTTGACGACGACCACACGCCATCCACAGCCTCTGATACGCCCCAGCGAGACACCCCGCCAGTAGAGCTGATGTTGGATTTATGACGCATAGAGCCCCCATGGCCACACCCCCTGAGACATCATGTTGCCGAAGGCAGGGCCTCCATGCCATATCCTCCCCCTCACTCGCTCTACCCTCCTCACATTAACCCTCTCCTTCATCTTCCTGTTCCCCCTCATTTATATCCCTTTTTTATCATGAACAACCACCTTGTTATCATGGCAGGCGGCGTAGGAAGCCGCTTCTGGCCAATGAGCACAGAAGAGACCCCAAAGCAGTTTATCGATGTCCTCGGTGTCGGCCAGACTCTCATCCAGCTGACAATGCAGCGTTTCAGTGGCATCTGTCCGCCCGAGAATGTATGGGTCGTGACCAACGCGCGCTATGTCAGCCAGGTACATGAGCAGCTGCCCGATGTCCCCCTGTCCAATATCCTCTCTGAGCCATGCCGCCGCAATACAGCCCCATGCATATGCTATGTCAGCTGGCGCATCAAGGCCCGCGACCCACAGGCGAACATCGTCATCGCCCCGAGCGACCATATCGTCATGGACACACCTGAGTTCCAGCGTGTCATACGCTCTGCCCTCAAGTTCACAAGCGAGAGCGACGCCATCGTCACGCTCGGCATGAAGCCGACACGCCCCGAGACAGGATACGGGTACATACAGGCCGACCTCTCTGCTCCGACAGTGCGCAATAAGGAGATATTCCCGGTGGAGTCGTTCAGGGAAAAGCCAGACCTCGATACCGCCACACGGTATATCCGCCAGAACAACTACTTCTGGAACGCCGGCATATTCGTGTGGAGCGTGGAGACCATCGTTAACGCCTTCAGGCTCTACGCCCCTACCATCAACCGCATCTTCGAGAGCCTTGCCCCTGTCTATGGCACACCACGCGAGCAGGCCGAGATAGACCGCCTCTACCCCGAATGCGAGAATATCTCAGTCGATTACGCCATCATGGAGAAAGTCGAGGAGATATATGTCCATCCGGCAGAATTCGGGTGGAGCGACGTCGGCACATGGGGCTCGCTGTGGACACTGACACCTCACGATGCCAGCGGCAACACCTGTCTCGGAGAGAATATAACGATGGTCGAGTCAGAGGGATGCATAGTGCATACGACAGAAGAGAGGCGTGTCCTCATACAAGGCCTGAAAGACTATATCGTGGCAGAGAAGAACAACACGCTCTTGATATTCAAGAAATCAGACGAGCAGCGTATAAAGAACTTCATCTGACCGTACACATGCCGACGCTCACCTTGAATCGTATTGACACATTCCGTAAAACATATAAGGTGGATTCTGTTGATTACCCTTCACTCCGCTGACTCACGGGCTGACTGGGGGGGTAGTCAATAGAACCCACCTTTTATTATTCCGTGAAAAAAAATAAGGTGAGAATCTCTTGCCATAACCGTTTTTTTTATGTAAATTTGCCGTATGAAGCGTAAGATGATAACCATAATAGGCCCTACGGCATCAGGGAAGACCTCGCTGGCCGCCCATCTCGCCGCAAGCTACACCCTCGGCGGTCTGCAGGCCGAGATACTGTCGGGAGACTCACGCCAGATATACCGTGGCATGGACATCGGCACGGGCAAGGACCTCTGCGACTATGATGTCATGACCCCTGGGGGGACGATACACATACCATACCACCTCATAGACATCTGTGACCCCGGGACACGGTTCAACATATTTGAATACCAGACAGCATTCCGCAAGGCGTACGACGACATCCGCAGCCGTGGCGCCCTGCCCATACTCTGTGGCGGCTCAGGGCTGTATGTCGAGTCGGTGGTGAGAGGCTATAACCTCTCCCCTGTGCCGAGCGACGAGGCCCTCAGGGCGCGCCTCTCGACAATGGACATGCCCCAGCTGACAGCTATGCTTGAGGAGCTGAAGGCCGCCAACAACTCTGATATGCACAACAAGACTGATGTCGATTCGCCCCAGCGCTGCATAAGGGCCATAGAGATAGAGCGTTACAATCTGGAGCATAAGACAGCCGACAGGGCCTTCCCGGCTATCGGGAGCGTCGTGATAGGGGTTGACATCCCACGCGACGAACGGCGGCGGCGCATATCAGCACGCCTCCAGGCGCGTCTCGACGAGGGCATGGCCGACGAGATAAGGCGCCTCATAGACGGCGGCGTGAGTCCGGCCGACCTCATATACTACGGATTAGAGTACAAGTATGTCACAGAGTATGTCATAGGGAGAAGAAGCTACGCCGACATGCTCAGCCAGCTTGAGACCCGCATCCACCAGTTCGCCAAGAGGCAGATGACATGGTTCAGAGGCATGGAGCGCCGCGGCGTGCGGATCCTCTGGGTCGATGCCATGCTCCCTATGGACGAGAAAGTTAACAGGATAAGGGATATAGTGGCGGGAGAAGAGCCGGATAGCGAGGCTTGACCCCGTACCACAGACACACTCTCTCCGCCCCCCCCTCTCTGATATATTTACCCCCACATAAGAAATACATCCCCCCCCCCATGCCCACAGCCGTAATATACTGTCCCAGCCACTGGGGCCTCACGAGCCAGAAGAAACGCCGGGCGCGCATAAAGGACGCTCTCGACGCCACAGGCCTGCAGTATGATTTCGTACAGAGCGAGACGAGCGACAGCGTCACACGTCTCGTGAACATGATGATAGCCAACGGCTACCACACCATCATCGTGTGTGGAGGCGACAGCGCCCTGAACGATGCCGTCAACTGTCTGATGAGGACAGACAGCGGCATACGCGGGCGGATACGTCTCGGCATCATCCCTAATGGCATCATGAACGATTACGCCTCATTCTGGGGCCTGCCACGCCATGACATCGCCCTGGCGGCAGACGCCATACGGCGCGGCAGAGTGAGGCGCGTGGATGTAGGGTGCATGAGATATACCGACCGCCACCGCCTCTCTCACACCCTCTACTTCATCGACGCCGTCAACGTGGGCCTCGTCGCCTCCATACAGAACCTCCGTCACACCACACGCCGCATACTCGGCTCCAGGACCCTCTCCTACATCTCCTCGGCATTCCTCCTCCTGACACAGAGGCTGTCACAGAACATGCACATCACGATAGACGGCCAGCGGCTGAGACAGAGCGTCATGACCCTCTGTGCGGGCAATGCCACGGGCTATGGGCAGACACCGTCCGCTGTGCCATACAACGGTATGCTCGACATCACCGTGGTGGCCCCGTCACAGATGCGCCAGACGCTGACAGGCGTGAGGCTCGCCCTCTCCCGCCGTTTCCTCATGCACCATGGCGTGCAGGCCTTCCGCACACAGAGCGTCACCATCCACGCCCCCAATGCCGATGTCGCCGTTGACGGCCGCGTCGTCAGCTCCATACGCGGAGAGTTCACCCTCACCGTCATCCCCGAGACCCTCAACCTCATAATCCCCTGACCTCCCCCTCTCTCTCTTTATCCCCCTCTCTTTATCCCCCTCTCTCTCTATCTTCCCCTCTCCGTTGCCCCGCCGCTTGCCCGTAAGGTGTCAATAGTGGCTTGTTTGTAGTCTCATGAGGCAGTCTTGCCGCCGCCCCACGTCATTTTTTCGTAACTTTGCAGTCTGGAGCCGCATGTCTTCTGCCACCCCTGTTCTTTCTACATGTACGTCCCAGACACATACTTATATATATATAACACCGGCAAGATATGAACGACAACACAACATCCACGCGCCGCGACAGTGCCAACGGCGGCGGGGAGAGCTATTCAGAGATATTCTACAGCGACGAGAACATTGTCATAATCGATGCTGTCGGCGAGCATATGGCACATGAGCTGCCGGCAAGAGCCTCAGAGACGTTCCTCATTCTCGGATGCGTCTCAGGCAGCATGACGCTGCGTCTCGCCCAGGGAGATATGACGATAAGGGAGAACGACGTGGTTGTGATAGGCATGACAAGGAGAATCGCCGTCATAGAGACAGACAAGGCCTTCAGAGGCTTCGGGCTGGGAGTGAGGGGACAGCTCATGCAGGCCATTGTCCATCGGGGCAGGGACATACAGACCGTCCTCCTCAAGCTCTATGACAACCCCGTCATACACCTCAGTCCCCCAGCCCTCGATGTCATGGCCCGTTATAACGCCCTCGTCCGCGCCAAAGCCATGCACACAGGGAGACGCTTCATGCGTGAGACCATAACCTACATCATCTGTGCCATAATATACGAGATGTTCGCCGATATCAGCCTCTCCGCCGCCGGTGACACCTGCCCCCCGAAGACAGGCCAGCGTGAAGTCCTCTTCAAGAGATTCGCCAGAATCCTGTCTGAGGAAACCGTGCCCCCGCGCCGCCTCTCATACTATGCCGCGCGCCTATGCATAACGCCCAAGTACCTGTCCGTCATCTGCAAGCAGGTGACAGGGAAGACAGCCATGGCATGGATTAATGAGTATATCGTCAGCAAGTTGAGATACCACCTTGAATATACTGACCTCACCGTCAAGGAGATAGCCAACAAGTACCAGTTCCCCAGCCTCTCGTTCTTCGGGAAGTATGTGAGGAGACATCTCGGATGCTCGCCGACAGAATACCGCCGTGTCTTCAGCTCAGCCAAGACTGACGCTCCCCCCTCCCCCCTCCCCCGCACGGCGGCGGGAGCGGGGGGACAAGACGCCCCACACCGCAGCAGGAGAGACGACGATGCCCCCCACACTGACACGTGAGAGAACACACTCGACACACCCTCCCCCCCCGCGCAATGTGGCTTCAGGCCTGCCGATGACGACAGCGGGAGACATCTCCCTCTCTCTCTCTTTACGAGGACGGGCGTGATGCCTCCCGCTGTCGTTTTTTTATTATCATCGACGGACACCATGCCGTGTGGCGTGTGCCAGCCCTGCGTCGGGGGGCTAAGGCGCACGCTTATGCCGTCGCCCCCGTATAGTCTCCCTCTCCCCGCCTGTCCGTCTCGGGGCTCCTGTCAGGAGGCTGCCAGGCAGTCCGTCAGCCTGTGGGTATCTCCGGGAGTGTGGGGATGATGTGTCGTGCATGTGTCATGACAGGCAATAAGCGACAAGAAGAACAAGAAACAGGAGGTAAAAAGAAATATACAAGAAAAAAAGGGGGTGGGGGAGGGCAAGAAGAAGAGAGGGGGCTACACATCACGTGCCGCGCCCTCCCGGCCATTAAAAAAAATGGTTAGCGGTATGAAATCGGCTAATAGGGTAAGCCAGTCTGCGCCCGTCCGGATTCATCATCATCATCATCATCTGGACGACTAACCTGGGGGGGGCGCAATCCGTTTCTTTTTAGCTATGAACAAAAATCATTCGGCTCCTCCGCCGAGGGCCTTATAGAGATTCACTGTCCCCTGAATCTGAGCGAGAGTGTTCGCCGCCTGTGTGAGGCGTGCGCTGAGCAGCGCCTGCTGTGCTGTGAGCACCTCGAGGTATGTCGTCGTGCCGTGGTCCATCATGAGGCGTGTGCTCTCCGCGGCGCGCGCGAGGAGCTCCACCTGCCTCGTTATATGTGTTGTCTTGGCGGCGGCGGTCTGATACTGTGTGTATGCGTCGTTCACCTCGGTGCCGGCGTTGAGCAGTGTCTGCTGGAATGCCAGCCGCGCCTCCTCCTGCTGCGCCCTGGCTATCTTCAGCTGGCCTGACAGCTGTCCACGGGCGAGGAGGGGCTGTGTCAGCTGTCCCACGGCCGAGGCGAGTATCTTGCCGGGGTTGACGATGGCCGCGCCCGAATTGTTGGTCCATCCCACACTGCCCGATAGCGTCAGGGAGGGATAGAACGCCGAGCGGGCGGCATTGACGCCATAGAAAGCCTGCTCCATCTGCCGCCCGGCCGCCCTCACGTCGGGACGCGCCGAGAGCAGCGAGAGCGGTATGCCGCACGATATGGACTGGGGCAGCGGCTGGCCGCTGAGTGTGCCCCGCCTGATATGGCGGGGTGTCGTGGCGAGGAGTCTCGCCATGCTGTTCTCCACCTGGTTTATCTGCTCCTGGAGGTCGAGTATGGAGGCCGAGACGCTGCTCAGAGCCGCCTCCATCTGTGCCACGGCGGCCTCGTCGGCCATGCCGGCCTCCATCAGGGCACGTGTGGCGGCCACGCTCTCCATGTATGACGCCTCTGTCTCGCGGCTTATCAGGAGCTGGGCGTCGAGCATGAGGAGGGTGTAGTAGCAGTTGGCTATGCCGGCGATGAGCTGTGAGCGCACTGCCTGCCGGTAGTCGAGGCTCTGGGCGTAGAGGGCCTTTGCCTGCTGGCGCGTGTTGCGCATCCTCGCGAAGATGTCGAGCTCCCAGCTGGCGGTAAGGGGCAGCGAGTAGGTCTGCACGGCCTTATGTCCGTCGAAGCTGCTCACAGAGCCTTGCGGGGCGAGGGCGAACGAGGGCAGGAGGGCAAGGCGCGCGGAGCGCAATGTGGCCTCGGCCTCAAGGATGCGCTGTCCGGCCGAGAGATAGTCGGTGTTAGAGTGTAAGCCCTCGTCGATGAGCGACTGGAGGTAAGGGTCGGTGAACATCTCGCGCCATGCTACGCCGCCGATGCCTGCGGAGTCAGCCACAGACATACCTGTGCCGTCAGCCACTGCCATGCTGTCCACACGGCCATAGAGATTGTCGGGCACCTGTGCCGTATTCTCGTATCTGGTGTATATGCCGCAACTGGTCAGCATACCTGTCGCGAGCATATATGTAAATAAGCGTTTCTTCATATTCCAATCTTTCAGTTTCTTAATTTCTCATCATTACTCCTCGCCGCCTCGATGGCGAACTGCGGGTCAGACTCCTCATGCATCGGTTTGCGCACCTTCTCCTGCAAATACTCGAAGACGATGTAGAACACGGGGACGACGAACACGAGGGCCACCGTGCCGATGAGCATACCGCCCACAACACCTGTGCCGAGCGACGAGTTGCCGTTGGCGCCCGCTCCAGTGGAGAACATCAGCGGCAACATACCGAAGATCATCGTCAGCACCGTCATGAGAATAGGACGCAGGCGTACCTGTGCCGCCACGTATGCCGACTCGACGATGCCCATGCCCTTGCGCCTGCGCTCTATGGCAAACTCTGTGATGAGGATGGCTGTCTTGGCCAGCAGGCCGATGAGCATGATGACTCCCGTCTGGAGATAGATGTTGTTCTCAAGCCCCAGACACTTGGCGAAGAGGAACGAGCCCATCAGTCCGAACGGCACGGAGAGGATGACGGCGAACGGCACGAGGAAGCTCTCGTAGAGGCAGACAAGGATGAGGTAGATCAGGAAGACGCAGACGGCATATATGAACGCCGTCTTGCTGCCGCCGTTCTGTGCCTCCTCGCGTGCCATGCCGCCATATTCATAGCCATAGCCCTGGGGGAGGGTCTGCCCGGCCACCTCGGCTATCACCTTCTGCACCTCGCCCGACGAGTACCCCCCGGCAGGGCTCACCTGTGCGGTGATGGTGCTGTAGAGGTTGAAGCGGTTGGCATTCTCAGAGCCAAGCACCTCGCTGATGCTGACAAACTGGCTCAGCGGGGCCATCTCGGTGCCGTTGCGCACGAACATGTTGTTGAGGGCATGACGGTCAAGACGGTAGTCGGGGTTGGCCTGCATCATAACGCGATACACCTTGCCGAACTCGTTATAGTTGGAGATATACGAGCCACCGCAGTAGCTGCCGAGCACCTCAAGCACAGTGGCCGGCGAGATACCAGCACGCTTGCACTTGGCGGCATCGACATCGACAGATATCTGGGGGAAGTTCATGGCGTACGATGTGTATGCCATGGCCACCTCGGGACGCTGGTTGAGAGCCATGAGGAACTTCTGGGTAGTCTGGTAGAATGTGGTCATGTCGCCTCCCGTCTTGTCCTGTATGTTCATCTCTATGGAGTTGCCCATGCCGTAGCCGGGAATCATCGCCGGCTGGAAGGTGAATATCTGGGCTTCCTTAATCTGGGCGAACTGGGCGTTGAGCCTTGCCGCGACGGCATCGGCGGTATGCTCCTTGCCCTTGCGCTCGCTCCAGTCTTTGAGACGGATGATGATGGTTCCGTAACTCGTTCCCTGACCGGAGATGAGCCCGTAGCCGGAAACACGGGCATAGTGATCGATGTCGCCCTCCTTCTCAAGTATCACGTTCACCTTGTCCATTATCTTCTCCGTCTCCTCAAGTGTGTTGCCCGGGGCGGTGTTGACGTTCACCATCATCACGCCCTGGTCTTCCTGAGGCACAAGTCCGGTCTTGGTGGTCGTCATGAGCCATACGAGCAGCACGCATGAGACGATGAGGGCAGCCCACACCATCCAGCGGTGATGTATGGCGAACATCACTCCGCGCTTGTACTTGCCCAGCACGGCGTTGAACGAGGCGTTATAGGCGGCACGCACACGGCCGTTGATGCTCTTCGCGCTCTTCGTGCCGTCTGACGGGCGCATCATTATGGCGCAGAGGGCGGGACAGAGCACCAAGGCCGAGACCATGGATATTCCCACCGCCGTTGCCATAGTGACTCCAAACTGGGTGTAGAAGACGCCGGATGTGCCTCCCATAAATGTCACAGGGATGAACACGGCCATGAAGACACAAGTACAGGAGATGATGGCCATGGTGACATCGCCCATGGCGTCCTTCGTGGCAAGATAGGGAGACGTGTATCCGGCGTCGAACTTTGACTGGACTGCCTCGACAACGACGATGGCATCATCAACCACCGTACCGATGGCAAGCACAAGGGCGAAGAGGGTCAGGATGTTAA
>JBJEAW010000069.1:0-4201 GCA_051869435.1 Prevotella sp. | reverse complement strand
TCTGCCCCCACATACTCTTCAAGGGGTTTATCCCCCGGTTTTTGTCAATCGTGACAGACACAGGGTTTTACTGGTATCCCGGTTTATCCCCCGGTTTTTGTCAATCGTGACTGACACAGGATTTTCACTGGTATCCCATAAGAATCATAACAATATACAGCCTTAATCTCCCCTGCCCCCCTCAAAAAAAAAAAACAAATGGACACAGAGATCTTCCTCTTCTTCAACCAGCACTATACCGACTTCCTTGACGGCGTGATGCCTGCCGTCACCCACCGTTTCACATGGATAGCCATGTATGTCGCCATCGCCGCGAGTGTCACCGTGACGCTCGGTGTGCGCCGCGGCCTCATGTTCATCATGGCCGTAGGTCTCGGCATCCTCCTTGCCGACCAGCTTGGGGCCACCCTCATACGCCCCCTTGTCTGCCGTCTGCGCCCATCCAATGTTGACAGCCCTCTCGCCGGCATAGTGCATATTGTCAACGGATACCGTGGCGGGCCGTACGGGATGCCGTCGTGCCATGCCGCCAACACGGTATGCCTGCTGACGATGCTCGCCATGAGGTTCCGCTCGCGTGTGACGCTCGCCGTGATGACGCTGTGGGTGTTGCTGCAAATGTACTCGCGCATGTATCTCGGTGTGCACTACCCCTCTGACCTCCTTGTCGGCGCCATCGTCGGCGCCATCTCCGCCCTCGTCGTGATGGCGGCCTATTATCGTCTGGCGCATGAGGAGCGCCGCCGTGAGGCGTTGAGGCTGTGGCAGGCGCCCGTCGCCGTGTTCACGCTCACCCTCGCCGTGTGCCTCTGCGTGTGAGGACATCAGCCTCCCCGGCAGACAGTATGGCTGTGCAAGCGAGAGCAGAGCTGAGCCGATGGATGTTTATCGCCTTGTGATTGATGCGAAACCCGATAGGGTGATGATGTGGCTGGATGAAAATATCTGAGCTTGCTCAAGGATTTTCAGACAGCTACATCATCGATGGCTCGCAAGAGACATCTCGCATCAAGCACAAGGGGTTTATTTCGGTTTTTGTCTTTCCTGTTGACACAGGATTTCCCGAGTGCCCAGCTTTTTTCCGCTCATTTTCTTGCAGACGTGGAGAAAAAAGCGTAACTTTACACGCGATTAAGTGTAGAAAAGTACACAGCAGACAATCACCAACACGAGACTAACTTATCACCGTCTGGCCGCTATCCCCCACAATGCCGTGGCATGTACGGCTTACATGAAATCACGTTGACAATGAGCCACCATATCCCCACACACATACTCCGCACGCTGCTCTCCGTCATGCTGTGCGCCGCCACCTCCCTCTCCGCCCCGGGGCAGGAGAACTACCGTGTCCACTGTTATGACCATATCACGGCCGACATTCTCGACATGCACAGCGTCGTGCAGGACGGGCGCGGATTCATCTGGATATCGTCGAGCGACGGCCTCTACCGCTTCGACGGCTACAAGATGCAGGACTTCCGCCCGAAGGCAAGCGAGCAGACGGGCGTCAACTCATACAGCGTCAGCCAGATGCTGACCGACAGCGACGGCAACATATGGTGTCTGATAGACCGGAAGGCGCTGAAGCTCGATGTCAGGACATACCGCTTCACGAACGTCCTCAACCCCCTGGAGCGGAGGACAGGACGCCACCACAAGGTGACAGACATCATCAAGGGACGCGCCGGCAGCCTCTACATGATATGCGCCGACAACACTGTCCTCACATGCGACACACGCCGGCCGGAGGCGACAGCGGCTGTCACACACAGCGTGACGGCCGACGCGCTGAGGGCACGCAACAGCATACAGAAGCCTTTCGTCACACACGACCGCTACGGCAACACATGGACACGCGACAACATCAACGCGCCGGGAGTGAGGGAGACAGGAGAGATATTCGCCGACAACCAGGACAACATATGGTATATCGACGGCAAGTTCCTCTACAAGGTGTCATTCTGCCCGAAGCTGTACAGCCGTCTCCAGACAGAGACAGACGCCATGAGATGGGCCATGAGGGACAGCCGCGGGCGGCTGTGGGCAAGCTCGCGCAAAGACTACCCCATATCCATATACAACGCCGACAACAGCCTTCAGGGCTATCTCACCCCCGACGGGCGCATCACGCCCACACGCTGCCCGTTCACGTCAAGGGCATACGTCATATTCGAGGACTCGAAGCACACCATATGGATAGGCACGAAGCCCGACGGCCTCTACCGCCTCACACCACAGCCGGGAGGCGGAGCGTACCGTGTGGAGAACTACCGCAAGCGTACCGGAGGCCTGCACGATGACGCCATCATAGACATACTTGAGGACAAGGAGGGGCGCATATGGGTCACGGGGTTCCTCAACGGCCTCTGCTGCATCACCGACGCCCACTCTGCCCGCCCCGTCTTCACGCCCGTGAAGAGCGGCGTCAGCGGCGAGATGAAGTTCCGCCGCTCTGTCCTCATAAGGCAGAACGCCATCCTCAGCGCCACATCCTCCGGACTTATGGTCTATGACCTCAGGGGCGGCCTCAAGGCCCTCGCCGCGGGCAAGGGCGTGCGCCACCATACCCACGAGCCGCAGCGCGCCGCCTCGCTGTCGTCGTTCGCGCTGAAGACAGTGCTCGAGACAAGCCGCGGAGACATACTCGTATGCACACGCGACGCCGGCATAGACATCATGAAGGGCACCGACGTGTTCGCCGGCAGGCTCTCGTTCAAGCACATAAACAAAGGCAGCGGGTTCCCGTCAGACTATGTAAAATCAATCATCGAGCACAAAGGCCACCTGTGGGTGACATCACAGAACAAGATAATAGAGTGGAACCCGCAGCAGAGCCTCCCCGAGGGCGCGGAGGTAAGGCTGACACTCGACGAGCGTGACTTCTCAGAGAGCAACCCCGAGCGCCGCGCCGACGGCACATACGTCTATGGCGTCACAGACGGCATGATAAGCCTGTCGCTCGACACCCTCGCCTCTGTCTTCAGCATAGAGCCGCAGAAATACCCCCTCGTGCTCACCTCGACAGCCGACCGTGACACCATCATCCTCGAGAGCGACAACCGCACGCTCAACCTCACCTTCGCCACCCTCGACTATGACTCGCCCGAGCATATCGCCTACGCCGTCAGGATGTCGGCAGAGGGAGAGCAGGGCAAATGGATGTACATAGGCAACACTAACAGCATATCATTCCAGCACCTTGAGGCCGGCGAGTATGTCCTCGAGCTGAGATCGACCGACAGCTTCGGCCGCTGGATAGACAACACACGCAGGATAACAGTCATCGTGCGCCCCGCACTGCTCGAGACATGGTGGATGAGGACACTATACATCATCGCCATACTGTCGCTCGCCGTGGCCGTGATGTGGGTAAGACGCTACATAAGCAACATAAAGCGGCAGCAGCACGACACGCTGAACGCATACATGCAGCTCATAAACACCACCACGGCGAAAGACGAGCGCGAGCACGACGAATACACACGCCGCATCATAGAGCGCGCACAAGTCGAGCCGCAGAGCGACGCGATGATAAAGAAGGTCATGGAGTTTGTCGAGCAGCATATCGGCAACGCCGACATAGACATCGACCAGATGGCACAGTATGCGGCAGTGAGCCGCAGCCAGCTGAACCACAAGCTGAAGCAGCTCATGGGCGTCACACCGTCAGAGATGATACGCGAGGCGAGGATAAAGCGCGCCTGCATGCTGCTGAGAGAGAGCGACATGTCTGTCAACGAGATAGCCTACCGGTGCGGATTCTCTGACCCGAAATACTTCTCAAAATGCTTCAAGGCATCAAAGGGATGCTCGCCAACAGCCTTCCGCGTCTGCTACTGACAAGCCCCCCATCTCCGGCAGACCCTCCACCTCTCCGGAATACCTCACTGCTCTCTCCGGAATACCCCTACCCTCTCCGGAATACCACCCTGCCCCGCATGGGCCACGGCTCCCTGTCCCGCCCCGCATCAGCATGGGAAAGACGCCACGGCAGAATACCACGCCCACATCCTCAGGCAAAAGAGAGCAGAGCCAAGCTTGTTTATCGCCTTGAAGAGGATGGTGGCCTTCTGAAAGAAGGTGGTGCCAGGCTTCCGGCTTGGGGCGTTAAGAGCTTGCTCTTATAAGACCAAAGCGGAAGACTGGCACCAGGGGCTTCGCCCCCACATACTCTTCAAGGGGTTTATAATGGTTTTTGTGT
>JBJEAW010000068.1:0-4236 GCA_051869435.1 Prevotella sp. | reverse complement strand
GGGTTTATAATGGTTTTTGTGATGCATAACTGACACAGGGTTTTACTGGTAACCCCCAATACTCTCAAATGAACAAATCATCATCACATGAGACGAACCATTTTATTCACATTATTAACAGCAATGGCAATTAACGTTATGGCACAGAAAAAGATAGTACAGACGGCAGGCCGCACACAACTTGGCGAGTTTGCCCCTGAGTTTGCTCACCTCAACGACGACATCCTCTTTGGCGAGGTATGGAGCCGCAACGACCTCCTCAGCCTGCGCGACCGCAGCCTCGTCACACTCACCGCGCTCATCAGCCAGGGAATGACCGACTCGTCGCTCACCTTCCACTTGCAGGAGGCGAAAAAGAACGGTATCACCCGAACAGAAATCTCTGAAATCATCACCCACATCGCCTTCTACGCCGGATGGCCCAAAGCATGGGCAGCATTCTGTCAGGCAAAGGAGGTTTGGGCGGAAGACACCCCCCAGGAAAAGGAACATGACAATAACGCGAGATGAAACGAATTAAAATCATATTATTGACTTCGTCGAAGGCTGGCTGCACCTCTGCATAGCTCGAGCAAGCTCGGCTCTGCGTTCGGTTTGCACAGCTATTGGCAGTCATGGCAATAGTAGCCGCCACTGCCTGTTCACAAAGTAAACCAAAGGACAATATGGAAAAGAAGAACGCATTAATAGTATATTTCTCAGCCACAGGCACTACCCGACATGCGGCTGAGGAGTTGGCAAGAATCACCGGGGCAGACATCTGCGAGATAGTGCCGGCACAGCCATATACCAGTGCCGACCTCGACTGGAACGACAAGCGTTCGCGCAGTTCCCTTGAGATGAACGACCCCACGTCACGCCCTGCAATCAAGTCCATCGGCATTGACATCAAGATATACGACTGCATCTTCCTCGGCTATCCCATCTGGTGGGACCTTGCCCCAAGAGTTGTCAACACATTCATCGAAAGCAATGACATGACCGGCAAGACCGTCATCCCATTCGCCACATCAGGCGGCAGCAGCATCACCGGCAGTGTGTCGGCATTGAAGAAGGCTTATCCCGCACTGAAATGGAAAGAGGGATGCCTGCTAAACCGACGCCAAGCCGAATGAAGAGGGCAAGCTTGCTTGGGCTCTTCTGAGGCGCGAAGGAGGAAGGCAATAGCCAACCGTGCCAATGAGAAAAGCATCAGGGCATGGGCAGATAAATTAGGGTATTAAGGGTGGTTCATATAAATGCACCTTTTCTCGCCATGGCAATGATTGAGCAAGCTCATCATTGCTCATTTGGCTTAACGAAAACGTTCTAAAAATTACCACCCTTATAGAACACCCCCATATGAACAATGTCATCCCTCCACCTTAGTCCCACACACATGCCAAAGCCCACGCCCTACTGTCTTTATCGTTCATCGCCCCCCAGCACCACCGCCACACACGAATCACAGCCATCAGACTTATCCAGTAGTTATATCATGAGCACCATGTACAGATATCAATCAAGCGGTATGCTGTTCTTCCCATCAGGCACAAGCAAGAGCCGTCTGTGGGCGGTCAGCTTAGGAGAGAAGACTGACCATTCTTCTCTCGCATACTGTCTTCCTATCCTTATGTCTGCCATGTCACATACAGAATAGAATATATTGTCTGCGCTAAGAGGCGCAGAGCGACGGCTCATGGCCCGGGACAGTTTCCCTGCATGGTTCTCGCCCCACAGCCTGCTATTCCAGAACAGAAGAGGCACATGGTATTCAGCCTTGTCAGGATTACAGTTGCCGCCATGGCCGCCTGTGCCAGGCCTGAAGTCATCGCCATGGTCAGAAACCATTATCATGGCCGCCTGGCTCTCTGGCTTGTCTATCGCCCTTATCATGCTGCTGACGTTAAAGTCGGTGTACAAGACAGTATTGTCATACGCATTCACCTTTGCCCCGACATTATCCCACGACACCCCGTCAGAGACAGGATTAGGATGGAAGACATCGTCCTGTTTGCGGAAATTCTCGTACGGCCCATGGCTTCCCTTCATCTGCACTATGAAGAATGTCTTCTCGTGTCTTGACGCCAGACGGTCTATGACCCCTGCGATATCCTCGTCCCTTCTGACCGTATAGAGGCTGTCAACCCCTCTCGTCAGATAGTGCTCATAGCCTATAAGGTTGTCACAGCAGACAGCGAATGTCTTGAAGCCACACTCTTGGAAAGGCTTGAAAACGCTCTTCTCCTTATAACAAAGCTCAAAGTCTGTCGCTGTGGCGCGCGTCAGAATCTGTGGGACAGAATACATGGTGAGATTGGCCGTAGCATAATAGTTATTGAAGGCCAACAGACGGTCCTCCTTCTCCAGCAAGGGAGTTGTCTGACGCTTATAGCCACAGACAGACAGGTTGGAGTATCTCAAAGACTCTCCTATTACAAGCACATACGTCTCTCTGCCCTCATGCCGCTGGCGCACAGCATGGAAGGTCATCCTGTCGGCCTCAGCAAGGCATGACTTCAGGCGCATCTGATGGACAGCGTCCGATGCCTGATAAAAGAAATTATATGGCGGGCGGCTCCAGACATTCTGTGTGATATAGAAGCGTGGCGTGATGTTGTTATCCCACCGCCCATAAAGCTGAAAAGCGACAAAGGCCGCCGAGAGCGATAGCGTTATGGCGCAACAGGCAAGATGGAGCCTCGCATGGCGCGGCTTGCGGCTGACGCTGGCGACAAGACCCATGCCCGCTATGACCGGCAGGGAATAAGGGAGCGCATGGAGACTGTTGCGGACAAAACCGCCACTCTCGTCCATTGTCGTCGTCATTATCGCTATGATATTCCCTGAAATGATATAGTTATGGAACAGCACCACCATCATTGTCTCAATGAACGACGTCACGAACATCACGCCCGACAATGCCAACATCAGCACACGATTGCGGACAGACGCCAGGAGGAAACACAATGGCATCGCATACAAAAGGGAGGAGAGAAGCCTCGACATAGCGCCGCCAACAGTTATCTCCTTATAGAATACAGGGGTCAGGAACATGACTGACAATCCGGCAACAATAAGAACATCACTGGCCGGAACATTGCGGATAGAAAACACTCTGCGCATAATAACTGCCTTTCTGTTTAGGGTGGTTCTATAAATTAGCCTTGACAGATTTCGATTCTATTTTTGAGGTTAAAGTGCAAGTGAGAGAGGGAGCAATGTGGGCATTGCGACCGAGCGAACCGACGACAAGCCGAGAGCCATCAAGTTCACTTGAATGGCCGAGGCGCGAAGGAGGAAGACCGCAGGTCAACTTACACTTTAAGCCAAAAAGAGAGCGAAAGATGGCAAGACGTTACACCCCACTCTGAGAATATATCTACGGTGGTAATTTATAGAACCACCCTTTATGCACGGCGCATCGCTGACGTAGCCAGACAACGCCATACAGGTATATGGCCCTATCCCATAAAAGGAACAGGACCTCATGATTCAGAAAGAAAAGACATGGGAAGCGGTGTACAAGCTATCTTGCGGAGGTATGGGCTTTCTTCTGTCTCGTTAAGCCTCCAGACAATGATAAAGCGTGGGTGAACGCTTATCCTTGTCGTGAGGCCCTAGGAAAACCCATAATCCCAGATAAGTACACCCACGCTATGCGCAGGCGTAACCATTATCTTCGGGATTACTTGTCAAGAAATTTCCTAGGTTTCACAACAATCCGAAAACAGCTAACGCTTTTCTTTTCTATAATAACACTGTGCAGACAGACAGTCATGACCCTTACGGTAACGGTCACAAGAATCATGCCTGCAAGAATGACTGGCACCATAGCATACAGAGACACGGCCCTCTGAAAGGCTGTATGACATACTTTCAAAGCATCTGTCACAAGAGACTACATGGCGATGTCAACATCAGCGACACCTCTAACCTGCATTATTCATACTCATTCCTACTGCAAGGCCTAACTGGCAGCGCCTCAGCGTGGTGCTCGCTCTTCCTCTTGGAAAGTAGGATTTACTACATTCTGCATCGTCATCGCTGTGCTCACGCTGATGCACTACCATTTAGACCTTTCGTGACGGAACAGTATGAATAATACAGGCTAAGCCGAATATAGCCCGAGCATGTTGTCTGCCATCCTATGTGTGGTCATCCAGATATGTCTCACGTGTTCAAGCCATCATGCGTGACGCATTTCTGATTCACGTGAAGCGACAATTTGGTGTAAAAGTAATAATTATCCTTTAT
>JBJEAW010000067.1:0-65984 GCA_051869435.1 Prevotella sp. | reverse complement strand
GCGAAGAGTGAGATGGGAAGAATACCTTTGTATCTTGAAATTATATTGTTCATAAAGTATTATCTTCTTTATTCTTATTTACTTTAATAGAGTTGACTGACACTATTACCATCCTGGGTTCTGGAAGAATTCAGGATACAGGGAGGTGTCCTTCTTCTTGAGTGGCATCCACCAGTGCTTCTGAGTGAAGTTGCGAGTGAGGATTGTCTTCTCTGACCATCCTGAGACGAGTGTCTCCTGCGGGTTCTTCGGGTCAAGTTTTCCTGCACGTACAAATTCCTGAGAGGTCTTGATGTTATATGGAGCCTTGTCAAGGAGCAGCCAGCGGCGGAGGTCGTTAAAGCGGTGTCCCTCGAAAGACAACTCTACGGCACGCTCGCGGCGCACCTCGTCCATGAACTTGTTCTTGTCGCTCTTGAACTTCTCGGCAACGTCTGCGACACCGGCACGCTGGCGTATCTTGTTGATAGCGTCAACAGCGGTCAGAGAGCATTTGGCCGACTTCGTGCTTGAGCCGCCTAATGCCGCACAAGCCTCCGCATACATGATATAGCAGTCGGCAAGACGGAGATAAGGCACGTCAATATACAGCTTCATGTATGTGCCGCCCATATCATAGTTGTTTGCGAATATAGGGATGAACTTATAGAGGAAATATCCTGTACGGCTCTCGTTGATATCGTCACGGTATGTGCCGCCGGTATAGAGGTTGGCGTAACGGTTGCTTTCTGGCTCTATCGTGCCCTCTACCACCTTCACTCCGTCATATACGATGTCGTGATAGAAGCGTGGGTCACGGTCTTTCCATGGATGCTCCGGGTCGAAACCTGACTCGGGGTCGGTAAGCGGGAGGCCGTTTGCCATACCGTAATAGTTCACATAATTGGCTGTAGGCATTGAGAACGACATTCCGCCTGTGAGAATCTGTCCGCCAAACTCTGTGAAGAGGCCGTAGTGTGAGTTCTGCCACGGGTCGTTGGCGATAGCGCGGAGGATAGACTCTGTTGAGCCCGGAGGAAGCATGTTCTTGTTCCATGTGTAGAAAAGGTCAGAGTACTCGGCGAAATCGACAAGCATATACTGTGTCTGTCCTGTCTCTACAAGTGTGAGGAGCTCTCCGAGAGCGTCAGCGGCCTGCTGTGCATACTTTGTGTCATAATCGTATGTGCTTGCATTGCCGTTCACGTTCATCTTCTCGTCGCAGTTCTTGACGAGAGGAGAAGCAGCCCAAAGGTTTACCTTTCCGAGATAAGCCAAGGCTGTTATCTTGTTAATACGGAATCCGTTCTTGCCAAGAGTGTTACGTCCGACAGAAGACTTATCCCAGTCAATCGGCAGGAGGTCGGCAGCCTGACGGAAATCATTAGCGGCCTTATCGGCACATGTCTGGCAAGACTCGCGTGGGAGCGTCATCGGCTGGTCGGCAGCGACAGGGCTGTCAAGATATGGCAGACCACCGAAATACTGCATCAGCTGGAAATGAAGCCATCCGCGGAAGAAGAGCAGCTGTCCCTTAATGGTGTTGCGCTCCTCTTGTGTGGCAGATGTCATGAGGTCCATGTTCTCAAGTCCGAGGTTGGCCTTGCGTATGCCATACCATGCGGCTTTCCACAGTCCGCGCTTGAAACGGTCGTTAGGGTCAAATTTATCACCCTGGTCCATGAAGCTTGCGCCCCATCCGTCATATTCCTGCTGCCATCCCCAGAAGTCGCCCTGATCAACCTTATAGCTCATGTGGTAGTTGATACCGACAGCCTGGATATCATCCTCACCCCAGTTCCAGGAGGTTGTCCAATAGCTCTTGGAGAAGTCAGGCATACAGAGGTAAAGCTCCTCAGTGAATCCCTGGAAATTTGTAAAGTTCTTGAAAGCGGCATCAGGAGCGACATCTGACTCCGGCGCTTTGTCAAGATAGTCTGTACAGCTTGTCGTCATGGCAAGAGAGACACCAAGGACGAGCGACGCTGCGACTGACTTATATTTTGAAAATGTTCTTGTCATATATATATTAAATAATGTATTATATGTATGTCAGATATTGGATATCGTCAGTAAATTGTATATCAGATATCAATACCTTTTACAACTCGAACTTAAGACCGAAGTTTATACGCTTCATTGTCGGGTAGGCGCCTTGCGATGCAAGTCCTGTACCAGCGAAGTTTGACTCACGGTCGTCAGGCATGTCTGTCCAAAGGAGGAGGTTATTGCCATTGACATAGACGCGGAGCATATTCAGGCCGAGCTTCTTTATCCAGCCGCCGTTCCATGTGTATGCGAGCTCGACATTCTTCAGACGGCAGAATGAGCCGTCGAAAAGGAAGCGTGTGCCCTCATAGTAGTTAGGAGTGGTGTTGACGCGGAGAGACGGTATTCCGTCAGGTGTATCTGGCGACCAGTAAGCCCCCTCCTTGAATATTGTGTGCAGGTAAGGCTTCGGGAGGGAGTTGAAAGCGACATAGCGGCTGACGTTTGTGACGCCATAGAACTGTGCGTAGAAGCTGAATCCCTTATAGTCAAAACCTATAGTAGCATTGTATGTGTTCTGCGGAGTGCCGGTGAAGCCATACGGTGCGTTATCGTTAGTGTCTATGACACCGTCGCCGTTGAAGTCGATTATCATATACTGTCCGGGGAGTTTCTGGTCGTCGTTGGTGTTATGTGGGGTCATGGCGATGACATCGTCCCAAGACTGTGCTGTGCCATTGTCGAGATAGCTCTTTGCCTGACCGATGGCGAAGCCTACATTCTTCTGATAAGCAGGGAGATAAGCAGGGTCGTCATGCTCAAGGACGACATTCTTCGCATGGGTCATGTTCATGTTGGCATAAGCATGCAATCCGTTGGCGAAAGTATATTTCAGGCGCATCTCAAGCTCATAACCTGTTGTCTTTGTGCGTCCCTTGTTAACATAAGGAGCGACAGCTCCGAAGTACTGTGGCACGGCACGGCTGCTGCCGGCGATCATGATGTCTGAACGCTTCTCATGGAAGAATTCGAATGTTCCGGCAATGATACCGTTGAGGAAAGAGTAGTCGATACCGAGGTTCTGCTTGACGGCTTTCTCCCAGTGAATGTTAGGGTTGCCCACCTTTGACTCCTTATACCATGTGTAGATGGAGTTGTTGTATGGGTTGGTAGAGTCGAGCTTTGTGTTGCCACCATAGGCCCACTGTGTCTGATAGAGGAAACGGTCCCAAACGCTGTCCTCACCAATCTCACCGTAAGAGTAGCGTATCTTGAGGATATCGATAAGGTTCAGTCCGAAGAGCTTTGTCTCAGAGACAGGCTTGAACCACTTCTCGTTGGCTAAGTTCCAGCCGACAGCTCCAGAGTTGAAGAAAGCGAAGCGGTTGTCTGGCGAGAACTTCTCAGAGCCGTTGTACGCTCCATTGTACTCGAGCATATAACGGTTGTCATAGTTGTATGTGGCACGGAACGCCCAGTCCTCTCGGTAGTTTGTGAATTGTGAGCCTGTGGCTCTCTCCGAGCGGTTGAACACGCCCATGGCCGTCACGTCATGCTTGCCGAACTGACGTCCCCAGTAGAGCTGTACCTGATAGAAGAGGTTACGCTGTGTGGCATTATTATCGAGAGCTCCGCCGTCTGTGCCCCATGCTATGGTCTCAGTAAAGTCGAAGTTGTTGTTGCCACCAGGTTTCTCTGCCAATGTCACCTCGCCAGTCTTAGGATCGATCCACTTGTACTGTGCACTGTTATAAAGGTCGTTGATACCACGGTTTTTCTCAACAAAGACGTTATCCCAAGAGATAAGTCCTGACACCTTCAATCCCTTAGTGATGAACGAGAGGTCCTGCTCGAGGGTGAAGTCTGTATTGATACGTGTTGTCGTTATCTGTCCTGCACCATGTAGCGCGAGGTTTGTAACAGAGTTTGGCGAGCCCTGTGTGTCATTAGGATAGTAGCCCCATGTGCCGTCGCTGTAGCGTGGCACGAACGTATCGTGTGGAGCAGAATAGGCAGCCTGCCAGAGCTGTGTCTCATACCATGAGTTGGGCTCGAGTCCGTATGGAGAATTGCGTATGCCATGACTACCTGAGATGTTGGCTTTCAGCAGTGTTGTCTTTGTCAGCTGGAAGTCGAGGTTGGAGCGAACATTGATGCGGTTGAAACCGTAACCGCCCTTATAACCACGACCGTTGTCCCACTCGCGGAAGAGGTCGCCCTCATGCTGGTAATCGACAGCGGCATAGTACTTTACAGCTTTTGTACCTCCGGCGATATTCACGTTGGCATTATATGACATGGCGTAGTCATTGAACAGCTCGTCCTGCCAGTCAACATCAGGATAGCGCTCGCTCATGAGGAATCCGGTCTCCGGGTCGATGCTGCCTGCCGGCGCGTTATAGTTGTTAATGAAATCGGTAGAGCTGATATTGCCCCAGCTTGAAGGCTGCAGACCGAGCTCGTGCTTGATGGCCTTGTTGACATAGTATAGAGCATCGGCCGAGCCGTATGTCTGTGGCAGCTTTGACACGAACTTTATGGCCGAGCTTGCGCTGGCAGATATGCGTGCCCTACCCTCTGTACCACGCTTTGTTGTGATGAGGATGACACCGTTGGCACCCTTCACACCATAGACAGCTGTGGCAGAAGCGTCCTTGAGGACAGAGATGCTCTGTACAGAGTGGATATCGACGCTTGACATAGGGCGCTCGATACCATCGACGAGGATAAGAGGGTCAGAAGAGTTCCACGAGCTGACACCACGGATGACAATCTTCGGGTCTTCCTCGCCTGGCATACCGGATGATGATGACGTGATAAGGCCAGGGAGGTTACCAGTGAGTGCCGAGCCGATGTCTGACACACCACCGGTGCGCTCAAGCACCTGTCCTGTGGTCTGTGTGATGGCACCCACAACCGATGCCTTCTTCTGCTGTCCGTAACCTACGACGACAACCTCCGACAGCTGGTTGTTCTCTGAGAGCGTCACGTTGAAGCTGCGATTTGCTCCGACCTTGAACTGCTCAGTCACCATGCCGACATAGCTGACAATGATGACAGAATTCTCTGAAGGCACAGAGAGCTTGAAATTACCATTGAAGTCGGTAACTGTTCCAAGCGACGTGTTGCCTTTCACAACGACAGAGGCGCCTATCAGCTCCTCTCCATTCGAGTCTTTCACCGTACCGGTGACAGTGATGTTTGTCTGGGCCAGAGCTCCGACACACATAACCATCATCAGCAACAGTGTTGCGAATGACTTGATCATTTGGTTAGTTCTTCTTTTCATTATTGTTTATTAATTAAGGTATAAAATCTCTTGATTGCTGACAATGGATGGGATAAAGCCCGCAGGAGAAAGCCTCATCACACCATATAGCGACAGCCCAACCCTGCTTACGTAGCCCCACAAGGAGGTAAGTAGAATCAGGATTGGCATGTGTGCTCTATTATGTATTATGTATCCATAAAAAAACGTTGGCTTACTGAAAACGTTCAGATCAGCTAAGCTTTTAGTTATCAATGTCAGAGTTGTAAGATACAAGAGTTGATATCACTCTCATTTTTTTGGGGGGGGCGGTAAGTTTTATAGTTATCGTTGCTGTCTCGTGTTTCATCGAATCTCCGGCACTATGCTGACAGTGTCTTCCCAGATGCCGGCAACACGCGTACCGGAGATTTCTCGATGATCACGAATCTTATGCAACTAACTAAAAACTATATCTTCATTCATGTTCGCACCGTTATCTTGCAACCTCCACTTTGCTTGAGGTTGTATTGTCGCGGTACTTTGTAACACATATGCGCAGCCCCTTATTGTTCGAGCCGTCCCGTATTGACCTTCCGTCTATGGTGTAGTATCTGACACTCACGACATCACCATTCTCAACATGACTTACCGCTGATGGCTGTCCTTTATAGAACTCCTCGTACCATTTGAAGCATGTGTATGCGCAGCACTCCTCGTAAAGCCCCTTGGCCTTTGCTGCCGTGAAGTTTGGCCTTACTGTTCCTGTCCTCAGGTATTCGTCGATATCCACCATATCGTCAGTCGAGGTGAGTGTCATGCCGATATTCCCGTAATGGTCATGTACAGCTTTCCACGCGTTGCCCCACTTTGATGTGGAGGCGGTGCCCCATGTGCCATAGTTGGGGAGCACCCACTCGCCCCACTCGTTGTATTTTCCCTCTCCGTCAGGATTCTCGGGGCTCCAGTCTATCTCGGTGACCATTATAGGTTTTGTATCGACGACAGGCACCTGTGCATGAAACTGGTTTATGAAAGCCTGATGATTGTATGACTTGTCGCTTGCTCCGTACCATCCGGGATAGACATGAACGGCATATCCATAGTTGTCAAGAGGGTCTGTTATGGGATATGTCGCATAGTTGGCATACTGTGACTGCCACCCGGTTCCCGGCACCCATATGATGCCTGTGAATCCGTTGCTCCTTATTATATCGACAACAGGCTGGAAGAAATCTCTCATTGCTGTCTGCGTGTCTTTGCCATCGGCATCCTTGATATTCACCGGCTCATTGGCGAGCTCTATTGATACCTGGCCGGCATACTGTTTCAGGATCTTTGACTGTGTCACGGTTCCCCACACTTTCTTCAGGTAGCTCTGGTATTCATCTCCTACCTTTATGTCGTGTGGGCATACTCCTGGCGGGCGGAGAATGACATACAGGCCATGAGCCAGTGCGCTCTCCATTATCTTGCTGTAGAGGCTCACCCAATATGTTGTAAGCCTGTTCGGGCTGAACTGGCTGATGTTATGCTCTCCTCCCTCACCGACGAGAGGCTTTGAGGGGTCATTTGTCCAGCACGGGTCGAGGTGGAGGCGGAAGACGGTGCAGTAAGCCCCCTGGGAGTGGTCGGTAATCGCTGTGAACAGCTTGTCGAAGTATTCAAGACATGGAGCCACATCGTCCGGCCCGTAGCTTGCCTTCCATCCCTGCCATCTCCAGCTGTTGAAATATCTGTTTGGCGTATCCATCACACCATGCAGCACAACAGCCGTCCCACGCTCGTCAACAAGATTTCTCCCGCTGACCCTCAACGGCGGCAGCTGGCTCTGTGCTGGACTGATACATATAGATGCCAGACACATCACAAGTGTAAGGAAATGTTTTTTGTTCATTTAGTTATTAATAGTTAGTTACGGTCACTTATTGATTTTTCCAACGCTAAACCCAAACTCATTCATTCCAGACTTCACGATATACATGTCATCGTTGCCAGTACACAACCTCTATGCTGAGCCATAGGGGTTAGGTGGGCCTCACCATGTATCATCACAGTGTGTGTGTTGTGTTGGCATTTGACGAAAACTCTCCCTCTTCCAAAACAGAGAATGCGACATCCACATTTCTCGATATCAGAGATCCCGTCTTTCCCCGATTTGGAAAAAGAGGGAGAATCCAATCAGTTAGTTAAGCCAGACACAAATTGTCTATTATGATAGATTTTTAGGTTTCTTATGATTTTCAACATGGCAGACTTACCGGCGGGCAGATGCCGTCTCTGGCCATGTCTATCTTGAGTGTGTAACGTCCACAATGTGGAAGCATCACGTTTTCGACTGCAAATTTAGCACAAAAACGGCCAACATATACACAAATTTGTTACACAGACTTAACGAAATGTTACATTTGCTTTGGCATGTTACAAAAAATGATTAATTTTGTATCTAAATAATAATCATCGTCAAAACCGCCCCAGTCGTTGACTGCGCAAACCCCTTTGCAGCAAAGGGAAAAGGGTACATAGGACAATTTACCAACAAGCTTACCTCTCAAGCTATCTAACTATAATAACCATGACAAAGTATATACATATAGCATGTAACATTTTCACAAGTTTCACTGATCATAGTTGGCGATACGTGCCAGATGTCCCGTACCGCCCTGCATACGTAGTGAGAGCCTGCTGTCTGGCCGTGGCAGCCATGCTTCTTTCCCCTCTTCATGTTACAGGACAGAACGGCAATTACTATAACGTTGACGAGCATCTCTCCAGCAGCTTTGTCAACCAGATTTACCAAGACCGCACAGGATTCATATGGATAGCCACGCGCAACGGGCTGAACCGCTACGACGGATACAGCTTCCGTGTGTTCAAGAAAGGTATGCCCGGGTGTGAGGGGATAGCGTCGAACGTGATGAACTGCATCACACAATCGTCTGGCAACATCATATATGTCGGGATGTCGGTTGGCGCACAGATATACCATAATGACCGTTTCCACGACATCAACCTCCTTGACATGTACGGGAACATCATCAAGGACTATGTGACAAGCATCATCGAGTGTGCCGACCATTCTATCCTCATCGGCACCTCGGGCAATGGAATCTTCAGGCTACCGGTTCCCCCGGCGTCTCTCCTCCAGAAACAGGACATGAAGCTCAATGCCCGCCGTTATGAGGTGCCCATATACACTAAGGACAGGAAAGGCATAGTCACCCGTGGGGAATATCTCGGCAAGGAGGGTGTCCGCAGGCTGTACCAGTCAGCCGACGGCACGCTGTGGATACTGACAGACAAGGAGGGCATCATCGCCATCAACGGGAAGAAGACGCGCCGCCTGTTTGCCACAGGCGCATTGAAATCGTACGTCATGGCTATATGTGAGGACAGCCGCCACAATATTTATATAGCGACCCACGGCGGCGGCCTGTACCAGATGAGGTCATGGCAGCACGAGCCCGAGCATGTCCCCGGCACTGAGAACGAGCAGATAACCGCCCTTTACATGCGCAGCGACGGGCGTGTCATGCTCGGCCTTGACGGCGACGGCATAGAGATATACGACCCTGCCACAAAAGGCATTGTCCGCAACCCATATTACCATAAGGAGTTCAACCTGTCGCGCACGAAGGTACACTCTATCATCGAGGACCGCAACGGCAACATGTGGTTCGGGATGTTGCAGAAAGGTGTCTTCATGCAGCCCAGAACGAGCATGAGGTTCGGCTATATGGGCTACAAGCAGGGCAGCAAGAACAAGATTGGTGACTGCTGTGTGACAAGCGTCCGCCACACCTCTGGCGGCCAGCTGTGGATAGGCACCGACAAGGATGGCATATACTGCACAGACAACAGGCAGAATGTCACAGCCCATATCACGGGCGGCAACATCCCGACAACAATCCTCACCATGTGTGAGAGTGGCGGCAGGATGTGGGGCGGCTCGTACATGAAGGGTGTGGGAGAGATCGGTGCCGGCCATTTCACGCCAATAAAGACACCCGTGACCCCCCAGCTGAGTGTGTTCTCCATAGCCGCTGACAATGATGGGGGCCTATGGATAGCCACTATGGGCCAGGGGCTCTTGCGCTATGCCATAAAGGACGGAAGCATATACCAATTCAAGCAGGACGACGGCAAAGCCGCACGTGACAGTCTCGCCAACGTCCTCAGCAATGGATACATATACGATATCGCAGTCTCCAAAGACGGCCGCCGTGTGTATGTCGCCACCACAATGGGCATGTGCTGCTATGACATTCCCCACAAGAGCTGGACACGGGTCTTCGGGTGTAACAAGATTCTTTTCGGCACGACAATCAACTGTGTCAGCGAGGTGACCCCTGAGGACAAGGCCGGCGGGAGGAAGCCCGCCGCCACCGGCAGCAATGGCCTTGAGCTGTGGCTCGGCACTGACGAGGGCATATACATATACAACATGCGGACACGCCGTCTGGAACACATCACGCTCTCTGACGGGCTCTCGTCAGAGAGTATAGCGGCCATACAGCCCGACAGGAGGGGCGCGGTGTGGGTGAGCACCATGCACGGCCTGAACCGCATAGACGCCGTCACGAAGGCCGTCACCAACCGCTATTATGCCGAGGACGGTCTCCAGGGCAACGAGTTCTCTGACAGGGCGGCCACGATCTCGCCCGACGGCACGCTGTTCTTCGGCGGTGTCTGTGGCGTGACATTCTTCAAGCCGTCTCTCCCACCGTCAAGGCCATGGCACGCGAGCATCCTGCTGACTGACCTCAAGGTGAACGGACGCTCTGTGACAGCGGGCGGTAAGTCCGGCTCATACGTCATCACGGAGACGACGCCCATGCTCTCTGACAGGTTTGACCTCGACGATACGGACAACAACATACGTCTGCAGTTCTCCACCATGACCTACGAGGCGTGTGAGCATATCACATACCGTTACAGCATAAACAACGAGGAGTGGATAGAGCTTCCCGCGGGCACAAATGAGATATCCCTCTCCCATCTGCCGGCAGGCAGCTATGACTTCTGTGTCATGGCCGAGAAGGACGGACAGCACTCTGCCGTGCGCCATGTCCAGATACGCGTCCACTCGCCGTGGTATGCCACGACATGGGCCTACGCCCTCTATCTCCTCGCCCTCATAGGCTGCATATTCTATTTCCTCAACCTGCGCCGCATACGTCTGCGCGAGGCCATGCAGCAGAAGATGGAGACCATGCGCCGCATCCATGCCGAGGAGATGCAGGAGGCCAAGATACGATTCTTCATGAACATAAGCCATGAGATACGCACCCCTATGGCCCTCATCATATCGCCCATCATGTCGCTCATCCAGAACGACCATGACCCGCAGCGCCTATCGCTCTATCATACGATAAAGCGCAATGCTGACCGCATACTCAACCTCATCAACCAGATCATGGATCTCAGGAAGATAGAGAAGGAGCAGATGCCCATGCATCTTGAGCCCACCGAGATGATAGGCTTCATCAGCGAGATATACCAGCTCTTCGACTATCAGGCGAGGGCGAAAAGCATAACATTCCGTTTCCAGCACGCCATGCCCCGTCTCATGGCGTGCATCGACCGCAGCAATTTTGACAAGATTCTCGTCAACCTCCTCTCCAACGCGTTCAAGTTCACCCCTCCGGGAGGCAGCGTGACGATAGTCCTTGAGGATGAGGGAGACAATATGAGGATAATGGTAAAGGACACGGGCCCGGGCATCCCGCCAGAGAAGATGAAGTACATCTTTAGGCGTTTCTACTCAGATGTTTCTGTTGAGGGCAAGCGTCTCGAGACAGGCACCGGCATCGGGCTCGACCTCACCCGCCAGCTGGTGCTGCTCCACCATGGCAGCATCACGGCAGGCCGGCCAGAGGGCGGCGATAATGGCAAGGGGTGCTGTTTCACGCTCGTCATACCCCGTGGCGAGGCAGCTATGCGCGAGGCCGAGATGACAGCAGCACCCTCTGCCGACACCGCCGACACCGCCAGCAGCCCCGCCACTACGGCCGCCGCCCCAAAGCCCACAGCAGAGGATGCCACCGCCCTGACATCCGGCGACACGATGCAGGCAGAAACAATGCAGGCAGAAACAGCCTCAGCCGCCACAGGCGGCGAGGAAGCCCACAGCCCGACGACAGACACGAGCGTCAATGAGGAGGCCACCGCCACCACAGGAGGCCTCACCACAGGAGAAGACACCGCACACAGCCACATGTCAGGGACAGACACCCCCGCAACAGACGGGAATATAAGCACCACAGAGAGCGGCGGGCCGGCGGCAATGCCTCAGGGCGAACCGAAGCCCATAGAGCCCCACGGCAAGCCACGCAAGCGGCGGCAAGCCGCGGGCGGCGAGACGAAAGACAGCGGCGGCAAGCCCGCAGGGAGGAAGAAGACAGCCAGGCAGCAAATCGTCATCGTCGAGGACGACGAGGAGATACGCGAGTACCTCGCCCGCGAGCTCTCCGCCCACTACACTGTGCGGACATACTGTGACGGCAAGGAGGCCCTGGCCGGCATACTGCTCGATGTCCCATCGCTTGTCGTCTCAGACATCATGATGCCCGAGATGGACGGCATGACACTCTGCTCACGGCTGAAGACAAACATAAACACCAACCACGTCCCCGTCATCCTCCTCACGGCCAAGGACACCGACGAGGATCGCATGCAGGGCATAGGCATCGGAGCCGACGCATACATCAGCAAGCCCTTCAATCTCGACATTCTCAAGCAGACGATACTCAACCTCCTCGCCTCACGCAATGTCATGAAGCTCAAGTTCACAGGCAAGGAAGAGCGGACAGACGAGGTGGAGGATGTCAGCATCCTCTCGGCCGACGACAAGCTCATGCGCCGCATCATGAACGTAGTGAACAAGAATCTCGCCAATCCTGACCTCACCGTCGATGACATCGCACGCGAGGCGGGCCTCTCGCGTGTCCATCTTTACCGTAAGATGAAGGAGCTGACCAACCAGTCGCCCCACCAGTTTGTCAGCAACATACGTGTGCGGCAGGCCGCCAGGCTCTTACAGTCGAAGCGGCACAAGGTGAGCGAGATAATGTACGCGTGCGGATTCCCTAACGCCACAGCCTTCAACAACGCCTTCAAGGCTGTCTATGGAGTGGCGCCAAGAGATTATATGAAGAAGAAGTAAGGTGTGTGTGTGTGTCGCACAATAGAAAGAAGCACCGAGGGCTGTGCCGGAAAAGTCTCCATCTCCTCCGGCACAGCCCCCGATGCTTCTTTATTCTATTGCTGGGCTTCTGTGATTTTCCGTTATCACGGGCTGGGCCTGCGATGTCCCCGTCGTTTACGGCTAGCGTTTCTGCCCTGGTGTCCGTCATTCAGGAGCCGTCATGGGGCACTATGAAAATCATGTGTCAACAGAAAAGACAAATACCGATATCAACCGATGGAGCAGCGAGAGCAGAAGCCAAACCAGTTTGGATTATGCCGAGTCGCGAAAGGCTACGGGTAGGCGAGCGAAGCTCGGGAATCAGAGGAAGACGAAGTCAACCCCTTGCGCTTGATGCAAAAATGTCTCTTGCGAGCCATCGATGATGCATCCGTCTGAAAATCCTTGAGGCAAGCTCAGATATTTTCAGACGGCTACATCATCACCCTACCGGGTTTCGCATCAATCACAAGGCGATAAACACGTAATAAACCTTTCTTCTGTGACAATAATTGAATACAAACCTAACAAAAGGTTTATTATTTGTTTATCGCCTTGAAGAGGATGGTGGCCTTCTGCAAGAAGGTGGTGGCGGGGCTTTTCGGCTTGGGGCGTTAAGAGCTTGCTCTTATAAGACCAAGCCGAAAAGACCCGCCACCAGAGGCTCTGCCCCCACATACTCTTCAAGGGGTTTATAATGTTTTTTGTCATTTGTAACTGACACAGGGTTTTACTGGTAACCCGCCGTCATGCTGTTTATGGTTGTTATGACCTCATCGTTCGTCCGCTGCATCTTGTGGTATATGCGGAAAGCGACAACGATGCCGACAATACCGCCTATGACACCACCGAGCAGCCCGCCCTGTATGAATCCGTACCTGAAACTGTCGTCAGCTGCCGACGACAGCGACATCCACGCCTCCACGCCTGTCCACAGCAGCCACAAGACAAGCACGGGCATCGTGATGGCCATCTGGAGGGCCCGCCGCCGCTTCATGAGAGAGAGTTTGCGCATGGTCTCGATGAGATTGTTACGCTGGTAGTCAGCGTCTGACATGGAATGGAGGTTGATGCGGTAGTCAGCATAGATATCGACGCACAGCATGAGTATAAGGAAGACATAGTTGAACCATGAGAGCCCGACATAGACTTTCAGTCCATACCAGAGGATGGCAAGCAGGGGGAGGAGGCACACCTCGAAGATGATGTATCGCCTTATCCACGACATATTGCGCTTCATGGCCGCCACCATCATACGCCCGTTGATAATCTCCTGTGTCTGGAGCTTCTCCCTGAGTATGTCCATCTGCTGGCGTATGGTGTCGATATCGTCAGGCAAACCGGCGTCATCATTGGTCATGGCAGGCTTATAGCTGGCATGGCTATCGCCGCCAAAATTGCCGGCGATGGGGGGCGTGGGGGTATTCTTGTGTGAGTTTGTATCCATATCGTGTATGTGTATATATTGTGTTTGATTGACAGTTGACCTCGGGGTTGCGGTGTGTGTGTGTGCGTGTGACGCTATTTGTCTGGGGGCATGCTCCTCAGCTGCTGGCGTATGCGGAAGAGCCTTACGGAGACATTCTTGGCCGATATGCCCACTATGGCCCCTATCTCGTCATAGCTGATATTCTCAAGCCAGAGGAGGACTATGGCACGGTCGAGCGGCTGCAGGCGTGATATGCGCCGGTGGAGAATGCTGACCTGCTCTGTGGCGTTGTCACGGTCAGAGAAGAGGTCGATGTCCATGGACAGCTCGTTGCGGGCGCGGCGTTTCTTCTTGCGGTCGATGCTGATGCATGTGTTCAGCGCGACACGGTATATCCATGTCTTCACGTCGCTGCGCTGCTCGAATGTGGTGTAGCCTCTCCACAGCCTTATGAGCACCTCCTGGAAAAGGTCGGCCACCTCGTCCTTGTCTTTCGAGAACATATAGCAGACGGTGTATATCGTGCTCTTGTTGTCTCTGACGAGGCGGGAGAAGATCTGTTCGTCGTTGTTCATTATTGTATGATGGGTATGTTTGGTTTCGTCCTCAGAGGTGTGGATGGCGGGCGGAGGGGTGTGTGTCATGGGCGGGGATGACATTTGCCAGCAGCCGGAGGGAGGAGGAGGGGGATGATTGGCTCTTGGTCCCTCGGGGGAGAAGAGGGGTTGATGACACAAATAGCGTGTCATCGTGAAAGCCGGGGGCGGGACGGGGGTATGGCATACTGCATCTGCCGCTCATGCTCTTCATCTCTTTGACGCAGGCCGTTATTGAAAAACTACACCGCGGATATTTTTTTAAAAGAAAGTTGGTGGAAAGCGTAAGGGGGGCCAGGGGCATATCACGCCCTGGCCCCCCCATTTTTCTCTCCCGGCTGATATACTTTTCCGGCTCACCTCTTCTTCTCGACGAGTTGTCTGAGGAACGGCTTCATATTGCCCTCACGGTCGAACCACAGCGGATAGTCCTTACGCCCGGGTATGGGCCAGTTGTTCTTCCACGACTGGCTGTCTGTGACGCCCCATGCCGTGACACGGCTGACGGCGGCGGCGTTGCGGTTGACGATCTCGAAGAGGCGTGCCATGCGGCTGTTCCAGACCTCAGCGACGCTGTCGGGGAGATTGTCAGGATAAGGATTAAGAGTCTCGTCGTATTCTGCCTTGTCTGATATGTTGGCGCCCTCGTTGACAGTGGGCAGCGCGCCCATATCGACCTCAGTGAGCATGACTTTCACGCCCTCAGCAGCGAAGGCTTTTATGCTCTTCTCAAACTCGTCCCAGTCAGGATAGTCCATGCCGTAATGACACTGCATGCCGACGGCATCGATGCGGCAGCCCCGTTGTCTCAGCTTCCTTATGAGCTTGACAACGGCCTCGCGGCGGCCTTTGTGGAACATGGAGAAGTCGTTATAATACAGCTCGGCATCAGGGTCGGCCTCATGGGCATACTCAAAGGCGAGGGGCACATATTCCTCGCCGAGTATCTCGTAGTAGAAATTTTTGCGCCATGTGCCGTCGTCGAGTATCGCCTCATTGACGACATCCCATCCGTCAACACGCCCCTTGTAGCGGCTGACGATGGTCTGTATATGCTCTCTCATGCGCTGGCGCAGAGCCTCAGGTGTCAGAGGATTGCCGTCCTTGTCCTTGCCGAACCACTCGGGACACTGGCTGTGCCATATCAGGCAGTGGCCGATGGTCTGCATATTGTTGTCGTGGGCGAAACGCACGAAACGGTCGGCCTCGCCCCAGCGCCATATGTCTGGCTCAGGATGTATCTCCTCCATCTTCATACAGTCTTCGGCTACGACGCTGTTGAAATGCTGTCTGAGGATTCTCAGGCTCAGGGTGTCTCCGCCCGCCACTTGTGTAACATTGACGGCGGCGCCGACCTTATATCCTGGCAGAGCCTTGTAAAGGCATGTTTCATCGGCTTCAGAAGTGGACGTGCAAGCAGCAAAAATTATGGCGACCGCAGCAATTGTCATATGACGCAATGCTTTATTATATAGTACATTCATCTTGTTATTATTTTTCAGGGGTGGTTCTATAAATTAGCTTTTGATGGGATTTTGCTCTATCTCCGAGCAGATTTTTTTTGTAAGGGTGAAGCAGCATAGCGAGCTATGGTGCAAGCAATTACAAAGAAAGATGCCGGAGAGAGAGTAAAAGACCGCAAAGGTAATTCCTCTAAGAATTGTAATTAATAGAACCACCCTTCAGTTTATTTTGAATTCCGCTGCTCTATGGCGCGGTTTATCTCGTCAATCTTCTCGTCTGTCAGCTCATATCGTGATATGATGAACATGGCGAGGGCGAGGAGGACAGCGGGTATGACACACACGAGCCAGAGGATTCCCTCCTCGGCGAGAGGTGTCTGTGAGACTGACTTGGGGTTGTAAGCCACGTATGCGAGTATGGCTGGGGCGACAACACTGCCGAGAGTCATGCCGGCCTTGAAGAATATGCCTGTGAGGGCGTTCACGATGCCCGCTATGCGCTTGCCGCTGGTATATTCGCCATAAGAGATGACCTCAGGGACAAGGGCCCACATATAGCCCGTGGCGACGATGACACCGGTCGATTTGACAAACTGGGCTATATACACGAGTGGCATGTCTGGCTGTTCCATCTTGGCCACTATATACAGGAAGGCCATGCCCACAATGGCTATGCCGAGGAAGATGTAGAACATGTTCTTCTTGCCGACAGCGCGCTTTATCATGGGCACGAGGGGCATGAAGATGAACGACGGGGCAGAGCCGAGACCCATGAAGATGGAGAGCTGCTCGGGCGTGCCGTGCATATTGCTGTTCATGAAGTATGCGCCGGCGGCATTGCCTATCGACATCATGGCGAAGGCTGTGATGAAGAAGAAGGCTATGACACGCAGCGGACGGTTATGGAAGAACTCCATCCAGAGGTCGCTTATCTTAACGTTGGCACTCTCCTCGGCGCTCATGACGACTTTCTCCTTACACTGTGTGAAGCAGAAGATGAGGAGGGCGAGACCCACGAGGGCGTATATCGTCATCGTCGTGAACCATGCGGCGGGGTCTTTCGGGAGCCCCTCGACCTTGTCGTCAGTGAAATGGGCTATGAGCAGAGGGAGGCCTGAGCCGACAGCGAGGCCGCCACAGTTGGCCATGAACATACGCACGGAGGTGAGGATGGTTATCTCGTCGGTGTCACGTGTCAGCGAGGAGTTGAGCGCGCCGTACGGCACATTGATGAACGTATATAGCAGTGTCATGGCGATATACGTTATATAGGCATATAGCAGCGACGGGGCGAAACCATTCCAGAAACACAGGATGGCGAACCCTGAGAGAGGTATGCCGACAAAGACGAGGTAGGCGCGGTATTTGCCGAGACGGGGATTGTGCTTGTCGATGAGGGCGCCGACGATGGGGTCCCAGATGACATTGGCTATATTGCCGACAGTGAACATCACAGAGACATCAACGGCGTCAAGGCCGTAGATATCGGTGTAGAAGAACAGCAGGTACATGCATGTCGTCTGGAATATGAGGTTCTGGGCGAGATCGCCAGAGCCGAAGCCTATCCGCTGAAGCCATGAGAGGCGGTAGAAGCCACGGGATGATTTATTATTGTCTGACATATATGAATATTAGGTTAGTCATTATTGGGTGGACATTATTGAGGGGTGCTGTCTGTAGAGTGGCGTTAAAGCAGACATTGTAGGTTTTCCACGACAGGAGGGGAGCCTTAATGAGAAGATCAGTCTTGCCCCTCTATGGTCTGTATCTTTCCATTCTCATCGTATGTCAGCTCGCAGACCTTAAGGCTGCGTAACCACGACTTGCCTCCCGACGGCACGCTGTCATGGTGGAAGAGATACCAACGGCCCCCGTACTCGAGAATGGCGTGATGGGTCGTCCAGCCCACCACAGGGGTGAGGATGACGCCCTGATAGGTGAAGGGGCCGTAAGGATTGTCGCCTGTGGCATAGCAGAGGAGATGGGAGTCGCCTGTAGAGTAAGAGAAATAGTACTTGCCGTTGTATTTATGCATCCATGACGCCTCGAAGAAACGGTGTGGGTCGTCGGCCTTCAAGGGCTCTCCATTGTCATCGACAACGATTATGGGACGTGGGGACTCGGCGAAGCTCATGCCGTCTCTTGTCATGCGCACACAACGGCTTGGGAGGGCGTCGGCGTGGCCCTCGGGCAGACAGGGTGTCTCAAGATGGATATTGTCCTTGTATCTCTGCAGCTGTCCGCCCCACAGACCTCCAAAATAGACATACACCTCGCCGTCAGCGTCGTCCCTGAAGGCGCACATGTCTATGCTGTAGCTGCCTGCCACAGGGGCTGGCTGTGGGATGAAAGGGCCGGCAGGATTGTCGGCGATGGCTATGCCCCAGTGGAAGACATCGGTGCAGTCTTTCATAGGGAAGTACATGACATAGCGCTTCACCCTCTTGCTGTACCCCATTCCGGCAGCCTGTTCCTCGGCGTTTGTCGGCACCTCATGCTCATACTCCTGCACGTCGCAGTCCCACAGCTGGCGTCCTGCCCATGGTATATCCTCAAGGCGGAGGACACAGCCATGGTCGGTGACATGGCCTGTCAGAGGGTCGCCATCGATAGAGAGGACATGGTAATCCTTCATGATATACTGGTCGCCATTGTCATTCTCGACGTTCGCCGCCTCCCAGTCGTGGCTGGGGTAGATATAGATCTTGCCATTGAAAATATGAACTGAGGGGTCTGCCATATAATCGGCAGGGAATAGATATCTCTTCATAATTCAGAAAAAAAGTATTTAGGAAAATATAGTTTGATTTTAGGTGTGGCGTTATTCAGTTTGCAAAGTTACACTTTTATTTATAGAAAAGCCCTCTCTTTTGTATCATTTTCTCCTTAATTTGTTACATAATCCACATTTTAGGCTGATTGCCAGGGATATTTCGGGATATTATATATAACTTTGCATACAGTACAGGGTGGTTCTATAAATTAGCCTTGACAGATTTCGATTCTATTTTTGAGGTCAAAGTGCAAGTGAGAAAGGGAGCAATGCGGGCATTGTGACCGAGCGAACCGACGCTCGAAGCAAGAGCAGAACCAAGCTTGCTTGAGTTATGCCTTGCAAGGAGGAGGAAGACCGCAGGTCAACCGACGACAAGCCGAGAGCCATCAAGTTTACTTGAATGGCCGAGGCGCGAAAGGCTACGGGTAGGCGAGCGGAGCTCGGGAATGGGAGGAATACCGCAGGGCAACTTACACTTTTAGCCAAAAAGAGAGCGAAAGATGGCAAGACGTTATACCCCACTCTGAGAATATATCTACGGTGGTAATTTATAGAACCACCCTGCATGTAAAAACCATAACCTATCAAACACTACCGAAGAAACATGAACAGGACACTCACCACGATGATTCTAGTCATCATGTCACTCATGGTCTCCCCGCCGTCAATGGGCGAGGTTGTGCTCCCACGCTTTATATGCGACGGCATGGTGATACAGCGCAATACGACAGCACGCATATGGGGCAAAGCAGCCCCAGGAGAGAAAGTGACAGTAAGATTCCTCAAGAAGAGCTATACAGCCATTGCCGGGAATGACGGCCAATGGACAATAGGCATCAACACGAGGGCACGCCGCATGACAGGAGGGCCATACACGATGGAGATAAACGGAAAGACTCTCCGCGACATATATGTCGGCGATGTGTGGCTCTGCTCAGGCCAGAGCAATATGGACCTGCATACCGCACGCCTTGTGAGCCTCTACGAGCAGGAGTTCCAGACAGACAGCAACCCCGCCATACACCTCATGCAGACGGCACGCACACCGTCCATAAGCGGCCCCCAGGACGATGTCACGGCCGCCGGCTTCTACCCATGGGAGGCGATGCGGCCGGAGAACATCGGCCACTGGTCAGGCATGGGCTATTTCTTCGCAAAGGAGATGTACCGCGCTACGGGCGTGCCACAGGGCATAATAAACTGTAGCATGGGAGGCTCAGACATCATACAGTGGATGCCTATGGACACGCTCGAGGTGATGGAGCCGGAGGCCGCGGCCACTGTGCGCCACCTGCGCCAGCCTGACTATGAGGCGCGTCTGGAGGCTCTGAACGCCGCCATCAGCTCGACGTACAACAAGCTCCTCAGCGAAGACCCCGGACTGAAAGAGGCATGGATGGCCGTGGACACAGACCACAGCACATGGAGGACAGTCAGCCAGAACGACAAGGAGCTGCTGGCGGAGAACGGCCGCACGTGGTGTGGGACAATGTGGCTCAGGAAGACATTCAATGTCCCGGAGGAGTGGCTCGGCACTGACTCGCTGCTCCACTTAGGATGTCTGAAGGACGCCGACGAGACATACATAAACGGCAAGAAGGTGGGAGAGACAGGCTATGAGTATCCTCCCCGCAAATACACTCTGCCCAAGGGACTGCTCCATGCGGGGGAGAATGTTGTCTGCATACGCCTGCGCACTAACGGCGGCGGCCACGGCTTTGTGCCAGAGAAGCCTTATTGCCTGTACTTCACCGGCGGCCGCAAGATAAGCCTTGAGGGAGAATGGCACATAAAGCCCGGCATACTCATGCCACGACAGCCCGGCGTGGAGGGCGGCGCATGGGGGCGCGCGGCCTCGCTCTACGACAACACGATATACCCTCTGCGCCGATATGGCATAGCCGGAATACTGTGGTATCAGGGAGAGACAAACGCGGGACAGCCACAGAAGTACCGCCAGCTGCTGCCCGCCATGCTGAAGAAATGGCGCGACCTCTACGGGCCTGTTCCGGCTGTCGTGTTCACACTCGCCAACTTCATGGAGCGCCACACTGACGCCAACTATCATGGAGGATGGGCCAATATGCGTGAGGCACAGCGCCAGGCGGTCCTTGCGACACCTAACACAGCCCTCGTGACAATGACCGACCTCGGCGAATGGAACGACATACACCCTCTGAACAAGAAGGAGGGCGCACGGCGTGCGGCTCTCTGCATGAAACGCCTGTACCTCGGCATGGACATCGTCACAGAAGGCCCCGTGCCCGTGAAGATGAGCGTCGAGGGCGGCAAGGCACGCATAGCGTTCAAGCCTGAGACAGCAAAGGGCATGAGGCTGCAGCAGGCACAGCCTCACAGCATAGCCTGCCCGATGACCGACATGAGCGGATGGAGCATAGCCGGAGATGACGGCATTTACCATCACGCGAGAGCAAAGGTAGAGGGCACGGCCGTAGTAGTATGGGCCGACAGCGTGAGAGAGCCTGTGGCTGTCCGCTACGCATGGGACGACGACCCTGCCGTGACACTGTATAACAGCGACAACCTGCCTGCCGCGCCGTTCAGCATAGCGGCAGAGGGACGCGACAGAAAGATAAAACCATAACGGGAAGACATGACCGTGACAAGCGAAACAATGCCTGGCTGATGCCGACAAAGCCAGAACTCTTACAGCGGAGGACTGCGTGAGGATGGCTTTGGAGGCAGCAGCCGTATGGCATGAGCGGGCATGACACGATATCGGAAAGGAGGGGCGACACAGCAACCGCTACAATGGCAGACGCTGCCCCCCACCCTACCGCTAAGAATGACCACTCACGCAACAATTCCACAAAACACTATCGCATAACGATTCGGCATGTTGACGGGGTGTAGGCCGAGACATGGGCTGACACTTTCCAACGCCAACAATCTGTCTGAAGAATATGTGGTTTTCAACCACAACGGCTGGCAGGAAGACCGTCCCAAAGCACGAGAAGAGGCAAACAGCCATGGCAGAACACTCCCTAAAGCCTATATTTTCCACACATTACCCGATACAGGGACACCGTCAGACATCATTCTGCCACGTCAGCAGCTATCTCCCATCCTGCCATACAATACTTTTAACGGCCTCATCCAGTACGAATGACAACATCGTCCTTCGGCTTATATCAAGGAAGAATGGCGAGAAGGATTGTATATCATAACATATCCATCTGATTATCAGAAGTTTGCATGAGCAATTAATTTTTCATGTTTTTTTTGCTTGGAATTATCGGGCAAAGAACCGACTGTCGCGAAAAATGGCGTGAGGCAAGAGCAGATTTGTACAACGATGCCTGCTGACGGAAACGCGGCTGACACTTTGCTGACATTCAGCACTCCACATGAAGACTGAAGAGCGAGCAGAGAAGCGGGAAGAAAAATGTGAGGGGGAACAAATCCGACCTGCAAGACTGATATTCAAACAACAAGCAACATACAAAAACAAGCAATCAATCTTATCCTGACTATGAAAACATCTGCTACAATCTATCGGTATCTATTATGTATCATACTTGTATGTTCCGGCCATGACGCATGGGCGCTGGAACTGCCCGAGATTATCGGCAGCCACGCTGTCCTACAGCAGCTGTCACACGTGAGGCTGTGGGGATGGGCAGAGCCCGGGACAGAGGTAAATGTCAAAGCGTCATGGGACAATACGACGAAACACTGCCGGGCGGCGGCCGACGGCTCATGGGAGACGTACGTTGACACCCCGTCAGCGTCGTTCGCCCAGCAGAGCGTCACCATCACTGGCGACGGAACGTCAATCACGCTTGATGACATCCTCATCGGCGAGGTATGGATGTGCTCAGGCCAGTCGAACATGGTGATGCCGTTAGAGGGACTGCGCAACTGCCCTACAGAGGGCGGAAACGAGGAGATAGCCCTGTCGGCGACATACAGCGGCCGTGTGCGTGTGGCGACAATACCACAAGACCAGTCGATAGAGAAGTCTCCTGCCAGCCGTGTCCACGGCCGCTGGTCAAGACCGTGCCCGGCAGAGGCGGCGGGGTACAGCGCCGTGGCATGGTTCTATGCGAAGACTCTGACAGAGATGCTGGATGTGCCCGTAGGAGTACTGGTCTGCGCATGGGGAGGAAGCCGCGTGGAGGGATGGCTGCCTGAGGAATATCTCAGGAAGAACGCCAAGGACGAGGACCTCAGCTGCACGCTTAACCCCGAGGGACCCAACAAATCGGCCATGAACCTGCCCATGATTATGTATAACGGACTGTTGCATCCCATCATAGGCTATGGAGTGAGGGGTGTCTTGTGGTATCAGGGCGAATCGAATGTGAGGCGTGGGCGCGGGACATACGCCCAGCGGTTCACAGACATGGTAGGGATATGGCGCAAGGCGTGGGGCAGGAAACCGTGCGACATGCCATTCTACACCGTCGAGCTGACACCTCACTGGTATAAGGACCCGAAAGGAAGAGGCGCGGCCGAATTCAGGGATATGCAGCACAGCCTCGCCGAGAGCATACCGTACAGCGGGTGTGTCTCCACCAACGACCTCATGCGCGACTATGAGGAGGAGAACATCCACGGCTCGATGAAACGGCAGATAGGACAGCGGCTGGCCTTCATGGCGGCCGTGAGGACGTACGGTGTGGGGGACAGCGCGATGGCCGACGCCCCACAGTATGAGTCGATGAGACACAAGGACGACGGCGCTGTCATACTGGCGTTCAGGAATGCCGCCAACGGATTCTCACGATTCTATGACCTCCCCGGCTTTGAGGCGGCGGGGGCTGACCGTGTGTTCCACCCCGCCACGGTGCGTGTGACGAAGACATACAACGAGCTTGAGCTGAGATGTGAGGCTGTCAAGGGGCGCATAGAGGCTGTCAGGTATAACTATTATAACTGGGCGCCAGGACGTGTATGGAACACCCGTGGCCTGCCAATAGTTCCTTTCCGCACAGACAACTGGCCTCTGTGAGACAGCCGTGACACCGCCTCAGGGGAGAGCCACATCATTAGCCTGCATTATTCATACTGCTCCGTCACGAAAGGTCTAAATGGTAGTGCATCAGCGTGAGCACAGCGATGACGATGCAGAATGTAGTAAATCCTACTTTCCAAGAGGAAGAGCGAGCACCACGCTGAGGTGCTGCCAGTTAGGCCTTGCAGTAGGAACGAGTATGAATAATGCAGGTTAGTAATGCCAAGCCCAAGTCATCGTCCTGCCGCCTTACGCCATTTGCTTAAGGCTACGAGGAGCTGCGCACGCGCATCAATCTCCTCAGCCATGGCTTCCTGCCACAATGCCTGGGCCTCAAGGTGGTCGCTGAGGGTCTCCACGCCTGAGTCGTACGCACTGCGTGACAGACGGAGATTCTCCTCAGCCTGCTCTACCGACTGGCGTGCGATATCTAACGCGACGGCCTGCTCCCTCAGCGTGTTATACCGCTGTGCCAGCTCGAGTGTCATCTTCTCGCGCATATCGTCCAGCTCTATCTCAGCCATGCGCACCGATGCCTTGGCCGAGCGTATCTTACCCCTGCGCTCGCCGAAATGGAAGAGCGGGACAGAGAGCGTGACACCGACAGAGCCAGAGAACTTATCAAGAATCGGCTTGTCACACATGCGCATAGTGCCGGCAAGCTCACTCGTGGCATCCACCGTGACCTTGCCGCCATTGCTGTAGCCGCCAGAGGCAAACGCTGACAGCTGGGGCAGGAACTCTGAGCGTGTCAGCCTCACCTGCTGCCGTGCAAGCTCTGTCTTCTCATGAAGCATGGCATATTCAGGACGGGACATGACGAGGAGGCTGTCTGACGAGGCGGAGAGAATCTCAGACATCACCATCGAGGAGACATCGGGCCTCTGGAGAAGAGGACGCGAGCCCAACGGCAGCCCGACAGTCTGGCAGAGGCTCATGAGCGCAAGGTCGTAGGCATTGCCGGCACGCGTGACAGAGAGACGGGCCTGATTGAGCCTCACCTGCACCTTCATAAGGTCGTTGCGTGTGCGGAGGCCATGACGGACAGCCGACTCGACGGTCTTCTGCAACTCTAAGAGCAACCGCTCATACGCCTGCGAGACACCGGCCATCTCACGCGCCTTCACCGCAAGGGCATACGCCTCGTCAACCCTCACCCTCACATCACTCTCTGAGAGGCGGACGTTCTCCCCTGCAATACGCTGGCCTATCCTTGTCATGGCATAGCCGGCGGCGATCTTACCGCCCATATATATAGGCTGCATCAGCGAGAGGCCGGCATTGAAAAGGTTATGCATCTTGTAGCTGACAGCCATCGAGGGGAACTCGGCATATTGTGCCAGACCGGCGATATTGCCAGAGGCGTCAGTGATGACAGCCGGCAGAAACTGTCCCAAGTCTGCGTTGTATGAGTAGATGGGGAGCGTGGCCGAAGGCATACTGAGATTGCCGGATGTCGTGTTGACGATGTCGAAGGCATGGAAATCCAGACGTGGGAGATAGTTGGCCCGCATGGCGAGCACGTCATAACCTGACTTGTCCATCTCCACCCTCGCACTCTGCAGCTGCCTGTTGTGGGCGACAGCCATGGAGCGGCAGCGGTCGAGGGTGAGCGAGTCCTGTGCCAAGGCATTAAGCTGGATGGCCGCACATATTAGTATATATAACAGTCTTTTCATAATTCGTAGTGTTTGTTCACCGTTCTTCCGAGTGTTTTCCTCCGCCTGCCATAAGCGAGTAGAGCACAGGGATGAATATAAGGATAATAAGCGTTCCGACAGCAAGGCCTCCCATGATAGTGACAGCGAGCGAGCCGAAGAGGGAGTCAGAGACAAGGGGTATCATGCCGAGAATAGTGGTCAGCGACGCCATCATGACAGGAAGCAGGCGTGACTTGCTGCTGTCAATGAGCGCGTCGAGAGGAGCCTTGCCGCTTGACATCTGGAGTGAGATCTCGTCAATGAGCACGATGCCATTCTTTATCATCATGCCGATGAGGCCAAGGATGCCCACAATGGCAACGAAACCGAACTCCTTGCCCGACAGCAGGACTGAGGGGAACACACCGACAACGACAAACGGAATGCAGCAGAAGATAATGGCCGGACGGCGGAAATCGTTGAAGAGCATGATGAGAATAAGCAGCATGACAACTATCGAGAGCGGGAATCCCTTGAAGAGATAACGCGTGGACTGGGTGCTCGCCTTATGCTCGCCCTCCCACGACAGGGAGTAACCCTCAGGCAGCGGTATGGACTCTATCTCCCCGGCGATAGACTGACGGGCTGTCTCTGTGGCGATGCCGGGCGACGGAGAACACTGGAGACGCTGGCAGCGCTGGCCGTTATACCTGACAACGACAGGCTCCTCCCATCTGATGTCAATGCCGTGGGCCACCTGGGAGAGCGGCGTGGTGCTCGCCACCTGGCGTATGATGTCATCCTTGTCCATACGTCCGCTCATAAGCTTCTGTACTGTGCTGCGGTCGAAGAGATTGCCCACATTGGGCATCATGCCGAACACATTGGCATTGTCGAGACGGGCCACGGCGCCATCCTGGCCAGAACGGCAGTTGACATAGATATTCTCAGGATGTATGCCGTCATAGAATGTGCCGACAGGGATGCCGTCGGTATAGGCCATCAGCGACAGGGCGATGTCTCCGCGTGAGAGGCCGGAGGTGCGCGCGGCGGCCTGGTTATAATCGACAGTGAGCACAGGCACACGCGGCTCCCAGTCAGAAGTGGGCAGACAGACCTTGTCGCTACGTGACACAATGGCCATGGCAGAGTCTGTGAGCTGGTGCAGCACCTGCGGGTCGGGACCGTGGAAGCATATCTCTATGGGATATTTCTTATACATCAGGTTGTAACGCTTTATCTTGATGTACGCGTCGGGGAAACTGTCGTTAAGCTGACGCTGCATGGAGTCAAGATGTGACACGAGGGTCTCAGGCGATGTGAAATCGACTATCAGCTCTCCGTATGCGAGAGACGGTGTGGCAACAGAGCGTACAAGATTGTAGCGAGAGGGAGTGCCGCCGATACTTGTCGTGACATGTGTGACATCATCACACGCCATGAGCATCCGCCTCATCTGCTCCAGATCATGCTCCACCTGTGTGGAGTTATACCCCTCAGGCAGCTTGTACTCTATATAGAGCTGGTCATAAACCATATCGGGGAAGAAGCTCTGCTTGATAAGCGGATAGCACGACAGGCTCCCCACGAGCAACACAATGGCCGTGGCGACCACCGTGAGGCGGTGGGCGAGACAGAAGCGCATCACACGCTCAAGAATGTCGTATGCCCTGCCCCGGAAGGCGTCACCCCCGCTGACAGCAGGGTGGAACATGCGGTCGGCCATGAGCGGGACATGGACAAGGGCAAGCAGCCAGCTGAGCAAGAGCGACACAGCGATGACAATGAAAAGGTCGCGCACATAAACACCAGCGGTGTCCGGACTCATAAAGATAGGCAGGAAAGCAAGGATGGCGATGAGAGTGGCGCCGAGCAGAGGCATAGCGGTCTTCCTGCCTATCGATGTCAACGCCTCAGAGCGCGGCACGCCACGCTTCATGTCAACAAGTATGCCATCGACAATGACAATGGCATTATCGACAAGCATACCCATGGCAAGGATGAAAGCCCCAAGCGAGACACGCTGTAATGTGCCGTCAAAGCCATTCAGGACAAGGAACGAGCCGAAGACAATGACGAGAAGAGACATGCCGAGAATGAGACCTGACTTCAGCCCCATGAAGAATATCAGCACAACGACAACGATAATGACCGACTCAAGAAGATTAACCAGAAAGGTGTAAAGGGAGCCGCCGACACGCTCGGGCTGGAAGAACACCTTGTGGCACTCCATGCCCACGGGCATGCGCCCGGAGAGCTGGTGGAGACGCTCCTCGACCTTAGAGCCTACCTTGAGGATATCATAGCCGCTCGAACATGCGATGCTCACACCAAGGGCCCGCGCGCCGTCGCGTAACATCGCATTGCGTGTCACTTTCTCATAGCCGCTGCTGACATCAGCTATGTCGCGTATGCGCAGCTGGTCGTCATCGTGCCCGGCGATGAGCATAGCGGCAATATCGTCAACCGAGCGGAACTTGTCATCGACCGTGACACGAAGGCGACGAGAGCCATTGTCATAATATCCGGCATACGACGTGGCGTTCTGGCCGTTAAGCGTCTGTATGACTTCTGTGGGCAAGACCCCGAGGTTGGCCATCTTGTCCTCACGCAGGTTGATGTTGATACACTCTGAGCGTTTGCCATAGATGTCCACACGGGTCACACCATCAATGGCAAGCATCTCGCGCTTGACCATCTCGGCATAGTCACTGAGCTGGCGGTCAGAAAGCCCGTCGCCCGTGAGGGCATAGAACATGCCATAAACATCGCCGAAATCGTCTGACACCATCATCACCTGTGAGCCCGACGGAAGCGACGGCTTGACATTGTTCACCTTACGGCGCAGGAGGTCCCACTGCTGCTCTAGGTCAGCATCCCTCACTGTGGGCTGGAGCTCAACGGTGATAATGGCCATGTCAGCATACGAGGATGACTCGACATGGTCGAGAGCCGGCATCTGGCGTATCGACTTCTCCAAGGGGTCAGTCACCTCAAGCTCCACCTGATGGGCTGAGGCTCCGGGATATGTGACTACGACAAGTGCCTGCTTGACCCTTATGGCGGGATCCTCAAGTTTGGGCATCTGCAAGAATGCCCATAGGCCTCCAAGTATGAGGAAGATGACAAACGTATTGACAAGGTTACGTCTGCCTAATGCCCATTTGCTTATATTCATAACAGTCCTCCTGCATTAGTCGGTGCCGGAGCCTTGACCGGCTCGACACGCTGTCCGTCAACAAGATATCTCACCCCCGCGCTAACAACACTCTCTCCCGCACGCAGGCCACTGACGGTAGCTGTGCCGTCAGGATTGACAGTGCTGACCCTCACGTCCCGTCTCTTGACAAGTCTGCCGTCAGGAGAATACACGAAGACAGAGGTGTGGCCGTTCTTGTCAAGCAGTGCGGACGAGGGGATGAAGACATCAGAGGAGCTTTCGGGAGACACCTGTGCATAGACAAGCGTGGACATGCCGGGCGTGAGCTGTCGGCGGTCATAACTCCCCTTGATGGCGAAACGCAGGGTATAGAGCTGTGTGGCATTCGCCACGGCACTCGTGCGCACCCTCTCAAGCGGCAGCGTCTGCCCCCCGAGCGCATCGATACGGCAGCGGAAAGACGAGAGACGCGACAGGCGGGCATAGTCGCGGGCTGAGACATTTATCTCTACCTCAACCCTGTCGCCCGACGACAATGTGACAATGGGCATACCGGCGCTGACCGTCTCGCCCGCCTCATGCAGCCTCTCCTTGACGTAACCGGAGAGAGGAGCCGTGAGACGCGTGTCGGAGAGCTGGTTGCGATGGTTCTCTAACTTCTGGGTTATCTGCTGAAGGCCATAACGGGCCTGGTCGTAATTCTGGGCGGTTGTGGTTCCCTCCCTATACATCGAGATGACCCTCTCGGCATCAGCCTTGACACGGGCATACTCAGCCTGGGTCGCGGCGAGCTGTACCTGATAGTCGCGACTGTCCATAGTGGCGAGCACCTGCCCCTGCGAGACATAGTCTCCCTCGTTCACAAGAACCTTCGTCAGCGGGCCGCTGACGCGGAATGACACATTCACTTCCTCTGCCGACCTCGTGGTGCCGGGGAATGACACCGAATCAGGGCGGCTGACAGAAACAGCCTCTGAAATGTTTACCTTGCGCACGTCGCACCTTACCGACGGTGTGTTCCGACACGCCGAAAACAATATCAGCGACAGGCAAGACAAAAGGATTTTCTCTTTATTCATAATTGTTTTGAGTTATTTATCTGAGGTAATGACTTCGCCACAAAATTACACATTATAACCATAACCGGCATGTTCAGAATGTCGCATTATATATCCAATTATACACATGCGACAAATAATTATCATTAACAGGACACAACAAAAGCAAAAAAGAACATCATTATGTTCGAAATGTTTGCTAACTTTGCACTGACATAACGCATCATTAACGACAACCGGACAAAACACAAACAACTGCATATATGGGAAACAGACTAAGCATAAGCGCCTTCACCCAAAGCCATACTGACGGATTAGGCGAGTACCTATATACTGACGCGAACCTCACAATAATATGCAATGTGAAGATTCTGCCTTTCTGGAACCAGATCGCACAGCTCGATTTCGCGCTCGTCGTGTTCTGCAAGGGTGGGAAACTGGAGGCGACACTGAATGACACAAACTATGCGGCCAAGGAGGGCGACCTCCTCTTCTGCAGCGGATTGCACACCGTAACAGAGGCAATGCTGAGCACAGACTTCGTGTGTGACCTCTTTCTGATATCAATAAGAAAATATCAGGAGACCATAGTGCCCGACAAGGAGACAATGTACAATTTCCTGTTTGCCTACAAAAGCCCACTTATAACACTGAGCCGCAAGGAGCTGAGCCTGGTAGAATGCTACAAGAAACTGCTGAAAGAGAAGACCGACGAAGACCCGACATGCTACACACAACGCACAATCGACTCGCTCACACAAGCACTGATATTCGAGTTCATGTCCGCTTGCGAGCGCAGGAAAGACAACACTGCCATCAAGACAGGCAACAACAGGATGAGGAGGAATATCGCCCATGACTTCCTCCTGCTGCTGTCAGAGGACGCTTGCCAGCACCGTAACGTGGCATACTTTGCCGACAAGATGTGCATAACGCCTAAATATCTCACACACGTGGTGAGACAGGAGACAGGCAAGACTGTCTCGCAGTGGATAAAGGAACAGCTCACAGAACAGATACGCAACCTCCTGCTCAACACGTCGCTCTCATGCAAGGAGATAGCCACGCGTCTTGGATTCTCCAACAATTCGTTCTTCGGGAAATACACCAAGGAGCATCTTGGATGCAGCCCGATGCAGTTCCGTGCGAAAAAACTGTGAGCCGCAGCCCCCTCCCCGTCAGGATAATGCCGCGCGAGGCGGGGCGGCATTATGTCGGTAGTCACGGGGGCGGGGGCGAGCTGACAGCCCCCACCCCGTCAGATGTACCGTGGGAGAGCGTCTGCAAGAGCGGCAATACACTATTCAGACTGCCACAACGGCAGGAAACTTTTACATACCCATCTACTCCCCAGAAAGGCCAAGCACAAAAACAAGGAGGGGCGACACATGCCAACGCGAAACACGCAAGCTGCGCATTCCAGACGTTTCTTATCGGCATATGTCACCTCTCCTTGTCTCCTGCAAGAAAAGATGCGATTATTATGTGCTAAGTAATTATGTGTGTAAAGGACGACATCCAGAGGGAATCAGCACGATACCTTTTGTGGAGGACGTGCAGAAAAAGAAGAGGACAATGCTATCCCCTGCGTCTCTTCTTTCTGAACAAAGAGAATGTACCGCCAAGGCGGCGGTAGAGCTTCCAGCCCAAAAGAGCGCCGTCAAACAGCCCGGCGCAGGTGTTGGCATACTGGAGGACACGCTGTGTCGGAGTCTTAAACTCTTTCTCGTCAACACCATGGAAAGTGTCATTCCACAGCCTCGCAATCTCCTCCTCCTTGCTGGCGACAGCCTGACGCAAACGTTCCTTCTCGGCCTGTATGTCGGTTAATGTTCTGTATATCATATAGAAAACGTATAGACTGTTTGACAATGTATTATGCGGAAAGGATGTTCACGAGCACCCTGACCAATGGCTGCTGTATCCATGAGTGGCGCTTAAGATAGATAATGATGAAGAACAGAAGCTGTACGCCTGCCACGACAAGGAACGCCCCCCATAGCGGCATGAACAACGACAAGGCGTAAACAGCCGCAAAGGAAAGGAATATGACAATGAGGAAGAAGAAGAACACGAGAAGTATCGTGAGGGCACATGCTGTCAGCAGACGGACAATCTTCTCCATCAGGTTGACTTGCAACAGGCTCTTCCTCAGCTGTAGATATTCCTTCAGCTTCTCGACGAGACATGCAAGACTCTCTATGTTTTTATCTGTGCTGAACATGACAAAACGGGGAAAAGACATCGGGAAGCCGTCATGCCCCTCGTCTCCGCCTGAGCCTTCAGCTGTGCCGTCGCCGGCATCATAAGGACATGGGCAGGGAGAGTGAATAGCGCAGCTTCCCGATGCGGGGGATTAAGGTTTTACTCGTTAACATCAAGGAGATCCTCTGCCAGCTCGGCCATCTCTTTCTTTGACAGCTCTACATTATGGCGGTCACAGAAATCCTTTACCTTTGAGGTTATCTTCTTACGTGTGTCGGCACCTGACTCTGGTGCGGCAAGCAGACCTATGGCAGCACCAGCCAGTGCGCCTCCGAGGAATGCTCCAATGTAGCCTAATGCTTTCATGATTTTCCTTTCTTTATAAAGTTTATATTCCAAATTGATTCTGATGCAGCCTGACCTCTGCCAGCATACGCGGCAGGATTGTCGTCGTGGGACTGTCCGACATCTGCCAAGCCAGGCTGATATCATCGGCAAAAATACTCAAGAAATCATTTTCTTCCAAATAATCTGTCTAATAATTTGTTAAAACGCTTCATTTTTATTGATTTAACATACTTTAGATGAGAAACAGTTGGGAGATAACCGAATTATTATTAACTTTGTAGTCAAAATATACAAACTGACAGTAAACAAGCTAATAAAATATCACTAAATCAGGTATGAAGAAATCCATGACCCTCGGCGCGATACTTTGCGCTGCATTAGTAATGACAAGCTGCGGCTCAAGCAAGGAGAGCGCTTACCGCAAGGCATACGAGAAAGCACAGAACCAGGAACAGACAACAGTTGTAGAACAGCCTCAGGTGGTGGCTCCAGTGGTTGAGCGCCAGCAGACAGAGACAAGAACTACTGACAACTATGACAATGTGCCAGTACGCTCAGAGAATGTCAATGTCATAAGCGGTGCAGGGCTGAAGAACTTCAGCGTAGTGGTAGGCTCTTTCGGGTTAAAATCAAACGCAGAGGGATTGCAGGCACGCCTGAAGAATGCAGGATATGCAGCACAGATAGTCTTCAACCCTGCCAACAACTTCTATCGTGTTGTGGCTACCACATACGACAGCAAGGCAGACGCCGTGAACAGCCGTGACGCACTGCGCTCACAGTATGCCGACGCTTGGATTCTCTATAACAAATAAAGATATGCGGATACTTTCTGTTGACTACGGAAAGAAACGTACAGGACTGGCAGTCACTGACCCATTGCAGATTGTGGCAGGTGGGTTAGTGACTGTCGCCACGTCTGACCTCATGCGTTTCATTACAGAATACTGCCAGAAAGAAGAGGTCGAGACCATAGTATTCGGAGAGCCGACACAGCCCAATGGCAAACCGAGCGAGAATCTTAACAGGGTGAGGACTTTTGTCGGACAACTGAGGAAGAAGATGCCTGACATGAACATTGAATGGTATGACGAGAGGTTCACATCAGTGCTCGCCCACAGGACTATGATAGACGCCGGACTAAGGCGAAAAGCCAGACAGAACAAAGAACTCGTGGACGAGATATCGGCAACAATAATACTCCAAGACTACCTTGAGGCAAGAAAGAACACCATAAGGCCGACATAAAACACAGAAGGAAACAGAAAGAAGACAAGACAGCAGAAACTGTACACAAAAGATGATTTTACCTATTTATACATATGGAATGCCCGTGCTACGCAAAATAGCCGAGGACATCACACCAGAATACCCAGAGCTGAAGACTCTCATAGAGAATATGTGGGAGACCCTCGCTGACAGTGAGGGAATCGGACTGGCAGCACCACAGATAGGACGTGCCATAAGGCTCGTCGTCATAGACCTTGACCCTCTTGCCGAGGATATGCCTGAATACAAGGACTTCAAGCACGTCTATATCAACCCACACATTGTCGAATACGACGAGAAGGCCGGCAAGGAATCGTCGCAGGAGGGATGCCTCTCGCTGCCGGCAATACACGAGAATGTCGTCAGGCCAACAAGAATACACGTAGAATACGACGACGAGAACTTCACACACCATGACGAGTGGGTAGAAGGATATCTGGCACGCGTGATGCAGCATGAGTTTGACCACCTCGACGGGAAGATGTTCATCGACCGCATATCACCTCTGCGCAAACAACTCATAAAGTCAAAGCTCAAGGCACTGATACAGGGACGATTCCGCTGTGGTTACAAGACAAAATCACCGAGAGCATAAACTGACAGAACGTGGAAAGGAACATATCACGACACATATCAGATACGAGAGAGAGATGCAGGGCGCGACTGCATCTCTTGTGTGTTATTGTATATGTACACGCCGCCATGCTCATGGCTATACCATGCCACGCACAGTTCAATACTGACCGCCTCATGACAAGCGGAAAGATTGCGCTCCACTACGAGGACTATGTGCTGTCCATACAGTATTTCTCACAGATCATAATCCTCAAGCCACATCTCTACGAGCCTTACTACATGCGTTCGATAGCAAAATTCTACCTCGATGACTATAGCGGGGCAGAGAGCGACGCGACAGAGGCGATAAAGCTAAACCCTTATGTGCATGAGATCTTCGACCTCAGAGGCATAAGCCGGATAAGGCAGAAAAACTATAGCGAGGCAATAAGGGATTATGACAAGGCTCTCACCCTCGCGCCAGGAAACCAGAACTACTGGTATAACCGGGCTATATGCCATATAGAGAACAAAGACTACGACATAGCCAACGCACAGCTCGACACCATCATAACAAAATGGAAGAAAATGTCAGGAGCGTATAACGCCAAGGCCGAGATATACATCCTGAGCAAGGATACGGCACAAGCAGCCGCATGGCTCGACAAAAGTCTTGGCATAGACCCGTACAACGCTGACACATGGGCCACAAGAGCCAACATATCGCTCGCAAGAAAAGAATGGAAAGGCGCTGACACTCTTCTGTCAAAAGCACTGCACCTGAAGCCAAGAACAGTGCAGAACTATATAAACCGAGCCCTGGCACGCATAAACATAAACAACTTGCGTGGCGCCATGTCTGACTATGACATAGCGCTCGACATCGACCCGAACAACTTCCTCGCACACTATAACCGAGGGTTGCTGAGACAACAGGTAGGAGACGACAACCGCGCCATTGATGATTTCAACTATGTCCTGAGAATGGAACCGACGAATATCATGGCACTCCTCAACCGCGCCATGCTGCTCGACCAGACAGGAGACATAAGGGGCGCGATAAGAGACTACTCAAAGGTCATAGACCAGTTCCCGAACTTCTGGACAGGACTCTCAAGGAGAGCATCATGCTACAGACGGCTCGGGATGACGGCAAAGGCAGAGATGGACGAGTACAGAATACTCAAGGCGCAAATGGACAAACACCTCGGCATACAACCACGATGGAGCAAGAAGAAACTCCAGGAGATGAGAAAACGAAGCGACATCGACCCGAACAAGTACAACCAGATAGTCATCGAGGACGAGACCGCCAACGAGCATGAGTACCAAAGCGCATACAGAGGAAAAGTACAGAACAGGAAAGTAAGCATAGACTTCCTGCCAGAAAGGCCTATAACCGGATTCGACCCGAAGAACGGACAGAGTATGCTGCAAAACTATGCCGACGCCATGGCCAACGCATCCGTAATGAAGGATGCGATAACACCGACCATAGCCGAGGTCACAGCAGAGATAGAGAAGACCCCCGACGAGCCTACCTTATATTATACAAGAGGCACAATACTCGCAAAACAGGGCGACTACACCGACGCCATAACCGACCTCACAACAGCCATAAGGCTTGACCCACGTATGCCCGAGGCTTATTTCAACAGAGGACTATGCCATATGTTCTCCGGCAACAGGAAGATGGGGCTCGACGACCTCAGCAAAGCGGGCGAACTGGGACTATACAGCGCCTACAGCGTAATAAAAAAATTCAACAAAGAGAAAAAATAACCGGGCAAAACATACTTATCTTACAGAAAAGTAGTAAATTTGCAGCCGATAATACAACAACGTGTGCGTCATTTGTAAGACACACATAAAAACAATAATAAAAACAATGATAAAAATCACTTTTCCAGACGGTAGCATCCGAGAATATGAGAAGGGCGTTACCGGCAAACAAATTGCAGAGAGCATATCGCCAGCTCTCGCACGCAGCATCGTATCCTGCGGCGTAAACGGTGAGACAGTAGAGATTAACCGCCCCATCAACGAGGACGCACGCATAGCACTCTACAAATTTGAGGACGAGCAAGGGAAACACAGCTTCTGGCATACCAGCGCACACCTCCTTGCAGAGGCCCTGCAGGAACTCTACCCAGGCATACAGTTCGGATTCGGCCCCGCTGTAGAGAACGGATTCTTCTATGATGTACTCCTCCCTGACGGCGAGATGATCAAAGAGGGAGACTTCAAGAAAATCGAAGACAAGATGATGGAGCTCGCCCGCAAAGACGAGCCCGTTGTGCGCAAAGAAATATCAAAGGCCGACTGCCTCGCTGAGTTCAAGGCGGCAGGACAGACATACAAGTGTGAGCATATAGAGGAAGACCTCGAGGACGGCTCCATAACAACATACACACAAGGCAACTTCACCGACCTCTGCAAAGGCCCGCATATCGTGTCAACAGGCAGCATCAAGGCAGTCAAGCTGACAGCCATAGCAGGAGCTTTCTGGAGAGGCGACGCTACGAAAGACCAGATGCAGCGTCTCTACGGCATCTCGTTCCCAAAGAAGAAGATGCTTGACGAGTACCTCCTCATGCTCGAAGAGGCCAAGAAACGTGACCACCGCAAGATTGGGAAAGAGATGGAGCTCTTCATGTTCTCTGAGCGCGTCGGAAAAGGACTCCCTATCTGGCTTCCAAAAGGCACAGACCTCAGACTCCGTCTTCAGGACATGCTCCGCAAGATACAGAAGAACTTCGGATACCAGGAGGTGATAACTCCACATATAGGCTCTAAGAACCTTTACGTGACATCAGGCCACTACGCACACTATGGCAAAGACTCTTTCCAGCCTATACACACACCCGAGGAGGATGAGGAGTACATGCTCAAACCAATGAACTGCCCACACCATTGTGAGGTGTTCGCCTGGAAACCACGCTCGTACAAAGACCTGCCATTCCGTTGTGCCGAGTTTGGTACAGTTTACCGCTATGAGAAGTCAGGCGAGCTGCACGGACTGACCAGAGTACGCTCATTCACACAGGACGACGCACATATCTTCTGCCGTCAGGACCAGGTGAAGGGCGAGTTCCTCCGTGTGCTTGATATCATACTCACAGTGTTCAAGATATTCGGCTTCAATGACAACCAGGTAGAGTTCCAGATATCCCTCCGCGACCCAAAGGACACAGAGAAATACATTGGCAGCGATGAGGTATGGGAAGAGGCAGAAAGCGCCATTATAGAGGCATGTAAGGAAAAAGGCATCAAGGCACGCACAGAACTTGGTGAGGCCGCCTTCTATGGGCCTAAGCTCGACTGTATGGTGAAGGACGCTATCGGCAGACGCTGGCAGCTTGGCACAATACAGGTTGACTACAACCTCCCTGAGAGATTCCAGCTCGAATACACCGCAGAGGACAACACAAAGAAACGTCCGGTGATGATCCACCGCGCCCCATTCGGCTCGCTTGAGCGCTTCACAGCAGTCCTCATAGAGCATACAGCCGGCCACTTCCCACTCTGGCTTGCGCCAGAGCAAGTAGCCATTCTCCCAATATCAGAGAAATACAACGGCTATGCAGCCGAAGTGGCAGACTACTTCAGCAGCGTCGGTGTACGCTCAACAGTAGATAACCGTAACGAGAAGATAGGACGTAAGATTCGTGACAACGAGCTGAAGCGAGTCCCATACATGGTTATCGTCGGAGAGAAAGAAGCCGCTGAGGGGAATGTTGCCATGAGACAACAAGGCGGTGGAGACCAGGCTGTCATGAGTAAGGAAGACTTTGCAAAGAGAGTCCTCTCTGAAGTGGCAGACATGCTTGAGGCAACTAATTTGAAGCCAAAAGACTAACAACTCTCGTAAATAATGTTAAAAATACAGATGCACAGGTATTGACAAGATATGTATATTAATATTAATTAGTACCTTTGCATCTGCATTTTTTGAATGCACATAGAGAAACAAGCCCAAAAGGCAATACTGCATACACTGCAAACCTCAAAAAGTTTAATGAAGATAGACAAGAAGAAAGACAACAATCAGTACCGCATCAACGAGCAGATACGATGCAAGGAAGTACGTATCGTAGGCGATGACGGCTCTATGGTTATTCCAACTCGTCAGGCTCTTGACATGGCAAGACAAAGAGATGAAGATCTCGTCATGATATCTCCCAATGCCGAGCCACCTGTATGCCGAATAATAAACTACTCAAAATTCCTCTACCAACAGAAAAAGAAGGCAAAGGAAATGAAGCAGAAACAGGTGAAGGTGGAAGTTAAAGAGATAAGATTCGGCCCTCAGACTGATGACCATGACTACAACTTCAAGCTGAAACACGCACAGGAGTTCCTGTCAGAAGGTAACAAAGTGCGTGCGTATGTCTTCTTCAGAGGACGCTCAATCCTCTTCAAGGAGCAAGGAGAGGTGTTGCTGCTCCGTTTCGCAAACGACCTTGAGGAATACGGAAAAGTAGAGCAGATGCCAAAACTTGAAGGGAAGAAGATGTTCCTTTTCCTCGCACCAAAGAAAGTCTCTGTGGTAAAGAAGAGCCAGCAGAAGATGGATCGCGAGCGCCGTGAGGCAGAAGCAAAGCAGGGACAGACAGAAGCAAAGAGCGAGACACCAGCAAATGGAGGACTCGCTGCCAACGCAAAAGGTGCTGAGGCTTTGGCTAATTTGAAGTTCGACGAGGAGTAACCGGTTATCCTGTGACGGTCATTCTTCTTACCAAAGGTGACATAAACAGCCAGCAGAGAAGTTAAGCCGACCACATTGCACACATACTCTCTGCGCGCACAAATCCGACAACCCAAAGGCCAAAAGCCAAACCACGAGGAAACAAAGAGTAAAAAAATCAGTGCGTAACGCCCGGTATATGCGTTGCCACAATATAACAATAACATAATAAATATCTAAAAAAAATGCCAAAAGTAAAGACAAACTCCGCTGCAAAGAAGCGCTTTTCTTTCACCGGAACAGGTAAGATTAAGCGTCGTCACGCTTTTCACAGCCACATCCTGACCAAAAAGACAAAGAAGCAGAAGAGAAACCTTCTCGGCTTCGAAATCGTTGATTCATCAAACACAAAGCAGGTTCGTGACTTGCTGCGTCTCCGTTAATCTTATTGTCTAACTTTTAAAGTAAGAAAACTATGCCAAGATCAGTAAATCACGTTGCATCTCGCGCAAGGCGCAAAAAAATCCTTAAGCTCACCCGTGGCTATTTCGGAGCACGTAAGAATGTCTGGACAGTAGCCAAGAATACATGGGAGAAAGGTCTTACCTATGCTTACCGTGACCGTAAGAACAAGAAGCGCACATTCCGCGCACTTTGGATACAGCGTATCAACGCAGCAGCTCGCCTTGAGGGACTGAGCTACTCACAGCTCATGGGCGCTCTCCACAAGGCAGGCATCGAAATCAACCGCAAGGTTCTCGCTGACCTCGCCGTTAACCATCCAGAGGCCTTCAAGGCTATCGTTGCAAAGGTAAAGTAAACAAAGGGCAACATTTACAAGCTTAACTTAAAGCCGCAATACAGTATCACAAGTACAGTATTGCGGCTTTTTATATGCATGTTATGATGTATGCCCACTGACAGATACAAGACCGTATGAACCCAAATACTGGGAATTTCCGGACTTTTATGTTACCAGCCTATCAATAGAATTGAGGCATATAGACCTTGTATTATAGCTGCGGAGAATCAATGTCAGAGTAAAATAAGGACAAGAATACTGGTTGAAAAACACATAAAGAGCGTGAATCCCGATGCCTAAACATGCGAAATATTGTACAATAATCTAGACATACAGACAACATGTTATAAGCAAAACGCAATTGTTTGTTTCTAAACAGATATTAATATAAGTAATAAAATATTCAGAGTATTTATAATTAATGTTAATTTATAGGTTATAAATTCAATAAAATTATCTATATATTTGGAAATTTAATAAATAATTAATAACTTTGCAGAGTGTTTTTCATGGTATTAGATTATTAAGGTTAATAAAGATTGGTTGTCGTGAGACAATCAATTTTTTTGTACCATTACATGTAAAGCGTGTAATGGTCGTGAAAATGGCTCATCTCGAAGAAGTCGGGATGAGCCATCATTCGTTTAAATCACAGAGAGTCGAATGGACAGTATGCGAACCTAAAGGGAAATCATCTATGACAAAAGCAGTAAAAGCATCTTGTGAACAAAGACATAATAACAAAATAACATATTATGATAGAATCAAGGATGCAACGCTACAACTCAGGTTGTTCAGCCTAAAAACCTAATTGAACGACAATTCCTATGTGACACTCCGTATTCACCTAACAGTCACAATGATGCATAAAATCGGCTTGAAGTTTCTTTAAACCGCGGAAAATGAGTTAATTTATACTAAATAGGAAGTGACACAGCGAGTTATATAAGAATTAATAAGTAACTTTGCATAGTTTTTTCGGTTATATAAATATACCATACGCTTTAAATAGGTAAAACCATAGAGGATGAGACAATTAAAGATTCAGAAAAGTATTACAAACCGTTCCAGCGAGGCTCTTGACAAATACCTCGTTGAGATTGGCCGTGCTCCACTTATCTCCATTGATGAGGAGATTGAACTTGCGCAGAAGATTCGCAAGGGCGGACTGGAAGGAGAGCGTGCCAAGGAGAAGCTTGTAACAGCTAATTTGCGATTTGTGGTTTCAGTGGCCAAGCAGTACCAGCACCAGGGATTGACGCTCACGGATCTCATTGACGAAGGAAACATCGGCCTCATAAAGGCTGCCCAGAAATTTGACGAGACGAGAGGATTCAAGTTTATCTCATACGCCGTATGGTGGATTCGCCAGTCTATTCTCCAGGCAATAGCCGAGCAGAGCCGTATTGTACGCCTTCCATTGAATCAGGTTGGCTCGCTCAACAAGATAAATCATGAGATTAACAAGTTTGAGCAGGAGAACCAGCGTCATCCGTCTGTCTCTGAGCTTTCTGCCCTGACACAGATTGACGAGGAGAAGATAGGCCAGAGCCTTATGGCCGATGGTCATCATGTCTCTATCGACGCACCATTCCAGGATGGCGAGGACAACTGTATGCTTGATGTCATGGCCTCTGGTGATGACTCCCGTACAGACAGGCAGGTTGACCATGAGTCTATGGCTCTCGAGCTGAACAATGTCCTCTCGAAAGTGCTTAAAGACCGTGAGATAACCATTATACGCGAGTGTTACGGCATAGGCTGCCACGAGAAAGGTCTTGAAGAGATAGGCGACCAGCTGGGTCTGACACGTGAGCGTGTAAGACAGATACGTGAGAAATCTATCGCTAAGCTCCGTGAGAGCGGCAATGCGAGAGTTCTCATGAAGTATCTTGGATAACATTTCGCAAACGAGTTGAGTTGTCTGAGATTCAGGGATAAAATCACGGTTGATATAACAATCAGCCATAGCGTTTCGCCTCTCTCATTATATCAGCCTCATTCGCTTATGATGCAATGTTATAAGTACCAGAACAAATCAAAAAAGCCAAAGATATGAAAAAGCTTTTCTTTGTCATGCTCATGATGACCATGGCACTTTCAGTATCAGCACAGGCGCGCATCAAGTTTGACAAGGTGACCCACGATTATGGGACGTTCAAGGAGTCAGACGGTGTACAGACATGTGTTTTCACATTCACGAACAAGGGCGACAAGCCACTTGTCATCAATCAGGCTGTTGCCAGCTGCGGCTGCACAGTGCCAACATACACGAAGAAGCCCATCATGCCAGGCGAGACAGGCGAGATTAGTGTGAAATATAATGGCACAGGCAAATTCCCTGGCAAATTCAAGAAGAGCGTCACAGTCCGCACCAACGGCACTCCAGAGCTGACACGCCTCTACATTGAGGGCGAGATGACAGAGTGACGGCTTGCAGTGAAGAACGATGATACTCAGACAGTGTTCCGGTCTGTCGCTGGCGTCACATGATGACGAAAGAGGAAAGTCCGGGCAGTACAGGGCATCCCACTACCGAAAATAGTAGTAGTCTGTGAGGGCTAAGTAACGTAGAAGAAAACAACCGCAACGGCTTATCCCGTTGTAAGGGTGAGAAGGTGGGGTAAGAGCCCACCAGTATCATGGCGACATGATAGCTGTGCGTCTTGGGAACTGCAAGTTCATGTAAACTGCCGCATGAGGGTAGCCCGTCCGAGGCAGAGGGTAGAACGCTTGAGCTGTATGGTGACATACAGAGTAGATAAATGACAGACACCAGCTGGTGTGGCTCTGACGGGCTACTGCCAGCAGGCACAGAACCCGGCTTACAGGAACACTGTCTTTTCTTTTCACCTTGAGGGCTGTACTGACTCAGAGGCAGGCAGCGCCGAGACGTGAAAGAGCATAACATACCATTAAGAAACGAGGGAAGCGGGATAACCTATGAAGTTCCGCTTCCCTTATTGTTTTTATTACACATACACGATGAGGAAACAGATACTGAACATATTACGCACACTATGGGATGACTTCACCACGAAGCGTGTCATAAACGCCGCCTCTACCCTCACCTACTCCACCCTTCTGGCCATTGTCCCCGTTGTCGCCGTTATCTTTGCGATAGCCCGTGGTTTTGGCTACAACAGATATATAGAGACATGGTTCAGGTCAACACTTGACAGCCAGCCCCAAGTGGCAGAGGTGATAATAGGGTTTGTCAACTCATATCTTGTCCACACGAAGAGTGGCATTGTCTTCGGTGTGGGCCTGTTGTTCATGCTCTGGACTGTCATCATGCTGACACGCAATATAGAGCAGGTGTTCAATGACATATGGGGTGTGTATCATCAGCGTTCCCTTATGCGCACATTCACAGACTATCTTGCCATGTTCTTCATTCTCCCTATCCTGATTATTGTCATATCGGGAGTAGTGGTTTTCATGACATCAATATCGAGTGTGGTCAATGAGACATACATGATAGGCCCTGTGCTGAAGTTCCTTATCGACGCGGTGCCCTCAGTGATGTTAGCCGGCATCATCTCCATTCTGTATGTCTTTATGCCCAATACCCATGTGAGATGGCGCAATGTCATTCTTCCGGCCATAGTGGCTGCCTTGTTCATGCAGATGCTCCAGCAGTTCTACATCCACTCACAGCTATGGGTATCGAGCTACAATGCGATATACGGGTCGTTCGCCGCGCTGCCGCTGTTTATGCTGTGGCTTCAGTTCTCGTGGACAATAATCCTTATAGGCGCTGAGCTTACATACACGAAGCAGAACCTTGAATATTTCAGCCATGGCATAGGGAAGACAGAGCTGTCCCACCGCCATCGCCTCATGCTCTGCTGCATGATTGCCGGTAGGGTATGCAAACGGTTCAAGGAGGGTGGCCGCCCATACAATCTGATAGAGCTCAAGCAGATGACGAAACTGCCGACACGCATCATCACCGACTTAATCTACGATATGCAGAAAGCAGGGATTCTCATGGAGATAAACTCTGACGGGAAAGACACCGTGACGGAATGGATACCGTCAGAGTCGGTAGAGAACATCACGGTAGGATTTGTCATCTCACATCTTGAGAGCCTGAACCCCTGGACACTCGACTCGAGGATATGCCGCCTGATGGACAACAAGAAATGGCGGAGGGCGCTGCTAATGAGGCATAACTACCTGAAGGCGCAACGAGACATCAAGCTGTACGAGCTGGCATAGGAGTCACGTTGTACGGTCGATATATGCTGATATGGATGCGGATTTATAAAAAACATGTAACACCTGTCCTTGAACGGGGACGAAGAAAGCGTACAACTTCCGTTCTGCTTACAATCTGTCACTTTCGAGGTGGTGTCCGCTTACAGTTTTATTGCGTATTCTCCAAAATAAGAAGAGGTACTGAATGAGTCGCTTAAACGTATTGAACGGTGCGACTATTCAGTACCTCTTTGTGTATCAAAAGCTATGCTTACAATCCTTATCGAATAGCTGTCGTGTGGTGTATATCAAAGATGCTGTACCATGATGTGTGGCATGAGCCGAAACACTGCCTCATGCGCATGTTGGCGACAATCACCACAAAGCGTACAGAGCGACAAGGACTGGAGCGGCAGGGAAGACATGATGATGGTGGAAGCGAAAGGCATGTAAACATTACAGTCAAGATGATTGTGCCCTGCTCACATATGCCCATACCCGTCAGCCTTCATCATGTCAGATCTCTTTCTGTTACGATATCACGCGAAAGGGTTCTCTGTCGGATAAGGGAGAGATTTCGGCTGGTTGTATGCTATATCCTTCACGCCGAGATACTTGAACACCTCGAAGAGGGTCTTTCCGACATGAGAGAATGCGACTGCTCCGTGGTGTGGATAGCCCTTCTGGATGAGCACATGGCGGTAGAAGCGTCCCATCTCAGGTATAGCGAATATGCCTATGCCGCCGAATGAGCGTGTAGGAACGTCGAGCACCTCACCCTCTGCGATGTATGAGCGGAGATTGCCCTGTGAGTCGCACTGCAGACGATAGAACGTGATGTCGCTCGCTGCGATGTCTCCCTCCAGTGTGCCACGTGTGAAATCAGGCTCGCCACCATTCTCCAGAAGGCGGTTCTGGATGAGCTGATACTTAATCTTGCGGTTTGAGCACATCTTACACTGTGGGGTATTGCCACAGTGGAATCCCATGAATGTGTCTGTCAGCTTGTAGCCATACTTGCCGATGATGTCCTCATCGTAGATGTACTTAGGCACAGAGTTGTTGATGTCGAGGAGTGTCACGGTATCGTCGCTTGCACACATGCCGATATACTCAGAGAGCGCTCCATAGATATCGACCTCACACGCTACTGGTATGCCACGGCTTACGAGACGGCTGTTGACATAGCAAGGCTCGAATCCGAACTGGCTTGGGAAAGCAGGCCAGCACTTATCGGCAAACGCCACATACTGGCGCGCGCCCTTATGCTCCTCAGCCCAGTCGAGGAGAGTCAGCTCGAACTGTGCCATACGGCGGCTCAGTGTCGGATAGTAGCATCCCTCGCCCATCTCCTTTGCCATATCCTCACATACGGCGTCGATGCGTGGGTCGTTCTCATGCTTCTTGTATGCGACAAGGAGATCAAGCTCAGAGTTCTCCTCCACCTCTACGCCCAGCTCATAGAGGCCCTTGATAGGAGCGTTGCAGGCGAAGAAGTCTTGTGGACGTGGGCCGAAAGTGATGATCTTCAAGCCCTTCAGGCCGATAATGACGCGAGCGACAGGGACGAAGTCTGCAATCATCTGTGCCACCTCTTCTGCTGTGCCCACAGGATACTCTGGGATGTATCCCTTGAGATGGCGCATACCGAGGTTGTAAGAGCAGTTGAGCATACCGCAGTATGCGTCGCCACGGCCGTTGATCATATCGCCATCACCCTCTGCTGCTGCCACGAACATGCATGGGCCGTCGAAGTTCTTCGCGATAAGTGTCTCTGGAGTCTCCGGGCCGAAATTGCCGAGGAATACGACAAGGGCGTTGCATCCGGCCTCTTTGACCTCAGCGACAGCCTTTAGCATATCTTTCTCGTTCTCAACTGTTGTCTGGCAATTGAACAGCTCTCCCTTGTAAGCCTTTACGATATTCTCGCGGCGCTGTGTAGAGAGTGCGATAGGGAAACAGTCACGGCTCACGGCAATGATACCGAGCTTGACTTCAGGAATGTTTGTACTTTTCATAATTTATTATTTACGTTAGTTATGTTGATTTGATGTTATCTACTTATGCGAAGTATATTAATTGTCTTCTGCATATTCTGGATTATCTTCGAGAACAGGCATCATGTCAGACAGTGGACATAGCGGGCTACGTGACCTATGGCACTTGCGGTTTGGGCCGAAGAGGGTTCCGTAATCTGACAAATGTATTTACAGAAGCCGCCTGTTGGCCCCATCTGTGACGAGAGAGGCCAAGGCTGCATGTCTGGATGTACCACACACACCGTAGGCAAAGGTAATAAATTTTTATGTAACAGACACATTTTTATACCTTTTTTTCACGTTGCCAACAGAAAATAACATTATATCTTTTATACTGTCGGGCAGCATGTATCCCTGACAATCCATGTTATCATGGCGGGCTTCTGGATTTTCACCTCTTGTGGATGTCCACCGCATGAAGAGCGACAGACGGGCGCGAGGCTGGCTTGCGCACGCTGTATGACATCAATAAGCCATGGAACAGGGCTTGCGGGAATGGCGGGACATCTTATCTGAAATCGCGGAAAGCCGGCTCGAAGCCATTGAACACATTTATATCCACATGGCCTTTGATTCCGCGTACAAGACCGTCGGGCGACAGCTGCCATATAGCCAGATGGACATCAGGCTTATACTCTCCATAGCGTGCTATCCACACCTGGTAGTTGCGGCGCAGGTAGTCGCCGTCAGGGTAGCTGGCATTGAGATATTTATTGACGAACTGCTGGCTGACATATATTATCGGGCGGACGCACAGACGCTGCTCTACCATATCGAGCCATCTGCGCACAGAGGCGAGCATGACCGCCGCCCCTCCCATGCTCTTAATCTGGCTTGGCATCGGCTCGACATCGAGTGCGGGCGGGAGGTCGCCCTTTGAATACCGGCTATGCTTGAGGAAGAATGTGGCCTGAAGACGCGCCGGCGACTTTGTAGAGAAGAAATGGTAGGCTCCGACACGGTAGCCATGACGGCGGGCCGATACATAGTCGTTGGTAAAATAAGTGTTGCGGAGAGAGCTTCCCTCTGTCGATTTTATGTATATGAATGATATCGGATAATCGACAATGCCCGACACACGTTTCCTGGACATTGAGCCAAGCGATGTTATGCGCAGGCGGTCCCATTGTATGGCATAGGTGACGCGGCGGCGTCTCTTGCCTCTTCGGCCTTTGGCCTTAGGCTGCACAGCTGGCTCATGCTGATAGCGTGACAGGTCGATGCCATAGATATGGTTGGCTGTATATAAGGGCTGCTCGCCGCGGTAGCGTCCCATGCGCCACACGCCAGCCCTCACCTTGTCTGGCAGGAACTCCACGCCGAATCCATGACGGAGGCGCACGGCCCTGACACCCCCGTCAGTCACCGTATCGACACACTGTCCCTCATAATATGTGCCGTCAGGATAAGCCACGCGGACGAAACCCTCATAACGCCCATGACGGTCACGACGGGCTTCGAGAATGGTATCAAGAGGTGGCATGAGAGGACGCGCGGCTCTCATGCCCGCCCCTATATCAGGCGCGTTAAGATATACGGGACGTACACCAGAGGGAGTGTGTCCGCCCGAGACACGGAACATAAGGAATCCCTTGCGGCATGACGATATAGGGGCAGCGTCATAGACAATGCTGTCATAAGAGACCTTATACCGCGACTCTCTTGTCACGCTGAACCTGCCTCCCTGCATGATGCGGCGGGCTGACGATATAATCCGTGTGAGCGAGTCAATGCGATGGACGACAACATCCCTACGGCGCGCGACGATGTCAAAGCCCTCGTCGCTGACGCTATGGGTGGATATATAATAGTCAATCTCTGAGAGCTGCTGGCTGTACCGCTCTCTCATACGCTCCATCCCTGCCGTCTTGCTGTCCATCATACACCTCGCGGCGCCCGGTGTCAGTCCCGCCAACAGCGACTGGCGCTCGGCAACAGTGTCTATGCGTGACGCGAGCGTGCCTCTGCATGATGGTATCCAGAGATGATTCACCCATGACGCGGGACGCCTGCGTGTGGAGTAAAGGGCGAGCGAGGTGTCTGACGGCAACGCCACGAGCGTATCGCCACCTTTATATATATAGGCATAGAGCGTGTCATGCCCGTCGGCCGAGACAATGGAGATATAGTGGCGCTCTGATATGATGGCCGAGGAGTGGGGCGTCACGACAGAGTAGTGGCAGCGTGATATGAGACACAGTGAAAAGCCGGCTATGAGGGCGAGCAGGACGGCTGATGATATCTTGACTTTTGACATGACAATTCGTTCGGGATAATTCAGGATGCCAGCAATGCCACTCACAGCCTATGCGGATATGGACGGACTGGTGGGATAGAGCGCAGGACACCACCCCACAGCATGCAGGCATACGGATGACAGCCAACTAAAAAAGCGGGACATACAAGGCTTTCACCTCAGATGTCTCGCTTTGTGGCTCAGCCCGATAGATGTGTCTGCAACTACATCTGGGCGTTGTTGTATGTTGTGGCCTTATGGCTAAGGCCTGTATAGTCTCTGAAAGTATTACTTCTTCAGCTTGGCGTAGCGGTTCATGAAGCGGTCAACGCGACCTGCTGTATCGACAAGCTTGCTCTTGCCTGTGTAGAATGGGTGTGAAGTGTTAGAGATCTCTATCTTCACTACTGGATAAGTCTCTCCCTCAAACTCGACAGTGTCGTTAGTCTTGCAGGTAGAACGTGTGAGGAACATATCGCCGTTAGACATATCCTTGAATACTACAGGACGATAGTTCTCTGGGTGGATACCTTTTTTCATTTTCTGTTTTCTTTTGTTTAGTTTATACGATTATTGCATAAAGCGGGTGCAAAATTACTGCTTTTTCTTGAGATTACCAAATTTTCCCAGATGTTTTACTTGTTTTTCCATGAGAAATGTGTATATTTGCATTCATAAAACCAAAACCACCACCCTTACGAACCATATAAACCACCACAACCATGACAATAATAGGAATAGCCGGCGGGACAGGTTCTGGAAAGACCACCGTGGTAAGGAAGATTGTAGAGGCTCTGCCGCCTAACTTCGTCGCTGTCGTGCCACAGGACTCATACTACAACGACACGACAGGCATGACAGACGAGGAGAGGAAGGCTATCAACTTCGACCATCCTGACGCCTTCGACTGGAAGCTGCTCATAAAGCATATAGGCGAGCTGAGAGAAGGACACGCCATAGAGCAGCCGACATACTCATACATACTCAGCAACCGTCTGCCAGAGACCATCCACGTGGAGCCGAAGCCTGTGATTATAGTAGAAGGCATCATGGCTCTCGTGAACAGAAGGCTGAGAGACATGATGGATCTGAAGATATATGTTGACTGTGACGACGACATAAGGCTCATACGTAACATACAGAGGGACATAATAGACCGCGGACGTACCGTATCGATGGTTATGGAACGCTATATCAATGTGCTGAAGCCTATGCACGAGCAGTTTATCGAGCCCTCAAAACGCTATGCCAATGTCATAATACCCGAGGGAGGAAACAACAAGCCCGGCATAGACATCGTATGTAAATACATCGAGCGCCTGTGCGGCGTTATAGAATGAGCCAGAGGGAACAATACACATCTGGGCAAAAGGCCATACCGCATAAGCAAAGGCCATACCGCATAAACGATGCGGGAAGACGCAAACAAGCATATCCACACTAACTAAAATAAAGATACTCCGACCATGACACTCAAGATAGACAACACAGAAGATACTATAAAAGGAATACTCACAGGCCGACTTGACACCGCTGCGGCCCAGCAGTTCGCCATAGACATGGCACCGCTGATGAACAATGCAGACAAGCATGTTGTGCTCGACTGTAACGACCTCAGCTTCATATCATCGTCCGGTCTCAGACTGCTTCTCTCCCTCCGGAAAGCATCTATAGCTAAAGGTGGCGATGTCACTCTGACAGGCGTCTCTGACGATATCAAGCAGGTGTTCACCATAACAGGTTTCTGCTCGCTGTTCAAGTTTGCGTGAGCAAAGCAGAGAGACAAAGCTGGCGGCACTTTCCCCTACCCCCTCCGGTCTCTCACCGCGCACACTCTCTGAAGCATAAAGACACCACTGCAAACACCCCCTAAGGCAATGCAAAAGTGGAGGAACGACAATGAAGGAAACCCTGAATCTCCAAAATGATGTCAGCGAGGTAAAACAGTTGGCAGAATGGATTGAGGACATCGGCAGCAAGCTGAAGCTCCATGCCTCAGTCATCTTCAAGCTGAACCTTGCGCTCGAAGAGGCCGTAGTAAATATCATAGACTACGCCTATCCGGGCCGGACAGGTATGCCCATAAGCCTGACGGCAAAAGACTGTGGGAACACGCTGGTTTTCACACTGACAGACAAAGGCATCCCGTTCGACCCCACAAAGGCCGACGAGCCGGATGTCAGCCTCAGTGTGGAAGACCGTCCTGTCGGCGGACTCGGAATATTCCTTGTCAAACAGATAATGTCACAGATATCATATAGCCGCAAGGACGGGCATAACACACTCACCATGACATACAACAGGGCTTAGGAGCACAAGGCATCAGCGGGATTGCACGCCAGGCTCCTGCATGGAACGACACATGACATGGAAGCGCATCCCTGTGCCATAAGCGCCAACACAGCCACCCGACATACATGATAACAGACGTAATACTATCAGGCCTGACAAACCTATTCGCACTCTTCGGAGCAACAAGAGACATCGACACAGCATACTCGACAAAGACACTGAACGACTATCTTTGCCGGCATTTCGGTATTCGTGACACAAGCATATACACATCGCTCTACGAGGATTTGAGAGACGTTTACAGCATGTCCGGCGAGCTTGACAAAGACTCGATAATCAACCAGATATGCGAGAACTGCGCCCCTCTACTGAAGACAGAGGAGCAGGAGATGCTACTGCTGCGCCTCATGGAGTTCTGTACGACAGACGGCGACCGGCTTGACCATGACGACTACGTATTCATGAGCGTGAAACGGCGCTTCAATGTCAGCGACAGCTTGTATGATGATTTCTGTCATTTCATACAAGAAAACCATTCAGAGCATGTCACAATCCAACACCACAACGGACTCAGCGGCCACCTGACTGTGATGTGGATGAAAGAGTACAACAAGCTCGTCTTTACGTACCATGGCGAGGAAGAGGTGCTCATGGACGATGTGCCTGTACTGAACGGTGTGTTCCAGACATGGACACAGAGCGGCGTCCTGAAGGTGAAGAAAAGCGGAGTGCGCATATACTACTCCACTGTCTTCCAGGCTTTTGCCAGCGAATACCATTATGAGCGAATCCAATTCTCAGGGAGAGACATCAATTTCCATTTCCCTGACAGCATAAACGGAATACACAACCTCTCATTCAACCTTGCCAGCGGACAGCTTGTAGCCATAATGGGAGGGTCAGGAGCCGGCAAGACAACGCTGCTGTCACTGCTTAACGGCACACTTAAGCCACAGAGCGGAAGCATCACTATAAACGGACACAGCATCGAGGCCCCAGAGGTCAAGACACTCATAGGGTTTGTGCCACAGGACGACCTCCTGATATCAGAGCTGACAGTATATGATAATCTGATGTACACGGCGCGCCTCTGTTTCGAAGGCATGAGCGAGGAGGAGCTGGACAAGCGCGTAACAGAGACACTGAGACAGCTCGGACTGCTCCAGACAAAAGACCTCAAGGCGGGGTCGCCAATAGAGAAGACCATATCAGGAGGACAACGGAAAAGGCTCAACATAGCTCTCGAGCTGATACGGGAACCTGCCGTGCTGTTCCTTGACGAGCCCACATCCGGACTGTCGTCAACAGACACAGAGAAAGTCATCAACATACTTAAAGAGCAGACATTCCGTGGCAGGCTTGTCATAATGAACATCCACCAGCCGTCAAGCGATGTGTATAAGCTCTTCGACCGCCTTTGGGTGCTTGACAAGGGAGGCTTCCCTGTCTTCGACGGCAACCCCATCGACGCTGTCACATATTTCAAGACAGCAGCCAACTATGCCGATGCTGACTCGTCAACATGCCCGACATGTGGCAATGTGAACCCTGAGGTGGTGTTGAATATAATAGAAGAGAAGGCACTCGACAGCCGGGGACAGATAACCGACGAGCGTAAGGTGTCGCCACAGTCATGGCACAAGATGTATCTCGCCATGCGCCCGGAAATGGAAGAGCCCGCCGAGCTGCCTATCCCCTCGACAGACCAGCGGAGGCCATCAGGACCGAGACAGTTCCTGATTTTCCTCCGGCGTAACATAGCCACAAAAGCGACTAACAGGCAATACAAGCTCATAGCGACACTTGTCACACCCGCGTTGGCAGCGATATGCGCCATACTGACCCATTACGCGCCCCCTGAGGGATACTCACTACTCGAGAACAAGAATCTTGTCAGCTACATTTTCATGTCGGTAATTGTGGCCACGTTTGTAGGCATGAGCGGGTCGGCCGAGGACATCATACGCGACAGGCTACTTCTGAAGCGCGAGCGTTTCCTCAGACTGAGCTATCCCGGCTATATAATGTCGAAGATAGTGCTGATGGCATTTGTTGTCCTGTTCCAGACACTCACATTTGTCATCATCGGCAACACCATCATGGGCATACATGACATCTTCGGCATATGGTGGGGAATATTGTTCCTTGCGGCATTCTTGTCAGGCCTGACGGGTCTGCTGCTCTCACAGTGCCTCAGTTCAGTTGTCAGCATATACATCACCATCCCGATACTGCTGATACCCCAGATACTGCTGTGCGGACTGGTCGTTGACTTCTCTGACCTCACCCCACGCTCCACGACAGGCAACGTGCCGCTTGTCGGCGACGCCATCCCGTCACGCTGGGCATACGAGGCTCTTGCTGTCTCACAGTTCACATACAACGCATACGAGAAAGAGCTGTATGACACCCACAAGCAGAAATACGAGACACAATACTACCGCATGGCATATCTCGCAGAGATACAGACACAGATAGAGACCATGAGAGCCGAGCAGGAACGTGGGGAGACCCCAAAGCCTGAGCGCACGGGAATCATCCGCAACAGCCTGCCGCGAGTGGCTCATTTCGCGGGGATGCATCCTTATGCAGGCAAATATGACTATGCGTCACTCCGCTCATACACAGACAGCATAGAGAGCATCCTCTCTGACCGTGGCAACAGGGCGACACTCCAGGAGGACAGCATCATCTCCGCACGCCTCTCCATGATGGGGAAAGAGGAATACCGCAGGCTGAGGCGCAACCACTATAACCTTCAGCTTGAGAACATCGTCGTAAACGCCAACAGCCGCCACACACATGACATCGTAAACGGACACATTGTGGCAAGAGCCGGACACATATTCCTGACACCTCAAAGCAAATGTGGCCGCGCGCCATTCTACAGCCCTGTAAAGACGATTGGCAGCATTGAGATTCCGACACTCTGGTACAACATCATTGTCATGGTCATATTCTCCATCATCACCTCAGTGATGCTCATACTTGATATCCCGGGGCGTTATGTCCGCAAGAAAGGATAGCATCCTGACAGTAAGCGGCAAGCGGAACCATCGGCAGTGACCAATAGTGAGGATTCAGACATCAATTTCAAACACGACAAATTAGAGAAAAAAACATGTCTAAAATTTGGTATTATAAAAATAAATCGTAACTTTGCAGTATAAAACAATGCAGAAAAATATAAAATAACATATAAAACCTAAGAATCATGAAAAAATTAACTCTCGTTGTCATAGCCTTGGCGGCTATGGTACTCGCTTCATGTGGAAACAAGACAAACGCCGACGCTTCTGGCCAGGACTCAGACAGCATCGCAAAATCATTCGACCAGCAGCAGATAGAAGCATCTGTAAAGATGCACCTTGACAGCATCGCGGCAGAAATCAGCACAAAGAAATTCACACCGCTATACCAGGCTATAAGCAATAGCGAGATAAAGCTTACAGCCGACGAGAAGAAAGTGAAGCCAACCTATCTCCTCGACCCGGCAACAACAAACGACCTGCAGACAATCCTGCAGAAATATGCGGCATTCGCTCTTCTGCAGACAGACCAGGCTGTCGCCGCATTATACGAGATGGACACCACTGACTATGAGACAGCTATAGCCAAGCTCCTTGCCGACATTAATGACCCAGCCCTTGAGAAGCTGAAGGGCAACGGCTCGTTCCAGCAGATAGAGAAAGAGATATATGAGGCAGAGGAGAAGAGCGGACGCATACACTTCTTCTGGACAGCGACATGCGCCGCAACGATAGAGCAGCTTTATGTTGCCAGCATGAACGCAGACAAATTCCTTGAGGGATATAATGACGAGGATGTGGCGAACATCACATTCCGCATCGTCCTCATCCTTGACGCCATCGACCGCCTCTCTGTATATGACGCAGAGGTACAGGGACTCGCTGACGCCATACAGCCTCTGAAGAAGATCAACGCCACAACGGTTGACGAGCTGAAGAAAGAGCTTGGCGAGATTAAGGACGAGCTCGCCGGCGCACGCAAGAAGATGCTGGGATAATCCCTCCCCCCTACACACAAGAACAGACGAGCCCACAGACATATGGGCCGAGACAGAATAGACAGACAGAGAGAACTGGGCACGACGCTCATGACAACACACGAATCTCTCTGTCTGTCTTTGTCATATACCCACATATCCGCAAGCAGCCCACCCCCTCTCTGACAGCCTTGTGCGACATGAGAGAGGCATCCCCCACACATTGACAACGACAAAATAACGAACCGAGATAATCATGAGACTCCTGCACGCCATACCATCCCTCACACTCTTCTTCTGCCCCCTGACGCTCCACGCCCAGACATTGACAGATGACGCATACACGACATTCAGCTCATGGCCGTCACTATCGGCAAGCAACTACACAGCATACGACAACCTCTATGCGGCAACCCCGCATACCATGACCCCGCCCCCCGATGGCTATGAGCCATTCTACATGTCAACATACGCCCGCCATGGCTCACGATGGCTTATAAACCCCAAGCATTACGATATGCCGATAAAGACACTCGAAAAGCTGAGGGAGGATGGCGGCCTGACAGATACGGGCACCACGCTTCTTGCCGACCTGAAGCGCCTGCGCTCGCTGTCACCTGACGAGAAGCTCGGCGTGCTAACACCGTTAGGTTTCGAGCAGCATAACGGGATAGCGCGCCGCATGTGTGAGCGGTTCCCAGAAATATTCAACAAGACCGCATACATACACGCACGCTCGTCATATGTGCCACGCTGTGTCAAGAGCATGGCAGAAGAGGCCGAGGTGATAGAGCGCATGGCCGATGTATGGGTCGTGACGGAAGCGGGCAAGAGAGAGTGGCAAGACTATCTCGCCCACCCCTCACTGCCGCGACAGATAAAAGACTCCCTGAAGCACGGCGACAAGATATACAAGGAGTATAAGAAGAGGTACATCCATCCCCAGCGCCTCATGAGCCTTCTGGTTGTCCATCCCGGGCGTGTGCCGGCCGAGACACAAGCCGATTTCATGGTCAGGCTTTTCGACCTTGCCAGCAACATGCAGTCGCACAAGCCGTCTGACGGCTATGACATGAACCTCAGCCAGTATTTCTCTCCAGAGGAGCGTTATGACCTCTGGCGCCTGCAGAATGTGAAATGGTATCTGTCATACGCCGCAGCCCCACAGACAGGTGGGATAGCCCCCTGGCGTCAGAAATGGCTTCTCGACGATTTCGTCCTTGCAGCGGACTCACTTGTCGGGAAAGACGGATTTCACGGAGCGACGCTGCGATTCGGCCATGAGGCATGCCTTATGCCACTCGTGGCACTGATGGAGGCAGGCAATGCAGGCGTGCAGGTGGCCAGTCTTGACACCCTCGACCATGCATGGCGCAACTACGAGATATTCCCTATGGCATCAAACATACAGCTCGTATTCTACCGCGACAAGAGGGGCGGACGTGACATACTCGTGAAAGCGCTGTTAAACGAGCGTGAGGTATCGCTGCCGGCCGAGCCTGTCAGATATCCATATTACAGATGGGAAGACTTGCGGCGGTATTGGATATCAAAAATGAGACGATATGATTTCTGAGATTGTCTCACAATACCACACCGCATACCCACGAGACTATAGTGGCGTTTTATGTTATAGGGAACGCTCAAACAGAAAATATCATGCGAAATATTTGGCGGTAAGCAGGAAAATGTGTACCTTTGCCATCCAGAAGCATCTTTATGCGAAGATACCACCGCTTGTCATCACGTAGCCAGGACACCGACAGTCTTTTCCGCTAACGAGTGGGAGGGATTCTCCTCCTTTGATGACGGCACCCAATGGGGCTGTTTGGATTTGACAGCGGGTCGAGGCGGTATGTAAGCATGTGGAGCTGAGATGGTAAGCTCCTAAATCTCTGCTATCAACAATTTATCTGGCGAAACACGTTACGCTCTCGCTGCCTAATCGAAGTACAGTAGATTACTGGCTTAATCCCGGCACAAGGTGCTGGGACGAGACATCGCTCAGAAGCTCTTGTCCCGAAGCGTCTGGTATAGCGGTGTAGGAAAATCGGGGATAGCCATGTGTTTGTCTCGGACTATTGGCGAGATTCTTATGAGACTAAGGCGTCAGATGGGTGGTCCAGGTCTTGCTGCCGCACGAAAACGAAGGCTGGAATAAACATGTAGAAAGCATATTGTTTCCCTGTTTGGACGAGGGTTCGACTCCCTCCAGCTCCACAACGGCAGAAAACATGGAATGTGAACAGCAGACACGGCGGGCATAATAAAGACCACTGTGTCTGCTGTTTATACTTTATAAGCCATTAGGCTATCCTGCTCCGGCATGATAGGAGGGGATTACATGCTTTTCATACGTTCTCAACATTTAGGTGGGTTCTATAAATGCCCCACTTTTAATTATATTCACAAGTTTATGGCACGCATATGGACCCGCAAGCATAACGAGGCGGCAGAGAAGAATCATACGGCTGACCCTTGGCATATCCTCACTGAGAGCCATGTGGCAGAGACCTCGCCAGAAGCCTCTAATCTGGCACCTAAGGCTAAGCCTCAAGACAAGAGGATATACAATACAGAATCGGGAAGATGATCTTTCTTTTTTCCCGTCGGCCAGCGACCGACAGGGTTATGCCTCGTGGCGGTCGTTACAAACAGTTATGACACATTTTCCCTGTATCAGCAGCCCCCCTCGAAAAAGAAGATTATCACACCCACAGACATTTCTAATCCCCGATAAAGACAAAAGAATCATGCATGACATAATCATCACACCTGAGCTCTGTTTCCAGTTCCTGATCTGGGCATACTATTATCACTCAATCATGCCCTCACATAAAGGCGCTTTTATAAGTTCAGGCATGTTCACCCCGTCCGATGCAGAACGGATAGAGGAGATATTCACACTTATCCTCAAGTTCTATGATGAGGACAGCATCAGGCAGGCCTGCAAGAGGCTTGACACGGCAAAAGAGACAGGAGCACCATGTCCATATCCTCTGGAAATGCTCGACATGATGTTTGCAAGACCAATAAGACGACAGTCATAACCGCAAGGTATGCGCCCTATCAAAGAAACTGCCATCCACTCCCTGCATAAAGCCTTTTATCAGCTTTTTGAGATGAAGGAGGAGGAGAGTATGGCATATAGATAAAGCGACGGTGGCGGGTGGCAAACACTAAAGAAATGTGTATTGCCACCCGCCACCCGTTTATTTTGTATAGGGGTCGTCATATCGTTATCCCAAACACATATAGCAGGGACATAACAAACTGCATAATGAAGACATAAAGCACAATGAGAGGTGAGGCGGAACGCAGGCCGGCTGTCATGGCATCAAGGAACGACAAGACGCCAGAGAACCTCGCCGAGAAAGAGCCGTAGGCTGATGCTGCGACAGCCACTGTAAGGGCTATGAGAGGTATCAGTCCGTAAAGAAAACTGCTCGCCCATATGCCGCCCGTAGCACTCAGCAGGATGGCTCCTGGCGCCAACGTCATCAGCCCGACAACGATTATGGCCGCCACGGCCACAGCCGCCGCCGCATAAAGCGAGAGGCGTATGGCAAAAGGAGGGGCTGAATGGCTACGCACGAGACTCGTGACTGTCTCCAGCAGCCCGCTTCCACGGAGCAGACCCCACGACATGGCCGAGAGGATTATCCACAAGAGTGGGGGCAAGGACATCTCTGACAACAGACGCCCGACAAGGAACCGGATACCCTCAGATGACAGCAGCGGCCGCATGTCGCTATACGGATATATAGCTGGGACAAGCCATGAGACAATGATGATGACAATCTGAAGGGCTGTCAGCACGACGACGGTGAGGGCTATGATATGGCGAGAGAAAAGTCTGTCACTCTTCATCTGGGACGAGATTGTCTATATCTATAATATGCAGTTCGAGAGCCTTCGTCACAAGCCTTGTGGCGTTTATGCCGCTTTTCCCTGGGAAGAGTTTCTGTATCAGCTCTGCCTGCCGCTTTTCGAGCGACTTCACGCCGAAGGGCATCCCCCTCAATGACGTTATCTGCTCTTTTGTGTATCCAAGTGCGAGATGGCGCAGGAAACGCTCATCATACTCATCCACCTCAAAGCGTATCTTTGCGTCCTGCTTCATTATCTCGGCTCCTATGGTCTGCTTGAAGCGTTCTACTATGCGCTCGAGTATCGGCTGGTTGAAGACGAGCTGCTTGCCGCTCATGACAGCGACCACGTCACGCCGTGTCAGCAGCTCTCCTGTCTTGAGGATTATGCCGTCGGCACCGGCATCAAGGACATCAACCCAGAGCTTCTCGTTGAGTATCTCGCCCGTAAAGATAAGCACTTTCACCTTCGGACGCGTCTGTTTTGTCTGCCGGCATATCTCTACTCCAACGGTTGTCGAGCCTCCCAGCCCCAAATCGAGGAGCACGAGGTCAGGCTGCGACTGCTTTATAAGGCGCCAATACTCTGCCTCGTTCTGTGCCGCACCTATTATCTCTGCCTCTGGGATATCGCTGCGTATTATTCCCTCTGTGCCCTTAAGCTCAAGGGCAACATCTTCTACAATGATTACCTTAAATGGATTCATGGGTCGTATATCGTAAGGTTTATATGTTTTGTTTCAAAGCTCAGCAAGCCAGACGTATCTCCAGATATCTTTGCGGCGTGGAGCGTCTTTTCTCTTCTTGGCCAGACGAGAATGTGCGTATGGAAATGTGTGTGGGGGGGGATAAGGCGTTTTTGTCAGAAGCCTTCCACTGTCTCTCCAAGCAGCACCTCGTTGACAGGGATGTCATACTCATCATGAGGCACCTCACTGACAATCTGGAACGGATAGCATGTTCCTATTGTGTAGGGATGGCACGTTGACAGGAATCTGTCATAATAGCCCTTCCCACGTCCGAGGCGGTGACATTCTCTGTCGAATGCCATGCCTGGTATTATCGCCACGCACCCATCTGGAATGGGGCATGGTGGCGTTACGGGCTCCAAGATGCCAAAGGCTCCGGGCATGAGGCTGCTGTCGTCATAGTATGGGCAGGCGACCATCTCTGTATCAGAGACGACACGTGGCAGGTATATCTCATGCCCCATGGCGCGCAGCTGTCGGACAGCCTCACGTATGTCAACCTCGTCAGGGAGCGGCCAGAAAGCGAGAACGCTCCTTGCTGCCGTCACCCGTGGATGGGTCAGGATGGCACGGGAGACAACATCAGAAGCGGCTATAAGCGCCTCTGGCTTCTGCTCACGCAATAGCGAGCGTATGTGTCTCCGCAATATTCTCTTGGCTACCATATATGTGTGTATATCCTAACTTTTTGGCCTTTGAGGGATTTTTATCCTTTTCTTTCTTTAGTTTAGGGAAAGCCTCACCTCGCTTGAAGACATCAAGTGCACGCATCACGACAGGGTCGTCAAGATTCAGATACTCATTGAGGGCCTGCTCGTCGAGCATATTGTAGATTATTCTCGCATTGATATATCTCTCAAGCAGTGCGTGCGATTTACGTATCATGAGGTTACGCCTCTGAAGCCCATTCTTGTCGGCATAATTGGCGAAGAGCTCTACGGTGTTCTGTCTGACGAGATAGTCGGCCAGCTGCATCATTTCTTTGAAATTGTTGAGTTTCAACCGGTTGTCGTCAGTATATGTATAGGCGAACTGTAGTATCAGTCCTGTCATGGAGGCCTGCTTGTAATATGATGTCATGCCTGTCGTGTCCTCTGCCACGAATATGTCAGGGGTTATGCCTCCGCCGCCATACACTGTGCGTCCTATCCTTGTATGGTAGGCCGGCCCTTCGTGGCGTATGCTGTCCTGCGAGAAGTATTCTCCGTGCTTGTATCTCTCAAGGAGGTCGTTCTCATACCCTTCGCCGTCTCCCATTTCATACGGTTTCTGTATGCAGCGTCCTGAGGGCGTGTAGTATCTTGCTATTGTAAGCCTTATGAGCGAGCCGTCGGGGAATGATATCTGCTGCTGTACGAGGCCCTTGCCGAATGACCTCCGGCCGATGATGGTGCCACGGTCATTGTCCTGTATCGCCCCGGCGAATATCTCGCTTGACGAGGCTGACACCTCGTTTATGAGGACACAGAGGGGTATGGTCTGGTATGAGCCGCGTCCGTCGCTTGTGAAATCCTTGCGTGGCGACTTTCTTCCCTCCATGTATGTTATGAGGCGTTTGGCCGGGAGGAACTCATTTGCCATCTGTATGGCTGTCTGCATGTATCCTCCTGTATTGTCGCGCAGGTCGATGACGAGATTGCGCAAATCGTTCTGTGACAATGTCGCGAGAGCGACGAGGAGCTCAGCGTAAGTGTTCTCTCCGAAGTTCTTGACCTTTATATATCCCGTATTGTCGTTCAGCATGTATGCGGCGGTGACGCTTTGGGTCTTTATCTCGTCACGTGTCAGGGTCATGGTCTTTATTTTCTTGCTGCCGTAGCTCATCACTCCGACAGTCACCTTTGTGCCTTTCTCTCCCTTCAGGCGTCGTCTTGCCTCGTCCTGTGTGACAATTTTCCCGACAAAAGGTTTCCCGTCAACAGCCACGATCTTGTCGCCGGCGACGATTCCAGCCCTCTCGGCGGGGCCGTCGCTGATGACGTTCTGCACATGGATTGTGTCCTGGCGTATGGTGAATTCTATACCTATACCGAAGAAAGAGCCTTTCAGGTCGTCGTTCAATGTAGCTACGTCACGGGCGTTCATATAGACTGAATGGGGGTCTAACTCGGAGAGAATCTGCGGTATAGCCTTCTCGACGAGCTCATTGACATCCACGCTGTCCACATACTGGTCGTCAATAATATGCAGGAGATTGTTAAGCCTGTTAGACTCTGTGTTTATTATGTTCAGTCTGTTGCCAGCAAAGTGGTTGGCATAAAATGAGCCTATAAGGATGCCTATCACAGTAGCTACTGCCAGCATCAGCGGCATAAGGTTTTTTTTATTGTCCATCATTTTGTAGGGTCTTCTATACATTTTATCTCTATCCCGGAACGTCTCATGAGATCCAGCCCGTCCGTGAGACGGTAAGGGTGAGCATAGACTATGCGTTTTATGCCTGCCTGGATTATCAGCTTTGAGCATTCTATACAGGGGGCGTCAGTCACGTAAAGTGTCGCTCCGTCGCTGTTGTTATGCGAGCGTGCCAGCTTCGTGATGGCATTCGCCTCAGCGTGCAGCACGTATGGCAGCGTGACGTTGCTGTCGTCCTCGCATACGTTGTCGAATCCTGACGGCGTGCCGTTATATCCGTCGGATATTATGCGTTTGTCCTTTACGACGAGACACCCCACCTGTCTGCGACGGCAGTATGAGTTCTCGGCCCATATCATTGCCATACGTAGATATCGGCAGTCAAGCTGGTGTTGTTTGTCTTTTTGTTCTTCCATGAGAGGGGTAGAGTTTTTTGGGGGGGAGAGTTTTCTGTGTGGAATGGGGAGGGGGAGGGTTGCGGGGGTACAGATCTCTGTGGCAGAGCGGATATCCCGTCCATATAGCCCGGTGGGGAACCAGCAGCAGCCAGGAGTCCTTTGGGGGTCAAGGCCGTATGCCGTTACGTTCCATCAGCGCGTCTATGGTGGGCTCAGAGCCTTTGAAGCGTTTGTAGAGAGTCATGGGGTGTTCCGTCCCGCCGCGTGACAGGATGCAGTCACGGAACCGCCGTGCTGTCTCGCGGTTGAAGATGCCTTCCTTGCGGAATACGGCGAACGCGTCAGCATCAAGCACCTCAGCCCATTTATAGCTGTAGTATCCGGCGCTGTATCCTCCGTCCATGATATGTGAGAACTGTACCGTCATGCACGTGTCCGTGCGCTGCCTATCGACCATTGCGTCTTTCCATGCCTCTTTCTCAAACTTTACGATATCTCCCTCAAGCTTGTCTCTCAGCGTGTGGTATGCCATATCCAGCAAGCCGTAGCCCACTTGTCTCAGGCAAGCCCTTGCCACATTGAAGTTTCTGGAGTCGCGTATGCGTTTTATCAGCTCGTCGGGCATCGCCTCGCCTGTCTCATAATGGAAGGCGAAGGTGCGCAGGAAGTCAGGCTCGACAGCATAATTCTCCATGAACTGTGACGGCAGCTCGACAAAGTCGCGGCATACTGATGTGCCTGACAGGCAGGCGTAGTGGGTATTGGCGAACATTCCGTGGAGTGTGTGCCCGAACTCATGCAGGAATGTCTCCACCTCTCCCAATGAGAGCAGCGCAGGCTTGCCGGCTGTCGGTTTTGTGAAGTTTGTCACGAGCGACACATGAGGGCGCACGTTCTCCCCGTCGCTCTTGATATACTGGCTCTTGTATTCTGTCATCCACGCCCCGCTGTGTTTGCCCTTACGTGGATAGAAGTCGGCATACAGCACGGCGAGGTATGTCCCGTCCTCGTCATACACCTCATAGGCTTTGACATCAGGATGATATACCGGTATATCCTTGTTCTCCTTGAACGTTATGCCGTAGAGTCTCGTGGCGAGAGAGAACACCCCGCTGATGACATTGTCGAGCTTGAAATATGGGCGCAGCACCTCGCTGTCAAGATTGTAGCGCTCCATCTGCAGCTTGTGGCCATAGAACATGACATCCCACGGCTCCATCTCGAAGTCTTCCCCCTCTGTCCTCCTTGCCGTCGCCCTTATATCCTCTGTCTCCCTCAATGCCGTAGGCTTGTAAGCCTTTATCAGCTGGCCGAAGAGGTGACGGACATTTTCCACCGAGGAGGCCATGCGCTTGACGAGCACAAAGTCAGCATACGTCTCATACCCCAAGAGTTGCACTATCTCGGTGCGCAGATTGACGATGCGCCTGCATATCTCGGTATTGTTCTCCTCATTATCTTGCATACAGACCGTGGCGTTTGCCATATACATCTTCTGTCTCAGAGCTCGGCGTGTGGAGTAGGTCATGAAGGGTGAGTATGAGGGGAAGTCGAGCGTGAAGAGCCATCCATAGCCATCATTGCCGACACCATCGTCCTTTTCAGCCCCTTCCCTCTCGCGCGCCGCTACGGCCGCGGCCGCCACGACACGCTCTGGCAGTCCGTCAAGGTCTGCCTCATCTGTCAGGTGGAGCGAGAACGCCTTCTGTTCTTTCAGCAGATTCTGTGAGAATCTTAGCCCGAGCATATCGGCCTCCTCAAGCATCCCTCTCAGTTTCCGCTTCCCCTCGTCGTCGAGTAACGCTCCCATTCTGACCATTCCATCATAGCTGTCCTTCAGCACTTTCTCCTCCTCTATCGTGTATTCGCGTTCAGCCTTCCCATCGGCATACCGGTCATAGACTTGCTTGATACGGGCGAACATGCGTGGGTCGAGGGTCATGTCGTTGGAGTGTTGTGTTAGCAGTGGCTGCATCTTCACCGACAAGGCCTCCATCTCGTCGTTCGTCTCGGCAGAGAGCAGATTGCCCATGACGGTCATGACACGCCCGAGGAGGCCGTAATAATAATTCTGCCCGTCGCCCCAATCGACAGATACGGTATTATCGAACGTCGGGGCCGCCGGATTGTTGCATATTCTCTCAAACTCCTCTTTCTCGCGTCTCATACCCTCGATGATGGCCTCCTCATAGTGTTCCATCCTGATTCTGTCGAACGGGACGGTGTCATGGGGTGTGCCGTACGGCAGCATGAATGGGTTTCTGCCCTCACCCTCCCTCCGCTGTGTGCCGTCAGGGGCGGGGGCTGGGATGCTGTCTGCTGCCGGGGCTGTCGTGGTTGTATTGTCTGTCATGATGTTTTCAGTATGTATGATGTTTCATGGGGGCATGGTGTGCGTGTATATACGATACAGCCTCTCCTGCCTATAAGTAGGTGTGCAGAATTCTTTTTACAATGATTGTATTGCATAGTGATGCAGAATCAGCATGTGATATAAAGGAGCGTAGCAACTCCTACTCGACTGTTATCACGTACTGATAATGCGCGGTAGGCAGTAAAAGGATTATAAAAAGACTCTGCACACCTACTTAATATCACGCAAAAATACAAAAAATCTGTGATATAGAGTATATACCACAGATATATTTTAACTAACATTACAATTCTCGGATTAAAAAACATGCGCATCCGTCAGTCTGTCTGTCACATCAAATCACGAAATGTGCCCCATAGACAAGTATCGCGTAGCGCAGCACCTTTCCTATTGTTATCGAGAGGACGGTGACGGGGAGGTTTGCCCTCATGAGGCCGAGAAGTATCGTTATGGCACTGCCTATTATGGGGAGGAAGGCGAAGAACCCTATCCATGCCCCATGTCCGCCCATGAAGCGGCGCGCACGGTCGAGGCTTTCTTTCTTGACGTGGAGATAGCGTTCTATCCAGTCCATCCGCCCGAGGTGTCCCACCCAATAGTTGAACATAGAGCCGAGGACATTGCCTGCCGAGCCATACAGGACGAGGCCGAGGGGGTCGAGCCCGGCGGCCATGAGGCCTAACATGATGGCCTCGCTGCTCCAGGGGAAGAAACTGCCGGCGATAAAGGCCGCTATGAACATACCCCAGAAGCCATAGCTCTGGAGTATCGGTATCAATGTGTCAAGCATATTTTTTTTCTATTCGTATAAGTTAGGGTATGTTCTATTTATCACCTTGGATTATCTCACGAGGAGAGGAGTGACGGGAGGGGGATGATGTCGCGGGGGAGGCTCCCCAGGGCTGTGAGCGTCAGTATGATGATGAGGCCCAGTATGGTCACGGTGTTAGAGAGGCGTGACGAGGTGAATGTCACATAATGGGCTATAAACGGCGATGCGCACACTATCAAGGCCGAGAGGACACAGTCGGCAGCGGGATGGGCCGCGAACGGCAGAAAGAGTATGGCGCACAGCACGACAAGCATCACCACGGCCACGAGCGTGAAAAACTGGTAGAGCATACGCACATGTATCTTGTCGTTATAGCTCTGGCGGAAGAAATGGGCTATGCCTATGAGCATCATGACGGCGACGAGCAGAGTGGAGGCGAGCCTGAGGGGGCTGACGTCAAGGGGCAGGGAGAGGAGGAGGGACGGCGAGCAGACAGCCTGCAGGAGGGCATCTCCTGGCATGAGGCCATCGAGGATGGCGGCCGCCGTATCATACTCTCCGCTATAGAACACTATGGGGAGGGCTATCCACACAGGCGTGACAATCCCGATGATGGAGGCGAAGAATGCCCGCAGGCTGAACGACATGAGGCATGACGCCACGCCTACCCAGAACACTGGGACAAGTATCAGCACCGGGGGCCACAAGAATGACGCGAGGCCTATGAAGAGGTAAGCCCAGAAGCAATGGCCCATATCGTCACGCCGCTGGTAGGACATGAAGATGAGCGAGAAGGCGGCTATGACACACACCTGGAAGGCCATGACGCGGACATCGGCAAGCAGCCACGGGCACATGGTCATCATGGCGATGTATGAACAGCTCATCATGCGGCTGTACTGACGCATGAGGGCGTTGCGGTTATTCAGCTCGATAATGAGGTATGTCGCTATGCAGAACAGCACGAGCGACGGCCACAGGGAGGGGTCGTCAAGCAGTAGCCCCGTCCATGCCGCCATGGCATACAGGAGCATGACAGGCAGCGAGAGGCGGCTGGAGGCTATACGGTTCTGTAATCTACGGCTCATAGTCAAAATGTATGTTTGCAAAGGGGAGGGCAAGGCTGTCTTTGGCCTTGCCCCTATATGTGTTATCTTGTCTTTACCTGTAAGTGGGTGTGCAGAATTATTTCGGGTTACCAGTAAAGCCCTGTGTCAGTTATGTATCACAAAAACCATTATAAACCCCTTGAAGAGTATGTGGGGGGGACAGAGCCCCCTGGCGTCAGTCTTCCGCTTTGGTCTTATAAGAGCAAGCTCTTAAC